>NZ_JBXWOJ010000012.1:0-115692 GCF_059610805.1 Ruegeria sp. CDSC025 | reverse complement strand
CCCCTGAAACTCACGGGTATGAATCACGCAGGCGGGATGACGGCAACCAAATTAATAGGTCCAGAACCTAGGGATTGAATCACTTGGGAAGGATCAAAATCGCTCTAAAATCATTTACGTTTGTAAGGGTTGGTCCTGGAACGATTTGACCTCCGATTGCACCGAAGAAACTGTGGGCATCATTGCGGTCCAGCGCTTCTCGGGCTGAGACGCCTTTGCCGGACGCTTGTGCTAGCGTATCGGGCCCTGCATAAGCACCGGCCACTTCTGCCGCACCGTCTACGCCATCTGTGTCGCAAGCCAATACGTGAATGCCCGCCGCCCCGTTCAGAGCCAATGCCGCGGCCAGCGTGAATTCGGCATTGGGACCTCCAATGCCGTTTCCCCGCCTTGTAACGGTGCATTCACCACCGGATAGCAGCAAGGTCGGGCGCTTGATTGTTGACTGCAACAAAAGGGCCTCCGCCGCTTGATGCGCTGCCAGTACTCTTGCTTCTCCTTCCAATGCATCTCCTAGAAGATGCACCTTGCAGCCTTGGGCCTCAGCCTCCGCGGCAGCAGCCTCAAGGGATTGCACCGGGGCAGCGATCACGCGCGTTTCTGCGCGCAAAAAGATGGGATCATCCGGAGGGATGACGCTGGAATTAGACAGCATCGCTTCTGATACAGTAATTCCGTAGTGCTTCAGGATATCGATTGCATCCTTTGCACTGCTTTTTTCACCCACAGTTGGGCCCGAGGCGATCAGCGCCGGATCATCACCCGGCACATCGGAAATCAGCAAGCTAAGCATCTGTGCTGGTGCACAGGCCGCCGCCAGTTGTCCACCTTTAACGCGACTCAGGTGTTTTCGGACGATGTTCATGTCTCCGATCGGTGCGCCAGAGGCCAAGAGCGCCTGATTGAGCGCGATTTTGTCGGCGAGGGTGACGCCCTTTGTCGGGGCACAAAGCAACGCAGACCCCCCACCCGAGATTAAGGCGATTACCGTATCCTCCGAAGTCGTACCCTGAACCATCTCCAACATCCGGATCGTTGCAGCTTCACCCGCAGCGTCCGGCACTGGGTGCGCCGCCTCGACAATCTCGATACCATTACACGGTCGAGCAAACCCATAACGGGTAATGACGAGCCCCTCACAAGGGCCATAGTAGGCCTCAACGGCTTCGGCCATGCGGGCACTGGCCTTGCCTGCTCCTATCACCAGCAGCCGCCCCTTTGGACGCTTTGGCAAGTGTGGGGGCACCACGAGCATGGGGTCGGCCACAGCAACGGCGGTGGAAAAGAGGTGTTCCAGAAAGCTTCGAGGGTTGTTGGCGGGGTCAATCATAGGTTTCCTATTCCGGATCAGGCGATGGGCCGTTGTAAGAACCAACGGCTGTGTTCTGACGGCCCACGATTCGGTCCGTTTTCTAGCTTGCCAAACTGTACAAACCCCCAACGCAGATAGATCTCGCGCGCCTTGGGATCAGAGGTGTCGAGCCAAACGTTGTGACAACCCCTCGCTACGGCCAAAGTAGAAGCGCGCTCGAACAACGCGCGTGCTAACCCCTGACGCCGGAAAGGCTGGGCCACCCACAAGACTTTGAGCAACAACCAACCATAAGAAGTTGTGCCCAGAAGCCCGCCCTTCAGCGTGCCATCCGTTTGGCAGACCAAATGAATTGTGCTGTTAACACCTTGCGGTTGTTGGCAACGCAGCTCGTCCAACAAATTGCGTTCCAACGCGAACACCAGTTGGTCATCACAAATTTCATCAATCAGCCAAGCCATTTGGAATAGTCGCTGACCAAAAGATGCGTCGGAGCAACATCCTCCTCAAACTCGGCAAAACGGCCGATGGGTTCACGAAAGATGTTGTCGGTCTCGTCGTCATTTATGGTTGAGACCTCACCAATCAACACGTCCCCTCCTTCGCCCAGAACGCGTGCCAATCACCCGGACGAAGCGTGACGCTTTCACCAGGTGTCAGGCGCAGCTTCTCGCCCGGTTGGTAACGATGTCGGATGCCGTCCAGCCAGACCACACCGCCGCGATCCTCTGCAAAACCACCCGCCTCGTCTGAGCCAAAAAGCTCAACAATCAGAGTTGCGCCACCGCGATTGATGATATCCTCAGCTTTCAGAACATGCGTGTGCATTGGCGACAGCTGGTCCCGCCTCGAAATCAACAGTTTCTCGGCGTAACACATGCCGCCACCCTTGGCTAAATCACTCTGCAACCCGTTGCGCAGGGTGAATAGGAACAGGCCCATCCTGTCATAATCACCGTCACCGTAATCAGTGATGTCCCAACCGCAACGTGCGTCAATCACATGACGCGCATCACTTTTGCGAGCCTTGAATTCCTCTGGACTCCAATAGGCGAAGGGCGGCAAAGCAAAGCCATGAGAGCAAATGAACTCATCTGCTTGGGCCATGATCTCATTGATGCGCGAACGCTTCATGCTGGCACTTTTTGGTTTTTGAGGATTTCGATCACCATGGCAGCGGTCCAGGTAAAATCTCCACCACCACAGGGCTCGCCGCTGTTTGGGTCATAGTATTCTGCAAAGCCACTTTTCTCGATGAGGCGCAAACTGTCAGCCAGGATACGCTGCGCCATGGCCCCCTGCTCTGACCGACCTAGGCCTTCGGCAATCAAATAATTCACGATTAACCATGTCGGTCCGCGCCAATAGCGCAGGCTGTCAAAAGCGCCATCTATTGGGTCGTGACTGGGCACCAGATAGCCGCATCGCTCAGCCAACAAAGCGATCCGCCGTGCGAGCGCATCAGCTCGCGCATGAGGGACATCGGCAATTGCCGCGAGCAACCCACCAATCGAAGGTGTGTCTTGCAGATGACCAGCAGCGCGGTTGTAACACGTGTATTGCCCAAGCGTCGGGTTCCATAGGCTTTCCAGTGCCGCACGACCCTTCGTGGCCATCGCGCGGGCCTCAGAGGCCATCGAGGGATCGCCTAAGAACTCGGCCAAATCCGCAACATCGTCGCAAGACCGTATCAGGATGCCGTTAAAGCCTGGATCAACGAGGCAAAATGGCGAGGCATCGTGGAGCTTCGCATTATCCCATCCAAGCCCTCGGAAGTACTCGACCAGCCAGATATAGCACTTGTATTGCTCGTCCGACGGGCGGTGATCTGGGTTGGCGTGGGTCGTATCCCGTCGCGTAAATGGCGCGATACCCTCGATCGGCACGGCGTCCAGCCCTTCATCCCAATCCACAGAGTTGTCTCGGCCAGACTCCCACGGGTGAATGATTGCGACCAGTCCCGTGCTTTTGGGATCGCGGTCGCGGTAGAACCATTTGTGCCATGCATGGACCTTGGGCAGGAGCTTGGCCAGACGCTCGCGCGCGACTGCTTTGTCTTCAGTTCGATCATAAAGCTTGCGCAACGCAAAACCCGCAACCGCTGGCTGGGTGATTCCAGTCGTGGGCACATCTCGCCTTGTTTGCCAGACGTTAGGACCTGGGAAATATCCATCATCTGGTTCGTGGAAAATGATATGTGGCACCATACCATCGTCCCACTGATGGGCCATAAGAGTCTCGACCTCGACCCAAGCCCGATCCATGTCGAAATGCGAAAAGCCAAGCGCGGACAAAGCACTGTCCCAGTTCCATTGGAAAGGATAGAGGCCATGGGTAGGAACGGTGTAGGTGCCCCTATCATTTCCTTCCATGACGCCTCGGGCCTGATCGATCAGAGCTTGGCTCATCCTGTTTCTCCCTTAAGCGACGGCCAGAGTGGTTTCGGAGTCAAACCAACGCCCCCGTCCCTCTTGCGGTGCCAGCGTAAGTACGTCACCAGGTTTCACGCTGAGCTCACTGTCCAGAACTGCGCGGAACTGGTGTCCGTCCACGTCACAAGTCACAAGTAAATGTGCGCCCAAAGGCTCAACAACCTTGGCTCGCGCTCCAAACCCCTGATCTGCAATGCGCAAATCTTCCGGGCGAATGGCCCATTTCAGATCCTTGCCATTTGCAGGACCGTCAAAGTTCTGCCCGGCAACTGTCCAGCGACCAGAGCCCGCAGCTTCAGCGGGGAGGAAATTCATAGGCGGATTGCCGATGAAACTGGCCACAAACTCGGCCGCTGGATCCCGATACACCTCGATGGGCGAGGCTGCCTGCACAATCTTGCCCTGATGCATGACGCTGATCCGGTCAGCCATGGACATGGCTTCGACCTGATCGTGGGTCACATAGATGGCAGTGGTCTTGCTTTCTGCCAGAACACCCTTCAGCTCAGCACGCATTTCCATCCGCAACAGCGCGTCGAGGTTCGACAGCGGTTCGTCCATCAGGATCACGTCCGGCTCCATTGCCAAGGCACGGGCAACTGCAACCCTCTGGCGCTGACCGCCCGACAACTCGCCCGAATAGCGCTTTAGGAGTTGCTCGATATGCATCAAACCTGCGGTGCGTTCGACCCGGCGCTTGACCTCATCATCCGGCAGTTTTTGCATCCGCAGCCCAAAGCCAATGTTCTCGAACACAGTTAGGTGCGGAAACACCGCATAGTTTTGGAATACCATCGAGATGCCGCGATCTTTGGGCGACAGGTGATCCACCCGGCGGCCACCGATCCAGACTTCGCCGGTTGTCGCTGTCTCAAGTCCGGCGATGATACGCAAAAGCGTAGATTTACCACAGCCCGAAGCCCCCAGAAGGACCATGAACTCCTGGTCTGCGATGGTAAGGTTGATGTCATGCAGAGCTTGGTAGGACCCAAAGTTCTTGGCGACGTTTTTGATCTGTATTTCAGCCATAACAGTTTCCTTTCAGCCACCGCTCAGCGGTTGGCGATGCCCCACATGGCAAAGAGATATTTGCGCACAGCGAAGATGAAAATCAGCGCAGGCACCACGAGGATGAAGCCGCCTGCAAATTTTAGGTGCAACGGGGCCTCGCCCAGTGTCTGCAACAGGAATGCGGGCAACGTGCGGTTTTCGATGGTCAGCACGGCGGCTGCGAACACTTCGTTCCACGAGATTACAAAGGCGAA
This sequence comes from Ruegeria sp. CDSC025, assembly GCF_059610805.1. Taxonomy (NCBI): domain Bacteria; kingdom Pseudomonadati; phylum Pseudomonadota; class Alphaproteobacteria; order Rhodobacterales; family Roseobacteraceae; genus Ruegeria; species Ruegeria sp. CDSC025. The sequence continues at coordinate 110,683 of NZ_JBXWOJ010000012.1, read as the reverse complement.
AATCGCCGAGGCCGTGATCCCCGGAAGTACCAAGGGCAAGATCACCTTGGTAAAGGCAGTCAGCCGTGTGCAGCCCAATGTCCAAGCCGCCTCTTCCAGCTCAAGCGGTATGCCTGAAAAAAGCGAAAAGGTGATGAGCACCGCGAAGGGGATCGCCAACGTTGTGTGAACCAGCGCCAGACCAAAAGCCGTATCATCCAAGCCCGTACGGATGAAGAGAACTGCCAAGGGCAGTGCCAGAAGCGGCAAGGGAAAGGCCCGTGTCAGCAAGATCAGCAACCGGAACAGCTCTTTCCCACGGAAGTCGAACCGCGATAGGGCGTAGCCCGCGGGGGCTCCGATGGCGATGGACATCACCATCGTCATCAAAGCCACCACAACCGAGTTCCACAGCGCCCTCAGCATCCCCTGGAACCCCATGAAGAATTCCAGGGATCCCATATTGAACTCCGGGATGAAGCTCTTGGGGAAACTGTTCACCGTATCCGGTGAGGACATTGTGTTCACGAACAGCAGGTAGAGCGGTATAATCACCCAGGCACACAGCAAGATCACCCCTGCTCGGTAAAGCCCCCTTCCCGCCTTGCGGGTGTCAGGGGCTACGACGTCTGCTACAGCCATCATATCGTGGCTCCTTTCGGGACGCGCAGAGCGCGCATGATGATCAGAGTGAAGACGATAGAGATAATCAGAACGATGATCGCCAGCGCTGCTGCTGCCCCACTATTTTGCAGGTCAAACTGATAGGCGTAGATCTCGCCCATAAGCACCGGGAAGATCGTGCCCCCAAGAGCTGCAACCACGGCGAAGACCTCGAAGGCCAGGATGACGCGCAGGACCAGGGCCGTTTGCAGCGACGGGCGCAATAGCGGCAGGGTGATACGCGTGAACTGTTTCCAGCGCGAGGCGCCAAACACATCCGCAGCTTCGTAGTATTCCTTGGGGATCAGGCCGATGCCCGCCACAAGGATCACCAGCATGATCGCAGTTGCGCGCCAAATCTCAGCAAGCATAATCGCCAGGAACACTACCCACGGTGTTTGATAACTCAGCAAACTTACAGGTTGGTCAGTGACACCAAGCCCGACCATCATCGAGTTCAGGAAACCCGACTGCTCGAAGATCGCCAGCCAGATGATACCGGCGGCAAGATCAGAAATACCCAGCGGAATGGTCCAAATATACAGAACCAGATCACGGCCCTTTTCCATTTTCGTGACCATCGTGGCCATCAGAAGTGACAACGCCAGCTGGATCGGTACCACGGCCGCGGCCAGAAGAAAGGTGTTCTTCATCGAGATCGGGAACTTCCAGTAGCTCACGACCTCGCGAAAGTTATCCAGTGAAAAGCCGTTCCCTGTTCCAAAAGCCTGCTGCGCAACCAGCGCAAACGGATAGAGGAAAAACAGGCAAAGAAATAGCGTCACCGGGAGGATCAGAAAATAGGGCAAAAGCCGCGCTTCCATCGGACCACTCCTTTAAATTGGGATTTTGCTGGGGGAGCCGGGCCACAGCTTCGGCGGCCCGGCAGTCAGGGAAGGTCTTATTCGACCGGGCAAGCACCTTCCGATGGTGCATCTGGTGCCCAGCAAGGCGCGCCTGTTTCAGTCATGATCTTTTCCAGCTGTTTCTTTTGATCTTCCAGAACCCGCTCGATGGGCTGACCAGCCAGAACAATGCGCTCGAACGCATCTACGTAAACACGATTGAAATCCCCACCCATGCTACCCAGACCTGCAGGCAGCAGGCCAGGATTAGCATCTGGTGAGCCGCTCATCGTGGCAACCGCTTCGCCGGCAGCTTTGACCGAAGGCGGCAGATCGTCTGGCAGTTCGACTTCAACCACAGGGAAGAAGTTTGTGGCCTTTAGGGTCGCAATCTGTGTTTCGGGCTGCATCAAATAGGTCACCAACGCTTTGGCACCTTCTGCATCTGGCGCGGTGCGTGGGATGGCAACACCTGCCAGAACAGGCATGAAGCCACGGCCGGTCGGACCAGCAGGCGCCGGGAAGGCAACAAAATCGTCAGGACGCTCATTAAACGCCTGTGCAAGGCGCGAGGTGTGGTCGAAGACGATCCAGGCATCGCCGTTCAACAGCTGTTCCTGCATGAACGAGAAGTTGGTCGATGCAGGGTTTGTATGGCTCCACAGCTCTTTGAACTTCTCCCATGCTGTCACAGCCTCGGGCGATGCAAATGTCCGCACGACACCATCAGTGTAGGACGGGTAGAGGTAGCCTTGGAAGAAGCGGTGTTTTAGACCCTTGGGTCCTGCAGGAAAGCCGAATTTCTTCTGGCCAGTTGCTTCTTCTACATTCGCCGCCCATGCGATCAACTGGTCATAGGTCAGCGCATTGATGTCCGCACCTTCAGGCAGGTATTGCAGCGCTTCCTTATTGGCGGCCATGATGTAGCTCGCTTGCATCCAAGGCATGTAGTGCAGGCCGTCAGTTCCCAGCTTGGCCAGATCATTGAAAGTGTCTGAGGCCGACATGACGCCAAGATCACTGAGATCCATTAGGTCATCAGGGTTCATCGCCGAGAAGTTGCCGTGCAAAGAACCCAGCAAGTCAATGCTACCCGAGCCCGCTTGTAGTTCAGCTTGCAAACGCGTCAGCCAAGGGCCGTCTTCGTTCGGCTGGTAATCCACTCCACCATCGAAGCCACCAAGAACCTCGGTCCGCATCGCCTGCGCTTCTTCGGCTGGCCGGGCCTGGGTCGACCAGAACAGAGTTTCAGCTTGCACGGTGACAGCGCCAACAAGCATGGCCACACCGGACACGGCTCCCGCCAGCTTCGAATGAATAGACATGTTTTCCTCCCTATGTCTGAGGTTGTCCAAAACCAGGCAACCTCCCTCCCTCGCCGACAACCTTGGATCAGTCCGAGGGAGAATGCAGTTACTATGATATATCGTTGTATCATGAGTCAAGCCTCTTGCGCCCAAGCGTTCGTCATAAACTGCTTGCCATTTGCAAAACCGCTTGCGACTTTAGGCAAACGTTATACCAAGACTGTGACCCATGACGAAAAAACCCACCTTATCCAGCGTTGCCAAAGAAGCGGGTGTGTCGGTTCCAACCGTCAGCCAGGTTATGCGTGACACTGGTCGAATTTCAGAGAAGACCCGTCAGAAAGTCCTGAGCGCAGCCAAGCGTCTGCGCTACGTCCCAAATCAAGCGGCGGCCGCAATGCGATCGGGCGACAATCGCGAAATCGGTTTCATCATTAACAAATTGGCCAACCCGTTTAACGCAGAGGTTGTCAGCGGCGCTGTCGACTTGCTCGAAACCGAAGGTTTCATGGTGTCGGTCCTCGATGCACAAGGAGACCTTCAGCGTCAGGACCGCCTCCTGGAAGCCTGCATCAGATTTGGTCGCCGTGGTTTGATTTGGGTGCCGGCGCTCGACACGAACGAGGACGCTATGGAGCTTCTGGAAACCCACGGTGTTCCCGCTGTTACTTTCATGCGCAAGGTATCACAGTCCCTTGATCACGTTGGTGTTCTAAACACAGAGGCTCTTGCTCAAGCCACACAGCATTTGATTGATTTGGGACACAGGTACATCGCCTATTTTGGCGGCACCGAGCAAACGTCGGTGCGCGAGGAGCGCATCGCCGGTTACCTTAGCGTTTGTGAAAAACTGGATGGCGTGCGCCCAATAATCTGGCCATGTGAGGAGACCAAGCGCGCCGGATTTGACGCTGTCGCAGCGCTCCGTCACAAACACCCCGAGGTGACAGGCATTGTTTGTAACGGAGATGTTGTAGCGCTTGGTGCCTGCTTCGGCTTGATCCAGTCAGGTTTGAAACCCGGACATGATTTTTCGGTAGTAGGCTTCGATGACATCGAGGATGCTGCCGTCTCGACGCCCGGCCTGACAACCATGGCGATCGACCCGAAAATGTTAGGCAAGCGATTGGCCGAGATCCTTCTGGACCGAATGCGAACACCCGAACTTCCAGTCCGTCATTTCGAGTATTCTGCGGTCCTGAAAGTGCGGGGAACATCCGGAGAAGCCCCAGAAATATAGAGACACGGCCTGAATTCCTACCGAAATCACTAGGCTCCAGACTCATTGATTTACAGCCAGTAGCTGCGATGGCGCTCTTGATGGGCACGATTACCCTGGCTCGTCTGACGGAATCCGAAGAAGAGGCAGACCGAGTGCTGGAAGCAGGGCGCACAGCCATAGGTTTGCTTCAGGATTATTGGCCGAAAGAAAGATCCTAACTGTGGCAGAGTATCCCGAGAATTTGACGGCTATGTTGTGGTTTGCCGTCACCCGCTGTTCGACAATGCTGCAAGGTGCACGAACGGCAGCAATGCGCAGGCTGCGCTGCAGCGTCGAGTGGTGAGGCAAACGGCTGGTTTGGGCCGTACAGGACAGGGTTTATCTTGGCTAGGCGAGTCATTCTGCGCCGCATCCGACGGTAGCAGTGAGTCCAATGTTTCGAATTCCGCGACTGGCATCGACGTCTGTTATGCGCAGTAATGCGGACTTGGCAACATCGAACGAATTACCCAGAGCGTAACTATAGCTAATCCACTGCGGTTGCAGTTCTGTTGCCGAATTGCTGCCCTTCACTTGAAGGAATGTACCAGTCGCTAATGAATGAGTACAATCTCTCATTTATTTACAAGGTCTTATTCTTCTAAGAGCTCGCGGATATTAACGTCCAACTGTGCCGCAAAGCCTTTGTCGTTACCAGGATTGGCGGCGCAATGACCCCATGGCGAGTCGTAAGGACGGAAGATGGCGTTAGGCATGTGGTGGGCCTCAATTTCATTGTCTTCAGGAGGGAAATAGAGGTCCTGAGTGCAGGGCATCAGGATGGCACGCGCCTTGATGGCACCCAGCGCCAGTTTGTAATCCCCATTGTAAAGTGGCCCGGCAGAGATGTCGCCAGCCTGCCAGGTGGCAAGCTTGGCCAGTAGATTGTTGGCATCCCAGCTCTGTACATGGTCCTGTTCCCAATCTTGCATCAGCTCTTCAATGGATTGGAATCCAAGCTGCTCATAAAGCCTCTCACGGTAAAAGGTCTGAGAGAAAGCCCAGCCTGCGTAAACCCGACCGAAGGCTTTGAGCCCGGCCTCGGGCGGGCTGTCATAATTGCCGCCGTTCCAATTCTGGTCCGCGCAAAGGGCGGCCTTGACCCCTTCGAGGAAGACAAAATTATGCGTTGAGGTTTTGGCCGAGGCGCAGAAAGGCAAGATCGCTTGTACCATATCCGGGTATTGCGCCGCCCATTGATAGGATTGACAGCCCGCCATTGACCAGCCGGCGACCAGCGCGATCTTTTCGATGCCGAGGTGATCTTGGATCAACCGATGCTGCGCCGCGATATTATCCCACATCTGCACCAACGGAAATCGCGGGCCGTCTTGAGGGGAGGGCGTATTCGAGGGCGAAGACGAACGGCCATTGCCGAACAAATTTGGACTGACGATGAAGTGGCGGCTTGGGTCAATAGCGCGACCGGGGCCGAAGAACCCTTCGTTCCGAGTATTTGTCCCCGTGTAGAAGGTCGGTAGGACGATGACATTGTCGCGGGTGGCCGACAACGTGCCGTAAGTTTGATAGGCAAGTTTGGCGTCGTGCAAAACCTGACCCGATAGAAGCGGGAAGTCTCCAAGGTCGAATGTCCTAAACTCATCCACGACCATCTTTCAGTACAGCCTCAGATACTCTTGCACTTCCCAATCAGTGACCGATTGGTGATAGCGCTCCCATTCGTCGTTTTTGTACTCGATATAGGAGTTGCGCATCACGCGCCCCATCACATGTTCGGCCATCTCGTCATGACGCAGAGCCTCAATAGCGTTGAACAAAGTTCGCGGAAGCCTGCGTATACCGAGCTCGGCAAGCTCGGATTCAGTCTTTGAGTACAAATCAAAATCTGTTGGTTTGCCCGGATCGATCTTGTTTTTGATGCCTTTTATTCCGCAGCTCAAGTGCATCGCCATCGCGAGATAGACATTCATTGTCATGTCACAGGCGCGATTTTCGATGCAGTGGCGGCTTTGCGGAAGGCGGAACTGGGCGGATCGGTTGTTGAAGCCATAGGTGATATTTGTCGGGGCCCATGTGACCGTGCCGCCTTCAAAGCCGCCAACACGTGGCACCAGACCGTTATAGGAATTCACCGTCGGACAGGTGATCGCGGTGATTGCTTCTGCATGCTGCATCAGTCCGCCAACTGCCCAGCGGCTTTCGTCACTCCAATCGCCATCCGGCGTTTCGAAAATGTTCTCGCCCGGACGGCTTTCATGCTGCATCGACATGTTGATATGCGCGCCAGACCGCCAATCGCCCACTGTCGGTTTCGGCATGAAAGTGATGAACATCCCGTGCTTTTTTGCGACTTCTTTCAGGGTGATGCGCAGGAATGCCAGCCGATCAGACATTTCCAGCATGTTGGTGTAGTGGAAATCCAGCTCGAACTGCGAATACGCACCCTCGGCCACCACGTCATGCAGGTTCCAACCCAGACCCTCGATGATGTCGATCATGTCTTTCAGAAACGCCATCGAGTCGATCGAGTATTCAACGTCATAGCCAAACGCCTGACGGCGGGGCCGAAGGCCGCTTGCAGGGTCGTCGTCAAACGCCTTCACCGGCTGACCGGCGTCGTCGTATTTCATCACAATGAATTCGGGCTCGACCCCAGCATAACCTGTGTACCCTTCCTGCGCAGCCTCGTGCATGGCACGTTTCAGGGCCTGACGCGGGCAGACATTATAGGGCGCATCTTCCCAGTAGAGGTCCGAGAAGATGATCGCCATCGAAGTATCCCACGGGCAGACATAGACGGCATCGAGATCCGGCACCACGACCTGATCGCTGTCGGCAGGGCTGAGTTCGGGCACGTAAGAAATCGAATGCACCGCAAATTGCGGTCCTTTCCCGAGGCATAGCGGTTCAAAATCACTCATCGGTACGGGTTTGGTTTTTGGAATACCGTGCAGGTCAATCCAGGCGGCCATCACGTATTTGACGCCAGCCTCCTCCAGACGTTGCCGTACCTCTGCGATACGCGGGCGGTTACGCTCGACAGCGTCATGGATAGTCTCGTAGTAGATGCGGGTGCTGGCATTGTCCTTGGGCATTCGGCGTTCTCCCATCGAATGGCAATCAGATTTGGTTCACCGAGGGTGATCCCTCAGTGTTGGTGCTGGTTTCGGTTGTTCTGTCGCTCAGCGGTTAAGATGTTCAGCCGGGGACAAAATCGTCAGGGTCGATGCCCGGAACCTGCGTGATCCCGGCAAGCTGTTTCCAGTTGTGAGGGTAGGCGGCATAGAAGATCACGCATTTGCCGTCCGACTCGTAGGAGATGTGGTTGTCCTTCGGGACAAACAGCACATCACCACGATTGCAAACATAGCTTTTGCCGTCGCAAACCAGTCGGAACGTGCCCTCAAGGCAATAAATGATCTCGTCGCAGGTCAGATCCCACGGCACCTTGATGTTTTTCAGGACGTTGATACCGCCGCACATGGACTTGCTGAATTCGCTGGTCACCATCGGTTTGATGTAAGTGTCGCTGTCGCCCATCGAGTCGTAGCGATTTTGAACCAGATCGAATTTGAAAAGTTGAGGTGTGTCACCCATTTGGTCAGCCTTCCTGTGCCAGGTGTTTCAGTATGGATTCGTTCAATTCGACCTTGTAACCGTCAGGGTCCTCGCAAAAGGCGATGACCCTTGTGCCGTTTTTCATTGGCCCCGGTGGGCGGGTGATGTTTACGCCGGCCGCAGCCAGCTGTTCGCACGCGGCATAAACATCTGGCGTTTCGATGCAGATGTGACCCCAGCCGTCGCCTTTGTCATAAGGCGTGCCCTGATCCCAATTGGCGGTCAGCTCCAGCGTGGGAAACTCGGCCTCGGGCCCATAGCCGATAAAGGTATTGGTGAATTTGCCTTCGGGGTAGTCCGTGCGCCGCTGCACTTCCATACCCAGAATTCCGCAATAGAAATCCAGTGACTTCTCCATGTCGGTGACCCGCATCATCGTATGGGCCAGACGAAACCCTTTGGATATGGACTTGTTCATCGATATTGTTCCTTCTTGCTTAAGTACCGGCCACGTCGCGCTCGATCAGATCCTGAAAGGCGCGGACGCTGTCCTCCCAAGCGGGCGACAACAGGCCCCCATCCTCGGCGACCGGGGATTTGCGGCCCTCAAACATGCGTTCAACCATCTCGTGATCTTCCTTGTGGACATCCCACCAAAGGTTTCTGAGGGCTTGTACTTCCTCGGCGCTCAGTTCCTGGCCTTCTGTCGTGTAAAGTGCTCGGTACTGGCGCATCTTTCCGGGACCAATGGGCACGTTCAGATATACGCCCAGCTGATCCGGAAAATAGCGGCCCAGAATGAAATTGGGGTACAGGGTCAGATAGCGAGAGCTGACCCCCAGACTGCCGGATGTGCCCAACTCTTCGTTCAGATCCACCGCGCTGCCGATGCAGGTGCCATCGGTGATTGTATAGTGGTTTTCCAATGGTTGATCAGTGGTTGAGGCATGGACAAACTGAACGTGGTAGGGCTCGATAAAGTTCTCCATGATCAGCTTCCAGTTGGTGCTAATCTCACCAAAGTCGAGCAGGCCAATTGGTTCCACTCTGGTGAAATCCATCCCCTCCAGCCGGCTAATCAAAGGCGCGGCATAGTCTTCGAAATCAGGCGCGTTCCCATCCAGATTGACGAAGATCCAGTCATGCCAGACATGGGTGCGTACAGGCTTGAGGCGATGATTTTTGATGTCAAAGCCGTCGAACTCCTGCTTGCCGGTTCCGGCAAAATGCGGCGCAGCCCGCAAGCGGCCATCCAGATCATAGGCCCAGGCATGATAGGGGCAGCGGATCAACTTGCCGACATTCTTAGGCTTGTCGACCAATGTCATACACCGGTGCAAGCAAACATTGTGAAACACCTGGATGTCGCCGTCACGACCGCGCACCGCCAGCAGTGGTAAGTCTGCGCAGGTAACCGGATGAGCATCACCGGGGTTAGCCATCTGATGGGCAAACCCGATGAACACCCAGTTCTTGGCCAGGACAGTCTGGCATTCCCGCTGCCAGAACTCTTCGCTGCGATACGCCCCGGCGGTCAGCCCGTGCTGAGGCCCTCCAATGGCCTGAGTTCTATCCTCGGCAATTGTCATTTGTCCTCCCTTCGACACTGCCACCTGCACCCGTCGGTCCAACGACAGGCGCATGGTTTTACCGTTTCTCGCGGTCTTCCTACTTGCGGACTCTGTCCCGCCGCGCCGGGAACTGAAGTTTCGACTGCGAATATCGCATTAGTCGCCTAACATTCTTTCGATTTTCGCGAATATTCTGGGATTTTGGGGCACGAATCAGAAATAATCTGGTCAAAAAACGGCATGGAAGTGCGAATTTCGAATAACCAGGTCGTGTGGATTGCGAGAGCCGCAATTTCAGCGGGATTTTACAGAAAATTTGGCAATAGGCCCGCGTCACGGTCCTTGGAAGCTGCGGTGTCGAGGGCAAAAGATGTCGTTTTCTGCACTTCCTGCCACAGAATTCTTAAGAGAGAATTGCGAATTTCGATGTCCTCACCTAGTCTCAGCTACGAATGCAGCAATCGAGCATCGGGTATATGGCAGTCAAAAAGCAATCAAACGTGCGCGCCTCCGCACAGAGCATTAGGTCCCCAAAGGATGACTTGAACCAGCAGATCATCCGGCTGTTGCAGCAAGATGGTCGGATGGCTTTTTCGGAAATTGCACAGCAGTTGAATGTGTCCGAAGGAACCATCCGCAACAGGGTGAGCGGTCTGCGAGACAACAACATGTTGCGGATCGTTGCGATGTCGGATCCGGTGGCCACAGAATACACAACCGACGCGATGATCGGGTTGAATGTGGCCGCTGGCGTGACCCCACGCCAGGTGGCGAAGCGCCTTGAAAAGAACCCAAGGGTTGTTTTCATCCTGTGGGTCGCGGGACGTTACGACCTGATCATTGAACTGGTCAGTGACGACGGTGACGCATTGAAGGAATTTCTAGAGCATGAAATCCATGCGAGTGACGATATCGCCAATGCCGATGTTATGCCGGGGCTGAAGAATTTCAAGAATCAGTTTCTGCTAAAGCAGGATGTGAAGGAGTGAAGAGGAAGAAGCCGATCGCTGACGTTTCTAATGCGAAAGGGTTTCAACAGGGTTTTTGGGGAGATGTTCAGCGCCGATCTTAATGCCGACCCCGACAGCCATCCGTCTTCCGAACTGCGCGAACGATGTTGTCTAATATTTCGCTTTGAATGTCAGATCCTGCAGCGAGTTACCGCTTGGGCTTCGGGCGGACGGTTCAGAAATCATCATGGATGCTTTCTTCCTCGCCGGTTACATAACGAGCCCATTCGTTCATGATTAGTCGACGTTGCTCCAGATAATCCGTCCTGCGATACGCCCTTTCGACCTGACTTCCTGCAACATGGCCAAGGCTGGTTTCTGCGACTTCCCTTGGCGCATTGGTTCGGTCCGCCACCCAATCCCGAAAGCTGGATCTGAACCCATGAGGCCTATATGGCAAACCTGCCTTGCGCATATGTTGCCCCATCGTCATATCCGAAATCACTCCTTTGCGAAGGCCGGGGAAGAGAAAACCATCACGGTAGAAGGGTTTGGTGAGGTCAACCCGCGCTGGGCTTCGCCGGACAAAGGCACGCGAAAATCCGCCGTTTGGCCTAACCGGCCCTTCATCTGATGCGCAGGGATTGTCCAAATGTCATCTTCAATTTGATCGTATCTCATAAAGCGGAGCGGACCTGAGCGGACTGCCGTCAGGATCAGCATCCGCAGGGCCAGATTGGTTGTCGTGGGCACTTCTAGGGCTCTGTAGAATTCTGGAACGTCAATCCACGGCATAGCAGCATGTGTTGTGGCGTATGCCTAGATTTACCAAGAAGCGCTTTGGCTTTCTCGGTAGCCTACAAATCTACGTCCAAGCCTAGCGCCGCAGCGTGCCTTAGAGCGATGCTGAGGCGATTAATGGCTTTCCGGGCAGTTCCCCCCCCCTTTGGAGTGCCAAATGGGCCTCAGAGCGTCCCTTATGTCGATCTGATCGATATCTGAGACGGGGATCTACCCAGTTTGGGTAAGACATGTAATTCTAGAGGAGAAAACCAGCGCCCAGCTTTACCGTCGCCTTTGAGTTCGGCCTTCCGACTTTCGAACGCGTCCAATGCGACATCCGCCAAACAATGTAAATTGCGTTCAGCCTCACGCCGTTGTTTTTCGCGTTCTTTGATTGGATCAAGACCCTTCCGGGCAAAGGCGCGCCACTGTTCCGCGTGTTCTCTTGCTTCTTTGAGCGATACATCTGCAATGGACCCAAGGCCCATTTCACGCCTGCAACCGTGTACCGTGATCCTGAGGAACCATTGCCCGCCGCCATCTTGGCGCTTGTGTAACCACAATCCGGCACCATCGTTGTGCTTACCGGGGCCTGCTGCCTTCACCGCTGCGGCCGAAAGTTTATGGATAGGCCGCGCCATCCGTCCACCCTTCTATCCGCCTTATTGTCTGCGGTATCCTGCTATATCCTGACACATAACGGAATAGCTAAAGTCTTAGGGTGTTGGTTTTTATAAGAAAGTGGAATGTCGTGGGGTATGGTGGTGCAAGGTCTAAATGCCGTGTGGGGGCACCAAACTCCAAACATCTCCCTACTTTTCAAGCGATTGCACTCGTGCGCTTTTCCGTTTCTTGCCTGCGCCTAAGCGCTGCAATATGTTTAGATCGCGCGCTGAATTCCAGCGTCCAGACAAGATCGAACCGGGACCCTAAAGCCAATCCCGCAAAATCGGGATCAACGGCACATCTGCCGCAGGCATCGGGTAACTGCGCAGATCATTCGCACGCACCCATTTCAGCGCCTGTCCTTCCTTCGATTGTGGAATGCCTTCCCATTTGCGGCAGGCAAACAGCGGCATCAGCAGGTGAAAATCATCATAGCTGTGGCTGGCGAAGGTCAGCGGCGCAAGGCAGGAGGACCATGTGTTGATGCCCAGTTCTTCGTACAGTTCGCGGATCAGGGCGACCTCGGGCGTTTCGCCGGGTTCGATCTTGCCGCCGGGAAACTCCCAAAGTCCAGCCATGGATTTGCCTTCGGGGCGCTGCGCCAGCAGCACCCGGCCCTCGATGTCTATCAGGGCGACCGCAGAAACCAGAACTGTTTTCACGACCGGTAATCCGCGTTGATCTCGATATAGCCATGGGTCAGGTCGCAGGTCCAAACGGTGGATTTACCCGCGCCCAGCCCCAGATCGACGCCGATTACAAGGTCCTGAGCTTTCATGTATTCGGCGGCGTCTTCCTCGCGGTAATCGGGACTGACCCAGCCTTTTTCGGCCACAAGGATGTCTCCGAAAGAAATGCTCAGCAGGTCACGGTCGGCAGCTGCACCCGATTTTCCGATGGCCATGACGACGCGGCCCCAATTCGGGTCTTCGCCCGCAATGGCGGTTTTTATCAGTGGTGAATTGGCAATCGCCAATCCATGCACCTTGGCGTCGGCATCGGTGACAGCCCCGGTCACACGAATTTCTACGAATTTCGTGGCGCCCTCGCCATCGCGTACCACTTGTTGGGCAAGGTCCAGCATCACGGTTTCCAAAGCCTCAGCAAAGGCGGCATTGTCTGTCGCATCCACCCCCGAAGCCCCAGTAGCACACAGCAGCAGGCTGTCCGACGTCGAAGTGTCGCTGTCGACAGTGATGCAGTTGAAAGTGCGGTCAGTCTGCGTACCCAGCATCTGCTGCAACGCGGATTGCTCGACCTGGGCGTCGGTGAAGATATAAACCAGCATCGTCGCCATATCAGGCGCGATCATGCCAGAACCCTTGGAAATCCCCGCAATAGAGACTGTTCTTCCATCAATCTCGACCTGCGCCGAAGCTCCTTTCGGAAAGGTATCCGTGGTCATGATGGCCCGCGCTGCATCTTCGATTGCGTGGCGACTGAGGCCGGATTTCAGGGCCTCAAGCTGCGCCACGATGCGGCCATGCGGCAAGGGTTCACCGATCACACCAGTTGACGAGGTAAAAACCCGTTCGACCGGCACGCCTGTGGTCTCGGACACTGCTTGCGTCACCTCGGCGACCGAGCTTTGGCCATAATGCCCGGTAAATGCATTGGCATTGCCCGAATTCACAAGGATCGCCGCCGGCCCGTCACTTGGCCCGCCGATCTTGTCCTGACAATCCAGCACGGGTGCCGCGCGTGTGGCCGAGCGGGTAAAGACCCCAGCCACTGAAGTGCCTGGATCAAGGACCGCCAGCATCACATCAGTGCGGCCTTGATAGCGTACGCCGGCTTCGACGGTCGCAAAGCGCACACCGTCAATCGCGGGCAATTCGGGAAACGCCGCCGGGGCCAGCGGAGAGACTTTGGTGATCGAGGCCACGGGGTTACTCCTGAATCAGGTCCAACTGACGCACGATGCCCGGGGTCACATCTTCGAGCGCAGGACGTTCGATCTGTGCAGCCTGGGTCAACTCGCCGATACGGGCCTGAATAGCTTCACTTTGCAGATCCTGTGCCAGCTCGTCGCGCACCGCATCAAGTGCGGGCGCTTCGGATTTGCGCTTGTCATTCAGAATGATCACGTGCCAGCCGAACTGTGTCTGCACCGGGTCCGACACCTGATCCTTCTCAAGCGCGACAACGGCGGTTTCAAACTCGGGAACCATCTGCCCCTTGCCGAACCAACCCAGCACCCCGCCATTCGGGCCGGAAGGACCGGTTGATTTTTCTTTGGCCAGCTCGGCAAAGTCGGCGCCATCATCCAACTGAGCCTTAAGGTCTTTTGCCTCATCCTCGGTCTCGACCAGAATATGGCTGGCATTAAACTCATCTTCGCCTTCAAACTCGGCAAAGCGCGCATCATAGGCGGTCTGAATGGTTTCTGCCGTTACAACTTCGTCGATCAGGGCATTTACGGTCTGAACCGCCAGCAAAGACCGCGTCTCGTTCTCGATGGCCAAGGCGTTCAGATTGCTCAGCCCTTCTTGCTCCTGGCCCAGCAACTGCTGCTGAATCAGCTGCTCGATGATGAAATCATACAGAACATCATCTTCGACCTGCTGGTAGTTGGGGGGCAGTGTCGCAACCGTTGCGATCACATGCGCCAGAGTGATTTCTTCGCCGTTTACGCGGGCGACCACCGTGCTGGCATCGGGCTTGGTTTCGGCGGCCAATGGCAGCGCCATCACCGTTGCAAGGGCCAGCGATGGCAGAAAAGTGAGGCCTTTGGGCATGGAATCATCCTATTTCTTTGCCACGGCAGGGCGCAGCGTTGACACTCTGGAACCTGCCGCTTACATCGCTTTGAAGCCTTGGACAGGGCCGCCTTTCACCCCCCGTATCTATGGGTTGCGCGCAAGGTGGGCAAGCCTGTCAAAACCAAGACAAGAACAGATCCGCTGGAGTGAACATGCTGGGACTCGGAACGCTCGCCAAAAAGGTGTTCGGAACACCGAACGACCGCAAGATCAAGGCGACCCGCCCCCTGATCGAACAGATCAACGCGCTGGAACCCGAGTTCGAGAATCTGTCGGATGACGGCCTGATCGCAAAGACCGCCGAGCTGCGCAAACGTGCGCTGGAAGGCGAAAGCCTGGATGATCTGCTGCCCGAGGCGTTTGCCAACGTACGCGAAGGGGCAAAACGCGCGCTGGGCCTGCGTGCCTTTGATGTGCAGTTGATGGGCGGCGCCTTCCTGCATCAGGGCAATATTTCCGAGATGAAAACGGGTGAAGGCAAGACATTGGTTGCGACCCTCCCCGCCTATCTGAACGCGCTGACCGGTAAGGGCGTGCATGTGGTCACGGTGAACGAATACCTGGCTAAGCGCGACTCGGAATGGATGGGCAAGGTGTTTGCCGCCGTGGGCATGACCACCGGTGTCATCTGGTCAGGGCAGCCCGATGCCGAGAAAAAGGCTGCTTATGCCTGTGACGTGACCTATGCCACCAACAATGAGCTGGGTTTTGATTACCTGCGCGATAATATGAAGGCGGAACTGGATCAAATTTACCAGAAACACCACAATTTCGCGATCGTGGATGAGGTCGACTCGATCCTGATTGACGAGGCGCGGACGCCGCTGGTCATTTCCGGGCCCTCCGAGGACCGGTCGGACCTGTATACCGCGATTGATGCGCTAATCCCGTCATTGGGAGAAGATCACTTCACGCTGGACGAAAAGTCCCGGAACGTGACCTTCACGGATGAGGGTAACGAGTTTCTGGAGCAACAGTTGATTGCCAACGGCCTGATCCCAGAAGGCCATTCGCTGTATGATCCTGAAAGCACCACGGTCGTTCACCACGTGAACCAGGGCTTGCGCGCGCATAAGCTGTTTACACGTGACAAAGATTACATCGTGCGGGACGGCAATGTCGTTCTGATTGATGAGTTCACCGGTCGCATGATGCCAGGTCGTCGCCTGTCGGAAGGTCTTCATCAGGCCATCGAAGCCAAGGAAAACGTGCAGATCCAGCCCGAAAACGTAACATTGGCCAGCGTGACGTTCCAAAACTATTTCCGCCTGTATGACAAGCTGGGCGGCATGACCGGCACCGCGCTGACCGAGGCTGAGGAATTTACCGAAATCTACGGTCTGGGCGTTGTCGAAGTACCAACCAACAAACCGATCGCGCGTCTGGATGAGGACGATCAGGTCTTTCGTACCGCAGCCGAAAAATACGGCGCCATGATCGACGAGACAAAGGAAGCCCAGAAAAACGGACAACCGGTCCTTCTGGGCACCACTTCCATCGAAAAGTCCGAATTGCTCAGCCAGATGCTCACCAAAGAGGGTATCCAGCACAATGTTCTGAATGCCCGCCAACACGAGCAAGAGGCGCAGATCGTTGCCGATGCGGGCCGATATGGCGCAGTAACCATCGCCACCAACATGGCCGGTCGCGGTACTGATATTCAGCTGGGCGGCAATGTGGAAATGAAGGTTCTGCAGGCGCTGGAAGAAAACCCCGATGCCGACCCGGCCCAGTTGCGCGCCACCGAAGAGGCGCGCCATGCCGAAGAAAAGGAAAAGGTTCTGGCCGCAGGTGGCCTTTACGTCATGGCCTCGGAACGCCACGAAAGCCGCCGTATCGACAACCAGCTGCGGGGCCGGTCCGGCCGTCAGGGTGATCCGGGCCGCACCGTGTTTTACCTCAGCCTCGAAGACGACCTAATGCGCATCTTCGGCTCGGAACGGTTGGACAAGGTTCTGACCACGCTGGGCATGAAAGAAGGTGAGGCCATCGTCCACCCTTGGGTGAATAAATCGCTGGAGCGGGCGCAATCCAAGGTCGAAGGTCGCAACTTTGACATGCGCAAGAACGTCCTGAAATTCGACGATGTGATGAACGACCAGCGTAAGGTGGTATTCAGCCAACGGCGCGAAATCATGTCCGCCGACGACCTTTCCGAAATCGTATCAGACATGCGCGAACAGGTGATCGACGACCTGATCGACGAATATATGCCGCCGAAATCCTATGCCGATCAGTGGGATACCGAGGGTTTGCACGCAGCGGTCAAGGAAAAATTGACCATTGACGCCCCGGTTCAGGATTGGGCCGCTGAGGAAGGCGTAGATGACGAGCAGGTGCGCGAACGGCTGATCAACGCCGCTGACGAAATGATGGCGCAAAAAGTGGCCGCGTTCGGCCCCGAGAACATGCGCAACATCGAAAAACAGGTCTTGCTGAACACGATCGACAGCAAATGGCGCGAACATCTGCTGACGCTGGAACATCTGCGCTCGGTCGTGGGCTTCCGCGGCTATGCCCAGCGCGACCCGCTGAACGAATACAAGAACGAAAGCTTCCAGCTGTTCGAATCCATGCTGGATTCGTTGCGCGAAACCGTGACCCAGCAGCTGTCCCGCGTGCGACCGCTGACCGAAGAGGAACAGCGCGAAATGCTGACCCAGATGCAAGCGCAGCAGGCACGGGCGCAGCAGGCGGTAGATCAGGCCGCTGGTCACGCCGAAGCGGTGGCCGAGGCCGAAGCCTCGGGTGATGCGCGGCCTGGATTTGTCGAAGACGACCCGGCAACTTGGGGAAACCCGTCGCGCAACGACAAGTGCCCCTGCGGTTCAGGCAAGAAGTTTAAGCATTGCCATGGCCGATTGACCTAACGTCACCACAATCGAGACACAATGAGTCCGCCTCACGGCCACATATTAGCCGTGATTCAACTGCAGGGTGCGAATCGCTCCTTCAACTGGGGAGGGTGTCTTGTTTGTAATTAAGAACTACGTAACCACTGGCGGCACCGTTGCTTGTGCATTGGCCATTGGCTACCTCATGCAGAACGGAACCCCTGCGCAACCGCGAGGGGAGCGGGCTTCTGTTGATGTGGCATCAGTTACAGATCAGGCTTCAATCATCCCCGGGTTAAGCGAAGTCGTTCTGACCTCATCTGCACCGGTTCACGGAACAAGCAAAGAGACTGGGTCCGACAACCGTTTTATCGAATCCAGTCGATCAGAACCAGTCAATCCCATTGACTGCACCCTCAGTGCGCGCGCTACTGCCGTTCCCGGTGCTGCCGCCCGGCTGGTCGTCAACGCCCCCTGCCACAGTAATGAATCTGTGGAAATTCACCATAGCGGTCTGACAGTCACACAGCGCACCGACGCAGTAGGGCGCATGGACATGACAATCCCGGCCCTGTCAGAATATGCGATCTTTCTGATCTCGTTTGAAGACCAGCATGGAACAGTCGCAACCACCCATATCGCTGACATTGCCAATTACGAACGCATTGCACTGCAATGGCAGGGTGAAACTGACCTGCAAATTCATGCGCTGGAATTCGGGGCCAGCTATGGCGGCAATGGCCATGTCTCGGCCGAGACCCCGACCGAAGGCGCCGGACAGGTAGTGCGTCTGGGCAATACCGGAACCGGGGACATGAAAAACATCGAAATCTATTCGTTCCCTGCTGGTCTTTCCAACCAAAACGGGTCGATAGAAATCACTGTCGAAACCGAGGTGACTTCGGAAAATTGCGGGCGCGACCTGAACATCCAGTCGCTTGAATTGCGGGATGATCGGTTGAGATCAAAAGACAGGACGCTGAGTTTTCCTGAATGCTCCCGCACCGGAGAGTTTCTGGTGTTGAATAATCTCTTCCAAGACCTGACAATCGCCGCAAACTAAATCCGCAGGCAGGCTCGGGCATCTTATGACATTCTTTCGTGTGGCAGCGGCTGCACTGGCTTCCGTTACAATCGCGTCGGGCGCACAGGCGCAAGACATCTCGCTTAGATCGCATGACGGCAAGGTCGAAGTCACCGGTGACCTGCTGGGATTTGACGGCGAGTTCTATCGTGTGGCAACACAATTCGGCACGCTGACAGTTGATGGGTCCGGTGTGACCTGTACCGGACCTGCCTGCCCAAGCCTGACCGATTTTGTGGCTGAAATCCGATTTGCCGGATCTTCGGTCATGGCGGAAAAGGTTCTACCAGCGCTGATTGTTGGCTTCGCACAGCAGCAAGGGTTGTCGGCGACTCCAAACAGGCTGACCGCCAACACATTTTCTTACGAACTGCACCAACCCGGGAGGGCAGCACCGCTGGGTCGGTTCTTCTTTGACGCAGGGAACACTGAGCGCGGATTTAGGGCGCAGGCAGAAAACCAGGCTGATATTGTTCTGGCGTTGCGCGAAATCCGACCCGAAGAGGAGCAAGCCGCACAAGCGGTAGGCCTTGGCGATCTGACCCGCACCCGCCGGGCCCGCGTCATCGCGCTTGACGCTTTGGTACCAATCGTTGCCAACTCGAACCCGTTACAGCAAATCTCGCTTGCGGAATTAACCCGGGTGTTTTCGGGCGAGATTACGAGTTGGGCCGAGTTGGGCGGACCCGATGCGCCAATTTCACTGCACCTTCCGGAAGCCGGTTCGGGTCTGGCCCAGAATGTCGAAGACAGGCTTCTGGCACCCTCCGGCACAGCCCTTTCCGAGGCGGCCATTCGGCATGACCGCAGTACTGATCTGGTACGTACCGTTGCTGCGGATCCCTTTTCAATAGGTGTGGCAAGCCAAGCCGAAGCCAGCACCGCGCGTGCCCTGCCTTTGACCGGCGGGTGCGGTCATGCGCTGGCGGCTACTCGGCAGTCAATCAAGACCGAAGATTATCCGCTGACCTCACCTATGTTTTTATACCTGCCGGACAGGCGATTGCCGCGTTTTGCACGTCAATTCCTGGCCTACACCCAAGGAATCGAGGCGCAGATGGCAATACGCGAAGCTGGCTTTGTCGATCAAACCCCCGAGACTATGGGTCTTGGGGTGCAAGGGGATCGACTTGCCAATGCTATCGCGTCGGGCGGATCAGAAGTTGGTTTGGAGGAACTTCAGCGGCTGGTCGAGATTTTCAGACCCATGTCCCGCCTGTCACTGTCCTTCCGGTTCGAGCCCGGTTCCTCGCGCCCGGATGCGCAGTCACGGTCCAATATCCGACATCTTGCCCTTCTTTTGGAATCCGGGACCCTCGATGCCCGAAAGCTTAGGTTTGTCGGCTTCAGCGATGGCGAAGGGGCAGCGTCAACCAATGCGCGGATCGCATTGTTGCGGGCAAAAACCGTTCGCAATGCCGTATTGGCCGAGATTGAAACCGCTATCGGGGACAGCATCGAAATCACGGTCGACGCCTTTGGCGAGGCCATGCCAATGGCCTGCGACGACACGGAATGGGGCCGAAAGGTCAACCGCCGGGTCGAGGTCTGGGTTCAATAGCAGCTACAGATAACCCTCGGACCTAAAGCTCAGCTCGTTCGACTTTCCAATGATCAGATGGTCATGCAGCGTCAGGCCCAGTGCCAGGCAGGCATCCTGAATTCGGTTGGTCATGTCGATATCCGATTGCGACGGGGTCGGGTCACCTGACGGATGGTTATGCACAAGTATCAACGCCGAGGCATTCAGCTCCAGCGCCCGTTTGGCAACCTCACGCGGATAGACAGGGACATGATCCACCGTGCCCTTGGCCTGTTCCTCATCAGCGATCAGCACGTTTTTGCGATCCAGATAGAACACACGGAATTGTTCGGTCTCACGATGGGCCATGGTGGTGTGGCAATAGTCCAGCAATGCGTCCCATCCGGAAATCACATGTCGCCTCATCACCCGTGCGCGGGCCATGCGATGGGCGCAGGCCTCAAGGATTTTCAGATCGGTGATCACGCTATCCCCGACGCCTTTGATTTGGCGCAGCCGTTCCTCGGGCGCGGTCAGCACCCGATTGAAATCGCCGAACGTTTCCATCAGCGCACGCGCCAGCGGTTTCACATCCTGCCGGGGGATTGAACGGAACAGGACCAGTTCCAACAGCTCATAATCCGGCATGGCGGCGGACCCGCCAGACAGGAACCGTTCGCGCAGCCGCTTGCGATGATCTTTGATGTAGGAGGGTAACCGACCCGTCGGCAGCGGCTGCGCGGGGGCTTCGTCTGTATCGAATAGCATTGGGGCTTCGGAAAAGGCGTCCTGTGTCATGCTCTCAGCCTGACGCAGAATCGGTTTCCAGATGGTTAACGCACCTCACCTGCCATGCGGGCAGTGGCGCGGCGGACAACCATATGCAACACGATGGAAAACACTCCCAAGGTCAGCATCGCGGCGAACATCAGATCGGTCTTTGCACGGCCATTGGCCAACAGCATCAAATATCCCAACCCTTGCGACGAGCCGACCCATTCACCAATCACCGCCCCGATCGGCGCATAGACGGCGGCCAGCCTCATCCCCGACGCCAGCGAGGGCATCGCCGCCGGAATGCGGATATACCACAGCACTGCACGCGGACTGGCCTGCATCGTGCGCGCAAGGTCCAGATAGCCCTGCGGCGTCCGCATCAGCCCATCGAAGAAAGACGATGTGATCGGGAAATAGATGATCAGCACCGCCATCGCGACCTTGGACCACAGACCATAGCCCAGCCAAAGCGTCAGCAACGGGGCCAGCGCGAAAACCGGCAGAGCCTGCGTGAACACCAGCATCGGCTGCACCAGAACTCGCGCCGCCCGCGAATTGGCCAGTTGCAGCGCCGTAACCACACCCAGAACCGTCCCGAAGGCCAGTCCAATCACCACTTCAACCGCAGTGATCCAAGTGTGTTCGGCGATCAACCAACGGTTCTGCCACCAGGTCTCGGCCACCACGGCGGGGCTTGGCAGGATGAACTTAGGCAAGCCGGTCGTCCAGACAATCCCCTGCCAGATGGCAATCGCGAACACGGTGGCTGCAAGGGCTGAGAGATATTTCATGCGACCGCCTCGCGCAGCAAGCGCAACAGCGCACCTTGCGTCTCAAGCGTCTCAAGGTCGTCCACATGGCGCGGGGCAGGTGCATGCGGCGGCTCACAGGGGGTCAGGCCCTGCTGTGTCATCACCATGATGGACTGGCCCAGCCGGGCGGCCTCACCCGGGTCATGTGTCACCAGCAAAACGGTCCGGCCCTGCAACGCCTCGACCGCCAAGTCCTGCATATCGGCCCGAGTGCGGGCATCCAGCGCCGAGAACGGCTCATCCAGCAGAACAATCGGGCGATCCTCCATGAGCGTGCGGGCTAAAGCGACGCGTTGGCGTTGGCCGCCCGACAGTTCGGCGGGTTTCTTGGTCATATGATCCTGCAATCGCATGCGCTGAATCAGACGGTTGCGCCGCTCCAGATCGACCGACTTGCCCCGAAGCCGCGCACCTAACGAGACATTCTGTGCGACCGTTGCCCAGGGCAGCAGCAGATCATCCTGCGCCATATAGGCCACGCGGTCCTGCATCGGAGCACCATCGCCGGCGGTGATCTGCCCGGTGAACACGGCACCTGTATCAAGCCCGGCAATCAGACGTAGAATTGTGGTTTTACCGACGCCCGATCCGCCCAGCAGGCAAGTCCACTGCCCGGCCCCAAGGGTCAGGGTGAGCGGCGCGAACAGGGTCGCTCCGTCAATCGTGGCCGTGCCTTTGATGCTCAGATCGGGCGCCGGGGTCATGGGGTCAGGCCCATTTGCCAGAAGTTGACTTCTAGCTCGGTTGCCGTGCGGAAGGTCTGGCACAGGCGATCCCAGCGCGGCGAGGCTGCAAAGTCCTCACCAATACGCCGTGTTAGAGCCTGATCGAACAGTTCTCCAACCGCTTTGCATGCGCCCTGGTAGTCGTCGCTGGCATAGGTATTGATCCAATCACGATAGACCTCGGATGTAGCTTCAGAGGCCAACCGCGTGCCGATTTCACCATAGCCCATCACACAAGGGGCCAGAGCCGCCAGCAGGTCCAGCAAATCACCGCTATACCCGGCCTCAAGCACAAAGCGCGTATAGGCCAGGTTTTCGGCGCGTTCAGGGGTTGCGAACAGCTCCTCATGGGAGATCCCAGCCGCCTCACAGATACCGATATGCAGCTGCATTTCCTCGGCAACCAGCGCATTTACCGTGGCTACGGCGGTCAGCATTTCCGAATGAGTCTCGGATTTGACAACCGCCAGTGCCCAAGCACGGGAAAAATGGATCAGGAACACATAGTCCTGTCGCAGGTAATGCAGGAACGCCGCGCGCGGCAGAGTTCCGTCTTTCATCCCTTCCACAAAGGTGTGGCGAGTGTAATCCCGCCACGGCCCCTGCGCGGCATCCCGCATCAATGCGAAAGCTTTGCCGTAATTGCTCATTGCGCGGTCACATCGATGGCAATGTCGCTGACCGGGTTCAGGCTGTCGATCATGCCGCTGTTCTTCAGGAACTCCTCGAACCGCGCATAGCGACCCGCATCAAACGCCGCCGGACGCAGTGCGAACCGGGGCAGCGTGTCGACCCAGGCGCGGGCATTCAGCTCATCCTTCAGCTCGGTCGAGGTGGCCGCGAAGATTTCCCAGCTTTTTTCCGGGTTGTTGACGATATACTGGGTCGCTTTCTCGGTCGCCGCCAAGAAACGGGCGATTTTGTCGGCATCCATCGTATCGGGATTGGCGACATAGATCAGCTCGTCATAGGGTGGGATGCCTTCCTCTTCGATATAGAAACAGCGACCCGCGACACCTTCGATATCCATCTGGTTCAGCTCAAAATTCCGAAACGCCCCGATAACCGCATCAACCTGACCGGTCATCAGCGACGGCGACAGCGAGAAGTTGACATTGACCATCTCAATCTCATCCAGACCGATATCATGCTGCCCCAGAAGGGTTGTCAGGATCGCCTCTTCGACACCGGCGACCGAGAAACCGATTTTCTTGCCCCGCAGATCGGCCAGCGACTTGATCGGGCCATCATCCAGCACCAGCAGGCAGTTCAGCGGGGTGGCAACCAGCGTGCCGACCCGTTTCAGC
The DNA here is from genome assembly GCF_059610805.1 of Ruegeria sp. CDSC025. Lineage (NCBI taxonomy): Bacteria > Pseudomonadati > Pseudomonadota > Alphaproteobacteria > Rhodobacterales > Roseobacteraceae > Ruegeria > Ruegeria sp. CDSC025. The sequence continues at coordinate 87,316 of NZ_JBXWOJ010000012.1, read as the reverse complement.
GGCAAGCCCTCATGGATTTGCAGGTGCAGCTGCGGCTGATAGGACACCGCCAGATCGGCCTGACCAGCGGCCACCAGACGCGGCGGCGCGGAGGGGTCCGCGGGCGGAATGATCTCAACCTCAAGCTCCTGGTCGGCGAAATAGCCGTTTTCCTGTGCGACGATAATTGGACCATGGTCAGGGTTCACAAACCAATCCAACAAGACGGTCATCTTATCCTCGGCCCAGGCCGGCGCGGCAGCCAGCAGGGCGATTGCAGCGATCAGTTTTTTCATATCTCGCGGTTCCTTCTGTTCACGAGGTTGAGGCTGCGACAAGAACAATCTCGCCCGGCCAATTCGGTTGAATTCGTTCGGCAGCACGCCAGGCGCGCAATCCGGTAGCACAGCACAATGCCAGCCTTTTGCCTTTATTAGGGTCTATCTGATTCAGATCATCCGGCGATATCCGTTGCGCATTAGGATGTACTGGGCGCGGGGATTCCTCGGGGCTGCGCAGCTCGATGATCTGGTCATCTCTCGTCAGTTGCCCGGCCGAGAGAAACCGGAAACAGCTGTTCGGTTCGGGCGCATCGTCAAAGCGGAAGGCCGTGCTGCGGAGTGTCCGACCATCGTATTGAACCATCTGACCCAGCACCGAGGGCGTCAGTCCAAGGATCAGGTTCAACGCCATCTGTGCCTGCATCGCGCCGACCGTCCCGACGACCGAACCCAGAACACCAGCGGTGGCGCAGCTTGCCCCGCTGTCCGGCGCATCCGGGAACAGCGCCCGCAAAGACGGCGCGCCGCCGCAGAAACCTCCGACATAGCCCGACAGCCCAAGCACCGAGGCGCTGATCAGCGGCTTGCCTTGCGCCAAGCAAGTGTCCGACAGGATATAGCTAGCCGCATAGCTGTCTGCGCAATCCAAGATCACATCCGCCTGAGCGACCAGGTTACTGGCATTTTCGTCTGTTAGAGCCTGTTTTTTGCCGCTGACGTCTATGTCCCCATTGATCGCCTTGCACCGTGCCGCCGCACGCTCGGCCTTGGGGTGTCCGCAATCCGTCTCAGAAAACAAGGTCTGCCGATGCAGGTTGGACAGCTCAACCTGATCCCTATCCAGGATCGTGATCTGCCCGACCCCTGCCCCAGCCAGCAACGGCAGGACCGGGGCGGCCAAACCGCCCGCACCCACCACCAGAACACGGGCCGAGGACAGGCGCGCCTGCCCTTCGGCCCCAACCTCTGGCAACAGCGTCTGACGGGCATAACGGCTCATCTGGTGACCTCGATCCATTGACTCAAACGCGCCTCGGGGTTGGTATCCAGGGTAATATCGGTCACGACCGAGACGATATCCGCCCCAGCCTGCAGGACACCCGGTGCACGCTCGACGCTCATCCCGCCGATGCCAACCAGTGGAGTATCACCAACGCGCGCTTTCCATTCTGTGACGCGGGGCAGACCCTGCTGCTGCCATTTCATCTTTTTCAGGATGGTGGGATAGACCGGGCCAAGCGCCACATAGTCGGGGTCCATGGCCAGCACGCGCTCTAACTCATCATCATCATGGGTGGACACGCCCAGTTTCAAACCCGCCTTGCGGATGGCAATCAAATCGGCCTCGTCCAGATCCTCTTGCCCCAAATGCACCCAGTCACAGCCGGCGTCGATGGCCGCCTGCCAATAGTCATTGACCACCAGAACTGTCCCATTTGCGCGGCACAGGTCACGCGACTTGGCAATCTGGTCACGCACCACATCCATGGGCTGGTCCTTGACCCTCAGCTGTACCAACTTGATGCCCAGCGGCAGCATCCGGCGCAGCCAGTCCGAATGATCGAAGATCGGATAAAACCGGTCGAGTGTCATGACAGAAACGCCTTTCCGATAACCGGGGTCGAAGGTTCCGCCATATCGCGCGCCTCAATCGGGTCGGCCTGATGGGCCAGTTGCCCGGCCTCGATCGCGCGGGCCATTGCGCGGGCCATCAAAACGGGGTCCCCGGCGCGGGCCACAGCAGTGTTCAGCAGTACAGCGTCATAACCCAGCTCCATCGCGTGGGCGGCGTGGCTGGGCAGGCCGATGCCCGCGTCAATCACCAAGGGCACATCCGGGAACTCTGCCCGCATCGCCCGCAGGGCATATTCATTGTTCAGCCCCCGCCCTGACCCGATCGGCGCGCCCCATGGCATCAGCACCTCACACCCGGCGGCAAGCAGCCGTTCGCCAACAATCAGATCGTCGGTCGTATAGGGAAAGACCTGAAACCCGTCGCTGGTCAGAATGCGCGCGGCTTCGACCAGCTGGAACACATCCGGCTGCAGGCTGTCGGTATGGCCGATCAGTTCCAGCTTGATCCACTTGGTATCAAAGACCTCACGCGCCATATGGGCGGTGGTCACCGCCTCTTTGACCGTGTGGCATCCGGCGGTGTTGGGCAGCACCAACACGCCCAGATCGCGGATCATCTGCCAGAATGCTTGCCCCGCCCCGGATTCACGGCGAAGCGAGACCGTGGCAACACCCGCCCCGCTTTCGCGAAAGGCCTGCTCCAGAATAGCTGGGCTGGGATATTGCGCCGTGCCCAGCATCAGCGGGTTGGCCAATGTGGTTCCGTAAAAGGATTTCATCCTCAGCCCCCCTGCATCGGCGCGACGATTTCGATCCGATCCCCTTCAACCAAAGCATGGGCAACACGCAGCCCCGAGGGCACGAAATCTTCGTTCACCGCAGTGGCGACACGGCCCGAGTAGCCGCATTCCATCAGCAATTCCGATAAGGTCTCGGCCCGCACCTCGCGCGGCTCGCCATTAAGCACGATCTTCATCGACCATCTCCGAATGTTTGTGTTCAAGTGCCAGATCGGCAACGCCTTGGGCCATCGCCGGTGCCAGCAGGTACCCGTGGCGGTACAGCCCGTTGGCGTAAATCGTCCCGCCCCGACGCCGGATCCGAGGCAGATTGTCGGGAAAGGCCGGGCGCAGATCGACGCCGATCTCTAGCACCTCGGCCTCGCCAAAAGCGGGGTTCAACGCATAGGCCGCGCTGAGCAGTTCCAACATCGAGCGCGCGGTGATGCGGGTTTTATCCTCGGATTCAATCATCGTCGCGCCCAGCATGTAGATGCCATCGCCACGCGGCACGATGTAAAGCGGCATCCGGGGATGCAACAGGCGCACGGGCCGGGTCAGCGTCACATCAGGGCAGCGGATCACCAGCATCTCACCCTTTACGCCCCGAAGATCAGACAAGGCGTCCCGCGCCTGAAGACCACGGCAGTCAATCGCGTTCTCCAACCCAGCAGGGGCGGGTTCGCGATGAAAGGCAACGCCCCGCGCGATAAGATCGTCGAACACATCCTGCAGCGCCTTGCGTGGGTCTATATGGGCTTCGTCCTTGAAATACAGACCGTTGCCGAAACCATGTAGATCAGGCTCTAATGTGGCTAGTTCCTGCTGATTTACCTCATGATACCCCTGCGTTCGACGACCAAACCGACGCAAATCCGGCAAGTCGCGCGCACCGCAAACGACCAAAGTACCGCGCTGATGAACCTTGGTCCGGGTCGCCCACCAGTCAAAAGCACCCTGCCCCAGGCGCAAGACCGGCTCTTCGGCATTTTCGAACTCGCACCACGGGGCCAGCATTCCCCCGGCCCACCAAGAACAGCCATGCGGACCCGGCAGGCCGGCGGGGTCAAAGACCTGCACCCGTGCGCCGCGATGGGCCAATTCGGACGCAACAGCCAAACCGGCCACGCCTGCCCCTATGACAGACCAGATCCTCACGCTGGCCAGACCCGATGGAAATGATGCACCGGACCATGGCCCCGGCCCACGCACAGCCCATCAGCCTGGGCGATAGCGCCTTGCAAATAAGCATGTGCCTCTGCCACGGAATCCCGCAAGCTCAGACCTTTGGCCAGCCCGGCGGATATGGACGAGGACAAGGTGCATCCGGTCCCATGGGTGTTCTTTGTATTCCGGCGCTGCGCCGTGAATTCATCCACCAAACCCGAGCCGTCAACCAACAGATCATGACATATCTCGCCCTTACCGTGCCCGCCTTTCATCAAAACCGACGCGGCACCCTTTGCGCAAAGGGCCAGCCCCTGAGCCACCATTTCATCCGGAGACTGCGCTTCGTTCTGCTCAAGCAGCCGCCCAGCTTCGGGCAAATTGGGTGTCAGGACGGTCGCGCGTGGTATCAGAAGGTCCGTCAGGGTCTGGATCGCGTCACCGGCCAGCAAAGCATCCCCGGATTTCGCGATCATGACAGGGTCCAAGACAATGGGTCCCGCATAGCCTGACAAGGCATCTGCCACGGTCTCGATAATCTCGGGGGTTGCCAGCATGCCGATCTTGATCGCCCCAACATCCAGATCGCTCAGCACCGCGTCGATCTGTGCGCGGATCACATCAAGGGGAATGCCATGAACCGCCGTCACGGCCCGGGTGTTCTGCGCAGTCACTGCCGTAACAACGCTAGCCCCGTAAACGCCCAGCGCCGACATCGCCTTGAGATCGGCCTGAATTCCGGCCCCGCCTCCGCTGTCGGACCCTGCAATGGTCAAGGCAATAGCTGCCATGTCGTTGCTCCATCTTCTAGGGGCAACAACGGAGGATGGAAAACGTCTGTATTCATAAGACCGTTCCCTCCGCCGGAATTGCCCGGATCAGGTTCGATGGGTTGATGCAGCTGCACCTCTCAGCCTTGCGAACAAGGCACCCCAACGGTTGCGCGGACCATCTCAGGAGCGGCGACAATAATCAAGCGGAGATTTGCGAGGCTCTGCCTCGCGCTCCGAGGTATTTTTAGCCCGATGAAGAGCGGATCACCTGCTTCATCTGGCCCTAAATACCTCGGGGGAGTCGCGGGGGCAGCGCCCCCTTTTTTGGGAAAAGACTTCAGCCCTTCATCCCGTCCCAGAAGGATTTGACGGAGGAGAAAAAGCTGTTGGATTCCGGGTGATTGTCTTCACCCAGGTCGTCGAACTCGCGCAGCAGCTCTTTCTGGCGGCTGGTGAGGTTTACCGGAGTTTCCACGGCCAGCTCGATGAACATGTCGCCAACACCGCCGCCGCGCAGGGCTGGCATGCCCTTGCCGCGCAGTCGCATCTGGCGACCCGATTGGCTGCCCGCTGGAATCTGCACACGCCCGCGGCCACCGTCGATGGTCGGAACTTCGATCGAACCACCAAGCGCGGCTTTGGCCATGCTGACCGGCACGCGGCAATAGAGGTTCACGCTGTCACGCTCGAACAGCCTGTGATCTGAGACCTCTACAAAGATGTATAGATCACCCGGAGGGCCACCGCGCATTCCAGCCTCGCCTTCACCGGCCAGACGAATGCGCGTGCCGGTTTCGACACCGGCTGGAATGTTAACTGACAAAGCGCGTTCTTTTTCAACACGGCCCGCACCCTGACAGGATTTGCAGGGGTTCTTGACGATTTGACCCAGGCCCGAACAGGTCGGACAGCTGCGTTCTACTGTGAAAAAGCCTTGTTGCGCACGCACCTTGCCCATACCCGAACAGGTCGGACAGGTGGTGGGCTCAACACCGCCTTCAGCCCCAGATCCGTCGCAGGACGAACAGGCAACCGCTGCCGGGACATTGATGGTTTTCTGCTGACCTGAATACGCCTCTTCCAGCGAGACGCGCAGGTTATAGCGCAGATCCGAACCGCGTGCGGCACGACGTCCACCGCCCCCGCCCCGTTGGCCGCCCATGAAATCGCCGAACAGGTCGTCGAACACATCCGAGAATGCACTGGAAAAGTCGCCCTGACCAAAGCCAGCGCCAGGTCGGCCACCGCCGCCCATGCCATTTTCGAATGCAGCATGACCGAACCTGTCATAAGCCGCCTTGCGTTCAGCATCTTTCAGGACGTCATAGGCCTCGTTCGCTTCTTTGAACTGTGCCTCTGACTCCGGATTGTCCTTGTTGCGGTCGGGATGCAATTCTTTGGCTTTCTTACGAAAGCCTTTCTTGATCTCGTCCGCTGATGCACCCTTGGATACGCCGAGCACATCGTAATAGTCGCGTTTTGACATCAGTATTTCCTTCTGCCTCAACGTAATCGGGCCGGCCCGGTGACCGGACCGGCCCGAATTGGCCCGGTTACCCGTTAGCTACGCTTGTCGTTGTCCAGATCTTCGAACTCGGCATCGACGATGTCATCCTCGCCAGGTGCAGCATCCGCAGCGGCAGGTTCATCTTCGCCGTCTTCAGCTTGCGCTTTGTAGATGGCTTCGCCCAGCTTCATGGCCGCTTCGGTAACGTTCTGGATGCCCGACTTGATCTTGTCGGCATTCTCGGTTTCCAGCTCGTCTTTCAGCGCGGCAATCGCCAGCTCGATGGCTTCGATGGTTGTTGGATCAACCTTGTCGGCATGTTCTTCCATCGACTTTTCTGTCGAGTGGATCAGGCTTTCCGCCTGGTTCTTTGCGTCGACCAGCTCGCGGCGTTCTTTGTCGGCCTCCGCGTTCTCTTCGGCGTCCTTGACCATCTTTTCGATGTCCTCGTCGGACAGGCCGCCCGATGCCTGGATGGTAATCTTCTGCTCTTTGCCAGTGCCTTTGTCCTTGGCCGAAACCGAGACGATGCCGTTGGCGTCAATGTCAAAAGTCACCTCGATCTGCGGCATGCCGCGCGGTGCTGGCGGGATATCTTCGAGGTTGAACTGACCCAGGATCTTGTTGTCCGCAGCCATTTCACGTTCCCCTTGGAAACAGCGAATGGTCACGGCGTTCTGGTTGTCTTCGGCGGTCGAGAAGACCTGAGACTTTTTCGTCGGGATCGTGGTGTTGCGGTCGATCAGTCGGGTGAACACGCCACCCAGCGTTTCGATACCCAGCGACAGCGGTGTCACGTCCAGCAGAACAACGTCTTTGACGTCACCCTGCAGAACACCTGCCTGAATGGCGGCGCCCATGGCAACCACTTCGTCCGGATTCACACCTTTGTGCGGCTCTTTACCGAAGAACTTAGTGACCTCTTCGATTACTTTCGGCATCCGGGTCATACCACCGACCAGAACAACCTCATCCACGTCGCCAGCCGACAGGCCTGCGTCTTTCAGAGCAGCCTGGCAGGGCTTCATCGACTTCTTGATCAGATCACCAACCAGCGATTCCAGCTTGGCACGGGTCAGTTTCATGACCATGTGCAGCGGCTGGCCGTTGGCGCCCATCGAGATGAACGGCTGGTTGATCTCGGTTTGTGAGGTCGAGGACAGTTCGATCTTGGCTTTTTCCGCAGCTTCTTTCAGACGCTGCAGCGCCATCTTGTCCTGGGACAGATCGACACCGTGTTCCTTTTTGAACTCATCCGCCAGGTAGTTGACGATGCGCATGTCAAAGTCTTCACCACCCAGGAAGGTGTCGCCATTGGTCGATTTAACCTCGAACAACCCGTCGTCGATTTCCAGAATGGTTACGTCGAAGGTACCGCCACCAAGGTCATAAACCGCGATGGTTTGGGTTTCTTCCTTGTCCAGACCATAGGCCAGAGCGGCAGCTGTCGGTTCGTTGATGATCCGCAGCACTTCCAGGCCGGCGATTTTACCGGCATCTTTGGTCGCCTGACGCTGTGCGTCGTTGAAATAGGCCGGAACGGTGATAACGGCTTGTGTGACTTCCTCACCCAAGTAGCTTTCAGCGGTTTCCTTCATCTTGCCCAGAGTGAAGGCCGAAATCTGGCTTGGGGAGTACTTTTCACCGCGGGCTTCGACCCACGCGTCGCCATTGCCGCCATCAACGATGGCGTATGGTACCATTTTCTTGTCTTTTTCGACTTCGGCATCATCCACACGACGACCGATCAGGCGTTTGACGCCAAAAACCGTGTTGTCGGGGTTGGTGACCGCCTGGCGTTTCGCAGGCTGACCGACCAGTCGCTCATCTTCGGTGAAGGCGACGATCGAGGGCGTGGTCCGCGCCCCTTCGGCGTTTTCGATGACCTTCGGCTGCGAACCGTCCATGATGGCAACGCACGAGTTGGTGGTGCCGAGGTCAATCCCGATTACTTTTCCCATATGTTCAATCCCTTTCTCTTCAAGGCGATGTCCCGAGGCCCGACCCGTTATGGCATCTGGCCCCGATCTGATTTGCGCAATGGTCCTACACCATCGCGCGTCCCGGCGTATATAAGGACGGGAACAGGGGCCTGCAAGCATTCACAAATGCAGGTTTTCAGGAATCTGCAGCCTTTTTAGCAAGGTTTTGGCAAGGATTGAGGAATCTAGAATGGCGCGGCTGCTTTTACGCGGTTTTGAAATCAGGAAAGCTTACCTTGACGGAGCTGCCCAGGCACAGCTGATCACGCTGTTGCGTCCGATTCTGAAATCAGCACCTTTGTTCCGCCCGACCACCCCTTCGGGCAAGGAAATGTCTGTTCGCATGACCTCGGCCGGGGCGCTGGGTTGGGTCACTGACAAGAACGGGTACAGGTACCAGCCGCACCATCCAAAGGGTATGGAATGGCCCGCCATTCCAGACTGCATTCTGGATATCTGGCGCGATCTTGCCAGCTCCGAACGTGACCCCGACTGTTGCTTGGTCAACTACTATGGCGAAGGGGCGCGAATGGGCCTGCATCAGGATAAGGACGAGGCCGATTTTTCCTGGCCGGTCCTTTCGATCTCATTAGGTGACGACGCGTTGTTCCGCATTGGCAACACGACCCGAGGGGGCAAAACGGAATCGATCTGGCTTGGCTCGGGCGATGTTGTTGTGATGGGCGGACCCGCGCGCCTAACCTATCACGGGGTAGATCGCATTCGTTTCGGGTCTTCAAAACTGTTGCCAAAGGGCGGGCGGATCAACCTGACCTTGCGCGTGGCGGGTTAACGGCGTGCGCTCCAGCTTTGCGACACATGCTGGCGGGTAAAGAAAATTCCAAGCAAGCCGATCAACAACAGAGCCAACCCGACCCAGACAGGATATTCCCAGTTGGTATTGCGCGGATAGTAATTCCGAAAAACGAAACCCCGACACTGGTCGATAATGTGAAACAACGGATTCCAGGCGAACATGGTCAACATGAACCCGCCCAGCGCATTGCCGACGAACATTTTTCCCGAGAACACCATATTCAGGCGCCGGTAAATTGTGCTCATGATCGTGGCAGTGGTCGGAAACCAGGGCTTGATCGCCATGAACACCACGCCGACCGCACAGCCCGTGAACCAGGCCAGCATCAGCATGGCAAAGGCGCCACCGGGCTCCTGAATTTCCAGCGGAGCAACCGATACGCTGTAGACAAACAGGATGATGACGATTGTCAAAACCTGAGTATACAGCGACCCGAAAGCGGCAGCCATAAGCACGACCATCATGTTCATCGGCGAATGCAGCATCATCGGGTTATTACCCGTGTCCAATCCGGAAACCGAACCGACGGCTTTAATGTGCGTCAGAAACAGGAAAACCCCAGACAGCAGATACAGAATGAACTCACCCCGGATTTTGGCAACGCGCGCGCCAAGAAGGGACATGATCACGTAAAACACACTCACCAGCACCAGAACCTGGAAAATATTGATAAGCACCGAAAGCACAGCATTGCTGTGTTGAGATCGGACATTCCGGACCACGGCGTGAAACACCAGTTCCGCCGTCGTAAACGCACCGCCTATAAGCGACCGGTTTCGCTTGTAATAAAACACCCGAAGCGTCTTTCCTGTATTATTGCCTGCAATCTGGCACGAAATTCTTGCCGTTCCGTAACCAGCACAGCATAAGGCCGTCAGGTTATTCGATCAACAAATCACAGGAACGGAGCTTTTTTGTGACCTATGATGCCCTCATCCCCGTCATCCGACGTCTGGCCCTGGAAGCGGGCGATACGATCATGGACATCTATAACTCGGATGGGTTTGACGTGAAGGTCAAATCCGATGCCAGCCCCGTGACCGAAGCAGATGAGGCCGCCGATGCGCTGATCTCGGCCGGTCTGCGCGCGGCGTTCCCCAATATCCTGCTAGTGACCGAGGAACAGGCCGCCTCGCATTCTGAAAAAGGCGATACGTTCCTGATCGTTGATCCGCTGGATGGCACCAAAGAGTTCATCAACCGGCGTGGCGATTTCACCGTTAATATCGCGCTGGTCGAAAACGGCACCCCAACGCGCGGCGTGGTTTATGCGCCAGCCCGCGGCCGGATGTTCTATACTTTGGCCGACGGGCAATCGGTCGAGGAAACCGGCGCGCTGGACAAGGATCAACCCGGCGCCGTGGCTCCGATTTCGGTCTCTGATCCAGACAATTCCGCGCTTTTGGTCGTGGCCTCGAAGTCACATCGTGACCAGGCGACCGACGATTACATCAACAAATATCAAGTGCAGGACAGCAAAAGCGCGGGCTCGTCGCTGAAGTTCTGCCTGATTGCGACGGGCGAGGCAGATATCTATCCCCGCGTTGGCCGCACGATGGAATGGGATACGGCAGCAGGTCACGCCGTGCTGACAGGTGCGGGCGGCAAAGTTGTCCGGTTCGACAATCATGCGCCGCTGACCTATGGCAAGGACGGCTATGCAAACCCGTTCTTTATCGCCTACGCTCCGGGTGTAGACCTGAAGGAGGCCTGATGTCCGTTCTGATCGCCATTCCCGCCCGCTACGCCTCGACCCGGTATCCGGGCAAACCCCTGGTGCCGCTCACCGGGGCCAGTGGCAATGCAATGACTCTGATCGAGCGGTCATGGCGCGCGGCCAGTTCGGTCTCGGGCGTGGACCGCGTTGTGGTTGCCACCGATGACGACCGCATTCGCGAGGTGGCCGAAGGGTTCGGGGCCGAGGTTGTGATGACCTCGGAAACCTGTGGCAATGGCACCGAACGCTGCGCCGAAGCGCATGATGTGCTGGGCGCAAGCTATGACATCGTGGTGAACCTGCAGGGCGATGCACCGCTGACCCCGCATTGGTTCGTCGAAGATCTGATCACCGGTCTGCGTGCCGCACCCAAGGCTGGGGTGGCCACTCCGGTTCTGCGCTGCGACGGCGATGCGCTCAACAGCCTGCTGAATGACCGCAAACACGGGCGCGTCGGTGGAACAACCGCCGTTTTCGCCGCTGATCACGGCGCGATGTATTTCTCGAAAGAGGTCGTGCCCTTTACTTCACAGGCTTATGCGGGCGGGGAGGAAACGCCGGTGTTTCACCATGTCGGCGTCTATGCCTACCGCCCTGACGCGCTGGCGGCTTATCCGTCCTGGCCTGTCGGTCCATTAGAGCAACTGGAAGGGCTGGAACAGCTGCGTTTCATGGAAAACGGGCGTAAGGTTCTGTGTGTTGAAGTCGAATCCAAAGGCCGCCAGTTCTGGGAACTAAACAATCCGCAGGACGTTCCCAAACTTGAAGAGATGATGGCCGCGATGGGGCTGGACTGAGTGCCGCAGGCTGTCGCACCCTGAAAAACCGGAATAACGGGATCTGATATGACACATATCCTTGTAACCGGCGGTGCCGGATATATCGGATCCCATGCCTGCAAGGCACTGTCTCGTGCCGGGTACACACCTGTCACCTATGACAACCTGATCACCGGTTGGCAGGACGCGGTCAAATTTGGCCCGTTCGCACAGGGTGATCTGCTGGACCGGGCGCGCCTGGATGAGGTTTTCGCCAAGTATCAACCCGCCGCCGTGATGCATTTCGCAGCGCTCAGCCAGGTGGGCGAGGCGATGTCGGAACCCGGAAGATACTGGTCGAACAATGTCACTGGTTCGCTGACCCTGATCGAGGCCGCGGTGGCGGCTGGATGTCTGGATTTCGTGTTCTCATCGACCTGCGCCACCTATGGCGAACATGACAATGTGGTGCTGGACGAGAACACGCCACAGCAGCCGCTGAACGCTTACGGCGCCTCCAAACGCGCGATCGAGGATATCCTGCGTGATTTCCAGGCCGCTCACGGGATGAACCATGTGATTTTTCGCTATTTCAACGTGGCTGGCGCCGATCCGGACGGAGAAGTAGGCGAATTCCACCGCCCCGAGACCCATCTGGTTCCGCTGATGTTGGATGCGATTGACGGCAAGCGCGACGGGCTGACTGTGTTCGGAACCGACTATGACACGCCCGATGGCACCTGTATCCGCGATTACGTGCATGTCTGCGATCTGGTTGACGCGCATGTTCTGGGGCTGCGATGGCTGGAACAGGGAAAGGACAGCCGCGTTTTCAACCTGGGCACGGGCTCTGGCTTTTCGGTGATGGAAGTGATCGACCAGTCGAAATCCGTCACCAATCGCGCGGTGCCCTATACCATCGGCCCGCGCCGCACCGGAGATTGCACCAAGCTGGTTTCGGGCTCGGACAGGGCCGGGCAAGAACTGGGCTGGTCCCCCAAAAGGTCCGTGTTAGAGACGATGATTGCCGATGCCTGGCGCTGGCATCAGAACGGGCATTACGACAGATGAGGGCCGCGTGAGCGATACCCTGCCGCCAATCGGATGGGTGCAACGCTATCGCTTGCGCCTGAAACGCAGGCGGCTGTTGTGGCGATCCTTTCGCAGCCGCCATCAGCTAACCCAACTGGTCGACCAAACCGACCAGATACGCCCGGGTGCGATACTGGTCTTTACCACCCTGCGAAATGAAATCACGCGCCTGCCCTGGTATTTCCATCACTACCGGACGCTGGGCGTTGATCATTTTCTGATCGTGGACAACGGCAGCGATGATGGCTCGGTCGCATATCTGAAAGATCAACCGGATGTATCCTTGTGGCAAACCGATGCCAGCTATCGCGCCTCACGATACGGGCTGGATTGGCTGACCTGGCTACAGATGCGATTTGGTCACGGCCATTGGACTTTGATGGTGGATGCGGATGAGTTGCTTATCTATCCCGAATGGGACAGCCATCCGCTGCAGGATTTGACCCAACAGCTAGAGGTGCAGGGGCGCGACGCTTTCGGAGCCTTGATGTTGGACCTGTACCCCAAAGATCAGCTCGGCACACAGCCCTATGACCCCGGAACCGACCCGACCGAAGTTTTGGGCTGGTTTGATCCAGGCCCGTTGCGCGCCAAACGGCAATCGCCGCTGGGCAATCTCTGGGTTCAGGGCGGTGCACGGGAACGCGTGTTTTTTGCTGACCGGCCCGAGCGGTCACCAACTTTAAACAAAATACCGCTGGTACGCTGGTCGCGGCACTATGCTTACGTGAACTCCTGCCATTCCGCCCTGCCCCGAGATTTGAACGCCACCTATGACGGACCGGGGAGCCACGGCCCTTCGGGCGTGCTACTGCACACAAAGTTCCTGCCCGAGGTGGTCATCAAATCAAGAATCGAGAAAACCCGAGCGCAGCATTTTCACGACCCGGCGGAGTTCGACAGCTATTATGATGGCATAATTAACCGCCCGATCATGTGGGATCCACAATCGGTGGAATATATCGAATGGCGCCAACTGTGTGAGCTTGGCTTGATGGGCAAAACTGACTGGAAAAACAACGTTTCGGACTAACTACTTTTAAATGCGTTGCTTCATTAGATGGTAAAGTGGCATAAAATGGCATTCGCCCGGCTCCACTCTGGCTTGTTCAGGCCCCGGGTATGCTCGCGTATAAACAAAGGTTGGGCAGTCGCGTGAGCCTGTTGGATTCATACCGAATGAGATTGCGGCGCAAGCGCCGCCTGTTGCGTTGCGTTCGCAAACGGCGCGAATTAGAAGCGGTTTCCGACAAAACCAACGCCATTCAACCCGGTGACATCCTGTTGATGAGCGTGGTGCGAAACGAAAAAATCCGCCTGCCCTATTTTCTGGAATATTACCGAAAACTTGGCGTTGATCGTTTTTTGTTTGTGGACAACAACAGCGACGACGGCACCCGCGAGTTTCTGAGTAGTCAGCCGGACGTATCGGTCTGGCAGTCCAACGGCAGCTATAAGCGGGCCACATATGGCACTGATTGGTCGAACTATCTGCTGCGCAAATACGCCGATGGGCACTGGGTTCTGACGGTCGATCCGGATGAGTTCTTCATCTATCCGTTCTGCGACACGCGGCCCATTCGTGCCCTGACCGACTGGCTTGATGGCTGTGCCGTCCGCAGTTTCGGCACCATGCTGATCGACATGTACCCGCAGGGCCCGGTAGATGCCGAACCCTATCGTGAAGGGCAAGACCCCTTCGAAATTGCCCGTTGGTTCGATGCCGGGAATTATGTGATCAGCAAAAACCCTGAATACGGGAATCTCTGGATACAGGGTGGACCGCGCGCCCGTGTCTTTTTCCGCCAGGCTCCGGAAAAGGCGCCTGCATTGAACAAGATACCGCTGGTCAAGTGGGACCGTCGGTATGTCTATGTCAGTTCGACCCATTCGCTGCTGCCACGCGGGCTGAACCAGGTCTATGACGATTGGGGGGGCGAAAAAACCAGCGGGGCGTTGCTGCATGCCAAGCTGATCAACACCTTGGGCGACAAGGCACATGAAGAGATGGAGCGGCGTCAACACTATCGCGGGTCCGGCGAATATCGCGCCTATGCCGAAGGGCTGAACGACCGTCCGGTGTTTTGGTGCGACTGGTCCGAGGCTTATATAAACTGGCGACAGCTTGAGATTCTTGGCCTCATGTCGAAAGGGAACTGGGCATGAGCAGCCTTGGCGTCATCATGCTGGTGCACGCCGCGCTTCCAAGGGCGCAACAGGTCGCGCGCCATTGGGCGGCATCCGGCTGCCCGGTGGTGATCCATGTCGACCGCAAGGTTGCGGACACTGTTTTTGATGACTTTGTAGCCTCCTGTGCGGACGAACCTCTGATCCGGTTCTCGGAGCGCCACACCTGCAACTGGGGCGGTTGGGGCATTGTTGCAGCCTCGCAATCAGCGGCTGAACTGATGCTGAAGGCCTTTCCCGATGTACACCATATCTTTCTGGCCTCGGGCGCCTGCCTGCCGCTACGGCCCGTCGATGAGCTGGTCACATATCTAGCGGAACGGCCCCGTGTCGACTTTATCGAAAGCGCGACAACAGCTGATGTAAGCTGGACGATTGGCGGACTGGATCAGGAACGATTTACGCTGAGATTTCCGTTCTCGTGGCGTAAACAGCGCAAATTGTTCGACGCTTACGTAAAGCTACAGCGGACCATCGGAATCCGACGGTCGATACCCGAAGGTCTGGTGCCACATATGGGCAGTCAATGGTGGTGCCTGACCCGTCAAACGCTGTCGGCCATTCTGCAAGATCCCAAACGCAAAACATATGACCGCTATTTCCGGCGCGTCTGGATTCCCGACGAAAGCTATTTTCAGACCCTAACCCGGCTTTATTCAACACATATCGAAAGTCGCTCTCTGACGCTGTCCAAATTCGATTATCAAGGTCGCCCGCATATCTTTTATGACGATCATCTACAGTTATTGCGACGGTCGGACTGTTTTGTAGCACGCAAGATCTGGCCCCAGGCCAATCGGCTTTATCAGGCGTTTCTGACCAACCAGGCACAGGCGATGAAGCCTACTGAACCCAACCCGGGCAAGATCGACCGGTTGTTCTCGAAAGCGGTCGAGCGCAGGACTCGAGGCCGGGATGGCCTGTATATGCAAAGCCGCTTTCCCCGCCACGGCAGCGAAAACGGACTGACGTCGTTCCCCTATTCGGTATTCCAAGGGTTTACCGAACTGTTCGCAGATTTCGAGCCCTGGCTGTCGGAAGCCACCGGAACAAAGGTCCACGGTCACCTCTTCGGTCCCGAACGTGCGGAATTCGCCGGCGGGGCGCCTCTGGTCAACGGCGCACTAAGCGATTGTGCCAGCCTGCGGGACTATAATCCTACGGCGTTTTTGTCGAACCTGATCTGGAATACTCGGGGCGAGAAGCAGTGCTTTCAATTTGGCCCCACGGATACGCAGGACATCAACTGGTTTCTGGCGCGCGACAGAAATGCGCAGATTTCCGTTGTCACAGGCGCCTGGGCCATTCCCCTGTTCCGTTCGAATGGAAATTTCGCGGATATCCGAAACGAAGCCGCCCGCCTGCAACAAATCGAGACCAAACAGCTTGAGGTTTTAACTTCGGTCTGGACCAAGGCCAAAGTGCGCACCTGGTCGCTGGCCGAGTTTGTGGAATCTCCGATGGAGCCTCTGCAATCCATTCTGGAAGAAACCGGATGCCAGAACCCCAGCCACCTGACCCAAGCCCCTACGATGGTCGACCTGTCTGGGTTCGGGAAGTTCCTGCAAAACCTGAAGAACCAGGGTATGCACCCTTATCTTATGGGAGATTTTCCAGCCGATGACATTTTTGGCCGGCAACTCAGGCCTTATCGAAAACCATATCTGGTGCAATAGCGTTTCATGTCATCCAAATTCGACTATTTCGTAATACTTGCCGCCATGCGGACCGGATCGAACCTGCTTGAGGCAAATCTGAACGCATTGGAAGGCGTCTCCAGCCATGGTGAGGCCTTCAATCCTCATTTCATTGGCAGGCTAAAGGGGGACAGCCTGCTGGGCGTCACTCTCGAAGAACGCGACAATGACCCTAAAACCCTGCTGAACGCCATCCGATCAGCTGAGGGTGAAATGAACGGGTTTCGCTTTTTCCAGGGCCACGATCCGCGTGTGTTAGAGCCTGTTTTGGATGACCCGAGTTGCGCCAAGATCATTCTGACGCGCAACCCTCTGGACAGCTATATCTCGTTGAAGATCGCGCGCGAGACAAAGCAATGGCAGCTGAAAAACGTCAAGCGGCGGCGCACCGAGCAGATCGCCTTCAACCCTCGTGAGTTCGAAACCTATCTGGACCAGCAACAGGCCTTTCAACTGACTTTGCTGCATCATCTTCAGGCCAGCGGGCAAACCGCCTTTTTCATCGCTTACGACGATCTGAACCGGCTCGACAGCCTGAACGGCCTGGCGGCCTGGCTTGGGGTATCGGGTCGGTTGACCACGATCGACGACACGCTCAAACCCCAGAACCCTGAGCCGGCCTTGTCCAAGGTGACAAACCCTGATGAGACCGAACAGGCCTTGTCGCGCATCGACAGTTTCAGCCTGCACAGAACTCCGAATTTTGAACCCCGGCGTGGCGCGGCCGTTGCGACCTATGTCGCCACGCCGAAAACCCCGTTAATGTATCTGCCCGTGCGGAGCGGCATCGAAGGGGTTGTGAAGCAATGGATGGCTGCGCTTGATTCAATCAGTGCGGATGACCTGATCACTGATCAAAACCGCAAAAAGACCCGCCAGTGGTTACAGGATCATCCGGGGCATCGCAAATTCACCGTGGTGCGGCACCCGCTGGTACGCGCACATTCGGCCTTTTGTTCCTATATCCTCAGCACCGAGCCCGGCGCCTATCTGAAAATCCGCAATATGCTGCGCAACCGGTTCAAGCTTCCGATCCCCGGACAGTTACGCGCTGAAAACTACCCCATCGAGCAGCATTATGAGGCATTCTCGGCTTTTCTGACCTTCCTGCGGCAAAACCTGGCGGGACAAACCCCTGTGCGCGTTGACGGCGTTTGGTGCAGTCAGGCGCAGGTGTTGGAGGGCGTAGTCGGTTTTGCCCTGCCGGATCTAATCCTGCGCGAGGAAGAAATTGCAACTGCCCTGCCGGATCTGGCGCGGCGGCTGGGTCATGACAGCCCGCCCGCGCCCGGCAATACCAGACCAGATATCCCGTTTTCACTGAGCGATATCTATGACACCAAACTTGAGGCGCTGGCGGCCGAAACCTACCAGCGCGACTATATGCAATTCGGGTTTGACGTCTGGAAGCCGGCTACGGGCGCAGCGTAATCACTGTGCCGCGATTCACCATCGCATAGATCTCTTCGATCTCTTCATTCTTGACAGCGATGCACCCTGCCGTCCAATCCGATTGCTTCTTGGCACGCTTTTTCTCGGACCGGGTTTTCGGCTCGCCGTGGATGAAAATGTCACCGCCCGGATCAACGCCCGCAGCCTTGGCCTCTGCGATATCCTTCGAATCCGGATAGGAAATCCCCAGCGACAGGTGATAGCGGCTTTTGGGATTGCGCCGGTCGATCAGATAGGTGCCCTCTGGCGTGCGGCCGTCGCCGCGTTTTGTTTTGGTGCCATTGGGGGCAAAGCCAAGATCGACCTTATATTCCTTGAGGACATGTTCATTGTGCAGAAGATAAAGCTTCCGCGCGCTTTTGTTGATGACCATAGAGGTCACCTCGGGGCCATCATAGGCCAAAAATCTGGGGTTGGCCGAGGCGCAGGCCGAAAGACCCAGCGTAGCCACAGCACCCATTCCAAATGCTCGACGATCCATGTTTAATGCCTGCTTCTGCTTTTTTTTGTGATTATGCCAGAAATCCAGAAAACTGAAATCACTTTTTGCTGTTCGACTGCTCAAGCAAGCGGCGTTCGATGGATTCCAGCCTTTCCAGCACCTCATCACGATAGGCATCGGTTTTCACCTCATCCTCGGCGTGATGGGCATCCTGCATTGAATTCACAATCAGACCAACCAACAGGTTCACCACTGCAAATGTCGTAACCATGATGAATGGCACAAAGAATATCCACGCATAGGGATAAACCTCCATCACCGGGCGCACGATGCCCATGGACCAGCTTTCCAGCGTCATGATCTGGAACAACGTATAGGCCGACAGGCCCAAATCGCCAAACCAGTCCGGGAATGTGCCCGAGAACAGCTTGGTCGAGATTACCGCGCCGATGTAAAACAGAATCGCCATCAGCAGGAAAACGCTGGCCATACCCGGCAAAGCTGAGATGAAACCCTCGACCACCCGACGCAGCCGTGGCGCGACTGAAATTACCCGCAACACCCGTAGGATCCGCAGCGCCCGCAGCACCGACAGACCGCCGGCGCTTGGGATCAGAGCGATGCCAACAACGATGAAGTCAAACAGGTTCCAACCATTGGTAAAGAACCGGCGCCCTGTGGCGACCAGTTTCATCGCAATCTCGGCCACGAAAATCGTTAGGCAAAGGCTGTCCAACACCACGATCAAGGGACCCGCGGCCTCCATCAGCGTCGGTGAGGTTTCCATGCCGAGCAGGATGGCGTTGAAGATGATGACACCTGTGATGAACCGACCGAAGGTCGGGTTTTCAGTGATATCATGCAGGCGCTGGGCAAGCCCCATTCTGAAACTCTCCTGTTTGGTCATGATGCGGGGTTCAGTGCAAACCGCGCGGCAAGTTCCGTGTGTGACGACCATCGAAATTGGTCCACCACCTGTACCCATTCAAGGGTATAGCCTGCGTTAATCAGGTTTTTTGCATCCCGCGCAAAGGTCACGGGGTTGCATGAGACATAGGCGATGACCGGGGGCAGCGCTTGCGCCAGCTCGGCCACCTGCGCCTCGGCCCCGGCGCGGGGCGGGTCCAGGACAACCGCGTCAAAGTTCTTCAGCTCATCAGGCATCAATGGGCGGCGGTACAGGTCGCGCGCCTCGGTCGTGACCCGTTTCAGACCTTGCGCGCGACGCCAGCCTTGATCCAGAGCGGTGGTCATCAGGGCCTCACCCTCAACCGCGTGTACTTCGGCGTCCTCGGCCAGTGGCAATGAGAATGTCCCGCAACCCGCAAACAGGTCCACAACCCGCTTGGCGCCCTTGGTTGCCTGCAGAACTGCCTGTAATAGAGCCTGTTCTCCGTCCTTCGTGGCCTGCAGGAATGCCCCTGGAGGCGGCACGACAGCCGCCACGCCAAATCGCTGAATCGGGGCGTTACGCGAAGCGATCACCTCGCCATCCCAGCTGAGCCGCGCAAGCCCATGTGCCTCGGTCGCCTGTGCCAGGGCCAGTTCCAATGGACCGTCCAGCGGTTTGCCGCCTTTGACGGCGACATCCAAACCGCCATCAGAAAGGGTCAGCGTGACCGCCAGCGCCCCTTTGCGGCTACCACCCAAAACGGCAAGCGCCTCGGCCACGGGGACGGCTGCAATCAGGGCCGGATCAAGCAGATGACAATTAGAGATTTCGGTAATCGTGTCTGAGGCACGGCCATGAAACCCGGCCATAGTGCCTTTTTTGGTCCGTCGAACCGCAATCGTAGCCCGTCGCCGTGATCGTTCCGGCGAGGTATGGATCGGCCGCATCGGGGCATCGAGCCCCTGCGCGGCCAGCGCGTTGCGCACGACCTCAACCTTCCAATCAGCAACGAAATTATCCGCGGCATGCTGTAGCTGACATCCGCCGCAGGCTTTGTAGTGCCGGCACGGTGCTTTGACCCGCTGGTCCGAGGGGGTCTCGACCCGAATGTCGCTCAGCACTTGACCAACCAATATCCCGCTGACCACCTCCCCCGGCAAGGTGCGGGGGGCGTAGATCGGTCCAGCGGCGATGCCGTCGCCCTGATGACCAAGGCGTAAAATGCTGTAATGCTGCGTCATGAGGGCCTGATAGCTGGGCTTTACCCACAACAAAACCCTTATTCGGCGGCGGCGGCCTGAATAAACCCGCCCGATTGGCGATCCCAGAACCGGGCATAAAGCCCGCCCTGCTCCAGCAAGTCGTCATGGCTTCCCATTTCAACGATCTGCCCTTGATCCAGAACGACAATCCGGTCCATCTCGCTTAGCGTCGACAGCCGATGTGCAATCGCCAATACCGTTTTGCCCTGCATCACCCGATGCAACGCGGTCTGGATCGAGGCTTCGACCTCGGAATCCAAGGCCGAGGTCGCCTCATCCAGCACCAGAATCGGCGCGTTTTTCAGGATGGCGCGTGCAAGCGCAATCCGCTGCCGCTGACCGCCGCTCAGTTTGACGCCGCGCTCGCCCAGATGCGCATCATAGCCCTTGCGACCATGGGCATCCCGCAGGCCAAGGATAAATTCATGCGCCTCGGCCTTTTGCGCCGCGGCGATCATATCGTCTTCCAAGGCATCAGGGCGGCCATATAGGATATTCTCGCGCGCCGAGCGGTTGAACATCGCAGTTTCCTGCGTGACCATTCCGATTTGACTGCGCAGACTGTCCTGCGTCACCTGTGACACATCCTGCCCATCAATCCGAATTGCGCCGTTTTCCCCTTCATAGAGCCTGAGTAGAAGCGAAACGAGCGTAGATTTCCCCGCACCCGATGCCCCGACGATACCCAGCTTTTCGCCAGGATGTACGGTCATGTGCACGTCGGTCACGCCGCCGATGTCACCGCCATAAGCAAAGCTGACATGGTTAAACTCGATCTGACCTTCTGGCACGCTCAGCCTAGCTGCCCCTGCCGCATCCTCGACCCGGTCACGCTTGGCTAGCGTCTTCATGCCATTCTCGATCTCGCCGACATTGGCATAAAGCCCCATCAGCGTGAAACTGACCCAGCCTGTCATCTGCGAAATTCGCACGGACATCGCGCCCGCCGCAACGATATCACCAGCGCTGGCCATCCCGGACCGCCACAGCAGCAAGGTCACCCCCAGCAGCAGCACGGGCAACACCCCGGCCAGAACCATCAGTATGAACCTAAAACTGGCGGAGAGCTTGCCAAAGGCCAGCATCTTGTGGCGCAGATCGACCATCGAGTTTCGGGCCGCCTGATCCTCGAACTCGGAATGGGCGAACAGCTTGACGGTTTTGATATTGGTGATCGTGTCGACCACCTGCCCCGACACCATCGCCCGCGCCCCGGCCCGCGCCGCTGAGCGTGCCCGGATGCGTGGCAAATACCAGCGGATCAGCAGGAAATACACCGCCAACCAGGCGGCGAAGGGCAGCATGACCAGCAGATGAATAGATCCTAACAAAAGCAAAGTCCCTGCCAGAGACGCCAGCGCAAATACCATTGCGCTTATCGTCTCGGACACGACCGAGGCCATCGCGTTCGAAGTTTGCATCTGTTTCTGAGCGATCCGCCCGGCAAAATCGTCGTCGAAATAGCTCACAGACTGACCCAAAGTCCACCGGTTCAGCTTGGCCAGAACCAGGGGCGGGATATTGGGCATGACAATATAGTTGTTGGAAAAGGCCGAAAGACCAAACAGCGCCGGTCGCAGCAGCATGAAAAATGCGGCGACCCCTCCAATTATCCAAAGATTGCCCGCCGTCAGAACCCCATCCGGCCCGCTTTCGTTTGCCATGTCGATCACCAGACCCAGCATCCAGGCGGTTCCGGCCTCCATCGCCCCGGCAGAGGCCGAAAACACGGAGGCGACAAGGATCATCGGCCAAGCTCCGGACAGGCACCAGCGAATGAACGCCCCCAGCCTTTGCGGCGGGGGCGTTTCGGTGGGTTTGAACGGATCTATGAGATCGGCAAGTTTCACTCAGCTGCCTCCGTGTTCAGGAAGCCTCCAGATTGCCGTGCCCAGAACTGGGCGTAAAGCCCGCCGTGTGACAGCAATTCGGAATGGGTGCCCTGCTCGACGATCCGGCCTCCATCCATCACCAGGATGCGATCCATTTGGGCAATGGTGCTGAGGCGGTGGGCAATCGCGATCACGGATTTGCCCTGCATCATGCCATAGAGCGTTTCCTGAATCGACGCTTCGACCTCGGAATCCAGCGCCGAGGTCGCCTCATCCAGCAACAGGATCGGCGCGTCCTTCAGGATCACCCGCGCCAGCGTCACCCGCTGCCGCTGACCACCTGACAACTTCACGCCCCGCTCGCCCACATGCGCATCATAGCCGGTACGCCCCTTCGGGTCCTGCAGGTCAAGGATGAACTCATGCGCCTCGGCCTGTTTGGCCGCGGCAATCATCTGCTCTTCGGAAGCCTCGGGGCGGCCATAGAGGATATTGTCGCGCACCGAGCGGTGCAGCAACGCGCTGTCCTGTTGCACCATACCGATATGGATGCGCAAGCTGTCCTGAGTGACCCGGGCAATGTCCTGATCGTCGATCAAAATGGCCCCCTGCTCCACATCGTAGAACCGAAGTAGGAGCTTAACTAGGGTCGATTTCCCAGCCCCCGACCGTCCGATCAGACCGATCTTTTCGCCCGGCTCGATGGTCAGGTTGATATGGTCCAGCCCGCCGGTATTGCGACCGTAATGATGCGACAGGTTACGAATCTCGATCTTGCCGTTGGACAGATGCAGGGGTTTAGCCTGCGGCGCATCCAGCAGGTCGATCGGCTGAGCGATCGTCTCCATACCTTCGGCAACGACACCAAGCTGGCGGAAAAAACTGGTCAGCGCCCACATGATCCATCCGGTCATCGCGTTCAGGCGCAGGGTCAGGGCTGTGGCCGCCGCGACCACACCGACCGTAGCACTGCCATGCATCCACAGCGCAATCGCCCAGCCAACCACACCAACGATCAGCAACCCGTTCAATGCAACCAGAACCGCATCCATGATGGTGAAAATCCGCATCTCAGCCTGAAAGGTACGGCGGGTTTCCTCGATCGCTTCGCGCGCATAATCCAGTTCCTGTGCCCCATGGGCAAACATCTTTACGGAATGGATATTGGTATAGCTGTCCACAACCCGGCCCGTTACGGCCGAGCGCGCGTCTGAGGCCGCCTTCGAAGCCGGCCCCACCCGCTGCACCGTCCAATGCACCAGAAACCCATACAGCACGAGCCAGATCAACAACGGCAACAGCAGCCGGGCATCAGCCGTCATCAACAAAATGGCTGCGCCGATCAGGTATGCCAGCGAGAAGGAAATCGCATCAAACACCTGAAACACGGCCTCACCCGCAGCGGGCGGCGTCTGCATGATCCGGTTGGCAATGCGGCCTGCAAAATCATTCTCGAACCAGCCCACCGATTGCCGCAACACGTGCTTATGCGCGCGCCAACGGATCAAAGTGCCAAAATTCGGCAGGATCGTGTTGTTCAGCAACAGCACGTCAACGACATGCAGCATGGGTCGCAGCAGCAGCACAAAAAGCGCCACCAGGATCAGTTCCGTACTATGGGTCTGCCAAACTTCGTCCGGCGGGGCGGACAGCAAGTCAACAACGCGACCCATATAATAGATCAGACCGACCTCAACCGCGGCCACCACGACCGAAATCAATCCGGCCCAGAAGAACACCCGCATAAAAGGGCGGGAATAGTTCAACATAAACGGCCACAGCCGTGTCGGCGGCGTGTCGGTTTCTTCGTACTCGACAAAAGGGTCGACGAGATTTTCGAAATAGCGAAACATAGAGAGTGCTCCGATTGAGCAGATAACAAGTCATGCGAAAAAAGATGGCGCCAGAACACCACCCCTACGGGTCAAGTGTTATGGCTTTAGCCGAACCAGATCCCGTAATACATTCGCATCCCTCCATTCATGTTACAGGCGCAAGAAAACACAAACGATCCGGCTTGTCATCCCCTTTTGAGACTTCAATTTACTCGACCAGCAACTCGGAGCGCGTCAGGGTGAAACCCGAGGCGATCCAGCGCGCCTCAAGCTCGGCCAGTTTCTTGCCCAGCGCCGGGCCGGTAAAGTCAGGGATCAGGTCAGCGGCCCGCACGGGAAAATCCGCTGCTGCCCCGTCCCGGAGCGCTTGCCGCTTATCCTCGGACCAGGGCTGTTCCAACAAAGCACAACGCAGCAGAACTTCGTGCAGGCCGTCCTCTTCGCCATAACGGAACCCAAGCTCGGCAGTGCCCGCGGTTCCCGCGGCCTCATCCCGCATCCGTGTCAGGCGTTGCATCTGGGCCTTGCTCAGACGCAGGGTCTGGGCAATCTCAGGCGTGGCGATGGAGGAAAGTCGCCGGACCGGCTCGGGCTTTGCCCCAGCCTGCTGTTCCAAGGCGATCAGCGGGGCAAGTGATCGATCCTCAACTCCCGGCAATATCTGTGCCAGAACGCCCGTGCTGCGCATGGCAGCGACCGAAGGCGCAGGGTCAGGCGCGGTCAGCAATTTCATAAACTCGGCCCCAACCCGTTCGCGCGACAGGCCTGCCAATCCGTCCAGATTGGTTGAAATGGCCGACAGCGCTTCGGGATCAAACCCGGCTTCGGCATCCCCATACCAGGCGTGAAACCGAAAATAGCGCAGAGACCGCAGATAGTCTTCGCGGATGCGATGCTGGGCGTTGCCTATGAACCGAACCTTTCGGGCCTTTAGATCGGACAATCCATTCAGCGGGTCCAAAAGCGTCCCATCCGGGCCGGCATACAGCGCGTTCATGGTGAAATCGCGCCGCCTGGCATCTTCATCAACATTGTCCGAGAACGCCACAACAGCTCGGCGGCCATCGGTTTCGACATCTCGCCGGAAGGTCGTGATCTCATGCGGGATGCTTTGGCTGACAACGGTTATCGTGCCATGCTCGATCCCAGTTGGGATGGCCTTCAACCCCGCCGCCCGCGTCAAATCCAGCACCTGCTGGGGCGGAGCGTCCGTGGCAATATCCAGATCCGAGACCGGCGCCCCCAAAAGCGCGTTGCGGACGCAACCGCCGACGAAAAGCGCCTGAAAACCGGCATCGATCAAAACGGCGCAGACTGTCTGGGTTGCCGGATTTGTAACCCAGCTTTCTGATAGCTTCATCATTCACTCACCCGCGCAGCCAAGCCCCGCAACATCCGGGCCGTAGCCCCCCAGATGTAATAAGGGCCATAGGGCACGGTGAAATAATACCGCCGCTGGCCCCGCCAGCGACGCGACTCAACGATATAATTCGCAGGGTTTAGAACATGCGCAAGTGGGACTGAAAAAACTTCGTCAACTTCACCCGGCTCAGGAATTGGGTCGAACCCGTCTCGTAGGATCGCGACGACCGGGGTTACGACAAAAGACGTCACGGTTTCATGGGTAGGCAAATGCCCGAGAATTTCAGGCATATCCGAGGAAAGGCCAATCTCTTCCTGTGCTTCCCGCAGGGCGGTTGCGGTTACATCCGGATCAGTCTCATCCTGTTTTCCGCCGGGAAAGGCGATCTGGCCGGGATGGTGTTTCAGCGCCGATGAGCGCTTGGTCAAAAGCAGGCGCGGGGCCTCATTCGTCACAAGAATCGGAACCAGAACCCCGGCTGGACGCAGCTTGCGCCCCGCTGGCAAAACCGCATCAGGGTTCAGATCGAAATCACTGGACCCGTTGCCGGGGCGGCTCAGGGCCGCCCGCAGCTGTTCTGTTGGATCAGGCTTCACCGGCATCGAAGCCAACGGTGACGGGGTCCAATACATAATGGGCACCACAGAACTGACAATCGGCGGTGACCTGGCCTTCGGGAGTTGTCATCTTTTCGATGTCGCGCGCCGAATAGATCGACAGGCTTTGGCGCACGCGCTCTTCCGAGCAGGTGCAGCCGAATTGAACCGATTGCGCATCATAAACACGTGGCTGTTCTTCGTGAAACAGCCGGATCAACAGGTCGGTTGGCGCAATCGAAGGACCGATCAGTTCAAGGTCATCAACAGTATCCAGAAGGATATTGACGCGCCCCCAATTTTCACCTTCCTCACCGTCAACCAGATCATCCGCCGACAGAATCTGACCGTCACCCTCTGCATTGGCTACAAATGGTGACGCTTTGGGCATGTGCTGCAGCATGATGCCGCCTGCGCGCCAGTGCTCACCGACGCCAGGTTCAGTTGATTTGCCGAAACTCAGTGAAAACCGCGTCGGCAACTGTTCGGACTGTGCGAAATACGCCTCAGCGCATGCGCTGAGAGAGCCGCCAGCCAGCGGTGTGATCCCCTGGTAAGGCTGCGTGCCCTCGCCCTGGTCAATCATGATGGCGAAATAGCCTTCACCCACCTGATCAAACGGTGTGGAATCGGTCAGGCGGTCCGGGTCAAAACTGGCATAGGCGCGGATGCGGGCCAGTTCGCCCTCGGCCTGCGGAGCGTAGTAATCGGTTGCGATCATCCGAACGGCACCTTTGGACTGAACCTGAAGCGACAGCTTCCAGCGCAGCGAGACGGTCTGGCCGATCAGAGCAGTCAGCAAGGCCATCTCGGCCACCAAAGCCTCGACCTTTTCGGGATAGTCGTGCTGTTTCAGAATGCCGTCCAACACTCCGTCCAGCCGCGCCACACGTCCGCGCATATCCGGTATATCAAGTTGAAAGGGCAGGACGGTGTCGTCCCACGCGATTTTTGTTCCAAGAGACATGGGGTTTCCTTAAACGCCACAGATTGGCATACCGCCAGCATATAGGTCGAAGATTTCGGGTTGTAAGGGGCCATACATGATCAGACGGTTCGGTGAAACCCCACAAGCGGGGCGCAAATACACACGACGTGTGGGTGTATACGCATTGTTGCCTCGAGGACGACATCTGTTGCTGACCTGCCAGACCGAGCCCGGCCCTGATCTGCAGTTGCCGGGTGGCGGTATTGACCCGGGCGAATCGCCCATCACCGCCCTGCATCGCGAAGTCTTTGAAGAAACCGGCTGGTTGATTGCCAGCCCGCGGCGGGTCGGCGCCTTTCGCCGTTTCACATACATGCCCGAATACGACCTGTGGGCCGAAAAGGTCTGTTTGATATATCGAGCCCGCCCTGTGCGCCGCATAGGTCCACCTTCAGAGCCATTCCACGAAGCCCTTTGGCTGGACAGTGCGGATGCCGCGCAGATGCTGGGCAACAGCGGCGACCGACATTTCGCTTCGGGACACCTGATGGGGCTTTAAGGCCCGCTGTATTCAAAGAAAACCGCAGATACGTCATCATCCATACCCTGGTCCGGATCCATGGCCTGTGTCAGCCGCCAGAACATATCGTCCAGAAATTCGGGCCCGCTGAGATCGGTGGCACAATCCGTCACCATTCTGCACAGCCCCTCTTCTTCCAGCAGGGATCCATCCGCCATCCGGCATTCCGTGAACCCGTCTGAATATAGCAACAGCTTGTCACCGGGCTTCATGTAGGTATCGGTTCGCTGAAACGTGACATCCGGCAACAGTCCGATGGGCAAGCCACCTTGCCCCAGATACTCGGTCCCACCATCCTGTCGCAACAACAGCGGATGCGGATGCCCTGCCTGCACCATCTTGAGATGTCCGTTTCGCAGGTCGATAATGGCATAGACCATGGTAAAATACTCTTCGACGCCAGCATCAGCCATAAGGCGGGAATTGAGCATCTCTGCCACCTGATCAGGTGGTAGCAATGCGTAAAATTTATCGAACCGCTTTTCCATCGCCACGTTCTGATCGAAATGTTTGCTGGACAGATACCCGCCCAGCCGTGCTGTCATCATCGCCGAGGTGATGCCGTGGCCGGACACATCGATGCTGTAAAACCCCACTCGGTTGACCCCCGGTGAAAACATTCCCACCAGATCGCCACCGATATGCCCACAAGGTTTCAGCAACATGCTGATACGCGACCTACCGAAATCACGCGTGAGTTCGGGGACCAAAGATTCCTGTATCTTACGCGCCTGAATCAGGTCTTTGTCGATCGCATCATGGACCACTTTCAGTTCTTCAAGCGCGGTCTCGATCATTCGGTTCTTATCAGACAGCTCACGCTGCATATCCAATATCCGTGCGCCCGCAGATATGCGCGCCCGCAATTCATCGGCCTCAAGAGGTTTGATCAGAAAATCATCCGCCCCGGCATCCAGTCCGCGCGCAACCTCCTGCTTTTCGCTTTTTGAAGTCAGAAGGATGAAATAGCTGTATTCGTCATTCTCCAGCGCCCGAAATGCCTGACAGAATTCCAGCCCGCTCATCCCCGGCATGACCCAGTCGCTCAGGACCAGATCGGGGGACATGGCAGCACAGATTTCGATGGCGGCCTCTCCGCTATCGGCCTCGAGCACCTCAAAGCCCCATTTCTTCAGCGAGGCCACAAGGATGCGACGTTGCAGACGACTGTCATCAACGACCAGCACCTTGCGAATCGCACCAAAATCCAGCTCTGCCTTTGTTTCTGCCTGACTGACCTCTGCCACCTGACCCTCAGCTCTGCCACATAATGCGGAATGGGACGACCCTAGCGCACGGCTGTTTAACATCCTGTGAAGGTCGTAAATGCATCCATCTTAACCACGGATTTACCAACGGCCTGTAGTGATAATCGGGTCGTTATCTTTAAGGAAAGGATGGCCATGATCGACTGGTCCAGGGTCAGACAGCTGCGGGACGAGGTCGGCGCCGACGAGTTTGACGAGGTAGTGGAAATCTTTCTCGATGAGGTGCAACAAGGCCTGGAGCATTTGCAGGTCGATGATGATCGGTCTGACTTCGAACAGAATCTACACTCCTTGAAGGGCAGCGCGCTTAGTCTGGGATTCAGGACATTGGCCAGGCTCTGCCAGGATGGTGAGCGCCATTCGGCACAGGGACAGGCCGCAACCGTCGATATCGCCGAAATAGTCGGCACATTTCAGACCTCTGCAACGGAGTTTCAGGCAGGAATGAACGAGCTCTGAGCGGCGCCGTACAGGCAGCAAGCAGGTACACTAGCGATGGGTGACAACCCGGCCCTGTATATTGTCTGTTTCAGGCACAGCTGATCCATCGCCGCGACGGACAACGTTGCAGTCTGGTCATTTGCTCAGATCACAAACTGGGCGAGGGTCTCGTCCTCGGTGATATCCGTAAAAGTGAACCCGGCTTCATCCAGATGCGCGAACAGACGGGCAAAGTTTTCGGGCTTGCGGGTTTCGATACCAATCAGAACCGAGCCGAAGTTACGTGCCGATTTCTTCATGTATTCAAACCGCGCAATGTCATCCTCGGGGCCAAGGATGTTCAGGAACTCTTTCAATGCGCCAGGGCGCTGTGGCAGGCGCAGGATGAAGTATTTCTTCACCCCCAGATAGCGCTGCGCGCGTTCCTTGACCTCGGGCAGACGTTCGAAATCGAAGTTGCCGCCAGAGGTTACGCAGACAACGGTTTTCCCTCGGATAAAACTCTGAATATCGCTCAGCGCCTCAATCGCGAGGGCCCCGGCGGGTTCCAGAACGATGCCCTCGACATTCAGCATCTCGATCATGGTTGTGCAGATTCGGTCTTCGGACAGGACCAGAGCATCCGACAGATGACGGGATTTCAGCAATTCGAACGGTTTTTCACCGATCCGACCAACCGCAGCACCGTCAACGAAATTGTCCACCTGATCCAATGCCACCGGATGTCCTGCTGCCATTGCCGCGTGCAGACAGGCACCGCCTTTGGGTTCCACAAACAGGCAATGGGTCCGATCGCCAAACCACGTAGCCACGCCCGCAGACATGCCGCCACCGCCTACTGGCAAAAGGATGTGGTCCGGCAACCCACCCAACTGCGTTTCGATCTCAACCGCGAGCGAGGCTTGCCCCTCGATCACATCAACATCGTCAAAGGGCGACAGAAAATGGCCGCCCTGTTCGGTGCACCACGCCTGCGCGGCGGCCAACGTGTCATCGAAATAGTCGCCGGTCAGATGAATCTCGATATTGTCGCCGCCGAAGATACGAGTTTTCTGGATTTTCTGCTGCGGCGTCGTCACGGGCATGAAGATCACACCCTTCACATCCATGTGCTTGCACATAAAGGCCACGCCCTGCGCATGATTTCCCGCGCTGGCGCAGACAAACAGGTTCTGCCCCTGCTGTTTGCGCATGGCGTTGAACGCACCGCGGATCTTGTAGGACCGCACCGGGCTGAGGTCCTCACGTTTCAGCCAGATATCGGCCCCGAAACGATCAGACAGATGGGCATTGCGCTGCAGAGGCGTCACCGGAAACACAGAGCGCATCGCCTGTTCGGCAGCGCGGGCGCGGGTCATGAAATCACTCATGCCGGTTTCCCTGCCCCATCATCGCTGAAAGAGCAAGGAATACATATGTGTACGAGTTCAGGTCAGCTGGCGCTTTTCAACGAACACGCCGTACATGGTGGTCAAGATACTGACATTGATCAGCGGCAAAACCAGAACCCCAAAGAACAGTGAGAGCAAAACACCCAGAACCGGGATGAAAGCGAGCGCTGTAAAGACCAACTGGACCACGACCTGGAACACAAAGCTTACAAGCAAAAGAACGATGATCGCACCACCCGCACCGGCGGTGTTGTTCCAAGCTTGCCCAAGTGTCAACGGTTGCCCAATCGCTGCTGCAGGCAGGATTATGGACAAACGGTAGAAGCCGATGATGAGGAAGACGACAAGGACAATGACAAACACAACTGACAATGCTCCACCGCCCAGCGCTGAAAGTACCGCGCCCGCCGGCAGGAACGCGATGGCCATCAGGATACCCAACAGAAGAACCCGCCCGAAATAGGCCAGAATTCTATCGAACCGGAAGGTTGGGAAAATACCTCTTGGATATTCCTCAAGCAGGACAAAGCGGTGCCACGACACCACAATCCAGAACATCGTCACAAATATCACGACCATAAAGCCCACCAGGAAGCCAATCGCCGATCCGCTCGAAACGCCTGCAGGCAACTCTCCGGTGGTTGTATTGAGTTGATCCAGCGGAACGTCCAATACAAAAAACAGTGCGACAATCACCGCTGTCGCAACCAAAGATGGCCCGAACGTAATCTGCAAAACCTGTTTGAGATTCCCAATAACCATCCGCACCGAATGTGCAAAAATCTGCCAACCCAACATCTGAAATCTATCCCTTCAACCAATCCTTGTTTTCTTTCCTTCTGTTTCACCCCAAATCCCGACCTGCGTCAACGCAGATAACTTGCCCCCGCGTTCAAAACCCGCTAGGGGCCAGTCGTTCTACGCATAAAGGGAAGTCAGATGTCCGCGCCCAAGAAAGTTGTTCTGGCCTATTCCGGTGGCCTTGATACCTCGATCATCCTGAAATGGTTGCAGACCGAGTATGGTTGTGAGGTCGTAACCTTCACCGCCGATCTGGGTCAGGGCGAGGAGTTGGAGCCCGCCCGCAAGAAGGCCGAGCTGCTGGGGATCAAGCCCGAAAACATCTATATTGAGGACATCCGCGAGGAATTCGTCCGCGATTTCGTCTTTCCGATGTTCCGCGCGAATGCGCAGTATGAGGGCCTGTACCTGCTGGGCACATCGATTGCGCGCCCGTTGATCTCGAAACGTCTGGTCGAGATTGCCGAGGCGACCGGAGCGGATGCCGTATCTCATGGCGCGACCGGCAAGGGCAACGATCAGGTGCGGTTCGAACTCGCGGCTTACGCGCTGAACCCCGACATCAAGGTCATCGCCCCCTGGCGCGAATGGGACTTGTCCAGCCGGACCAAGCTGCTGGAATTTGCCGAGGCGAACCAGATTCCGATCGCCAAGGACAAGCGGGGCGAGGCGCCGTTCTCGGTTGATGCCAACCTGCTGCACACCTCATCCGAGGGCAAGGTTCTGGAAGACCCCGCCGATATGGCGCCCGATTACGTCTATCAGCGCACGGTCCACCCCGAGGACGCGCCGAATAAACCTGAATTCATCGAGATCGGGTTCGAAAAAGGTGACGCGGTCAGCATCAACGGCGAGGCGATGAGCCCCGCGACCATCTTGACCAAGCTGAACGAATATGGCGGCAAGCACGGCATTGGGCGTCTCGATCTGGTCGAAGGTCGCTTTGTTGGCATGAAATCGCGCGGCATCTATGAAACACCGGGCGGCACTATCCTGTTGGAAGCACACCGTGGCATCGAGTCCATCACCATGGATCGGGGCGCGATGCATCTGAAAGACCAGCTGATGCCTCAATATGCAGAGCTGATCTATAACGGCTTCTGGTACTCGCCCGAGCGCGAGATGCTGCAGGCCGCGATCGACAAATCTCAGGATCATGTCACCGGCACCGTGCGCGTGAAGCTGTACAAAGGTCTGGCATCGACCGTGGGCCGCTGGTCGGAACACTCGCTGTATTCCGAGGCGCACGTGACCTTCGAAGAGGATGCTGGTGCCTACGATCAGAAAGACGCTGCGGGATTCATCCAACTGAACGCCCTACGCCTGAAACTGCTGGCAGCACGCGACAAACGGCTGTCAAAGTAAGACAGCTGAGATTTTGACCTGAAGACCCGGCAGCCCCTCAGGATGCCGGGTTTTTTATGCGCCCATTTTTGCCACCTCCCGTCAGGTCACTCTTGCTCCACCGCAGGATATGTCTTTACCCAAGTCACAACACTGAAAGGAGGGGGCATGTTGCAGGATATCGCAGAAGGTATTCAGAGCGGTCTGAATGGCAAAAACTTCGATGGGTCGTTGAAATTCGATTGCGGTGATGCCGGTGTGATTGTTCTGGCCGACAATCAGGCGACGACGCAGGATCGGGACACTGATTGCACCATTCGTATCTCACAAGAGAACCTAACCAAGCTGCTGACCGGCAAGCTGAACCCGATGACCGGTATTGCCATGGGCAAGCTCAAGATCTCAGGCAATATGGGTGTGGCGATGAAACTGGGGCAGTTGCTGGGCTGAGGCGATAAACTCGTCTCACCAGCGCGTGAGAACAGATGTCAGCGCGTTGCGCCTGAAGTTTTCCCAAGGCAGTCTGATCATGGAAGGAGACCCACCATGATCCGAACCACATATCTTGATGCAGTCAAGCCATGGCTTTTATTCGCGTTGATCCTCATCGTCGCAATGCTGCGCGCCGCCCCTGCACCCGCTGCCGGGACCGAAACGCTGACTGTGGCCGGGGGATGTTTCTGGTGCGTTGAATCCGATTTCGAATCCGTGCCAGGGGTGATTCATGCGGTCTCGGGCTATACCGGCGG
Organism: Ruegeria sp. CDSC025; assembly: GCF_059610805.1. Classification (NCBI taxonomy): domain Bacteria; kingdom Pseudomonadati; phylum Pseudomonadota; class Alphaproteobacteria; order Rhodobacterales; family Roseobacteraceae; genus Ruegeria; species Ruegeria sp. CDSC025. The sequence goes on along the minus strand of NZ_JBXWOJ010000012.1, from coordinate 53,829 downwards.
CGCAACGGCGGACCCGACCTATGGCGAGGTAACCAAAGGCGGCACCGGCCATTATGAGGCTGTTCAGATCACCTTTGATCCGGCCCGTGTTTCCCGTGAAACCCTGCTGAACCTGTTTTTTCGCTCGGTCGACCCTACGGATGCGGGCGGACAGTTCTGCGATCGGGGAGAGAGTTACCGCACAGCGATTTTCGTCTCTAATACAGGCGAAAAGGCGTTGGCCGAGGCTGCAAAATCCAAAGCGCAGAACGTCCTGCGTCAAACGATTGTTACCCCGATCCTGCAACAGGACCGGTTTTACCCGGCCGAAGCCTATCATCAGGATTACTATAAGGGCGAAAAACTGGTCTTTACGCGGTTTGGTCCCAAACGCCAGCACAACGCCTATAAGGCCTATCGCAAAGCCTGCGGTCGCGACGCCCGCGTCAAACAGCTGTGGGGCAGTGACGCGCCCTTTGCCGGGTCTTAATCAAAGCGCGCTTCGCGCACTTCTTTCAGATCAGGAATGACATCCGCCGTACCATGCCGTGTCACCATCAACGCGGCAGCCCGGTTTGCCTGCAATATTGCCTGCTCCATCGGCATGCCACGATCCATTCCTGCCAGAACGTAACCTGTGAACGTATCGCCCGCACCAGTTGTGTCCACCGCCTGAACCTTGTGAGCCAAAAAATCCGAGGTCGTCCCCTTATGATGATATCGCGCGCCCTTTGATCCGAGGGTCACAATGACATGCTCTATCCCCAACTCGGACAGGCCCTGCCCGGTTGCCTGCCGCAGCTGCTCGGCCTCGACCTCATTTAGGATCAGGAAATCCAGATACGGAAGAACCGCCCGCACTGCATCGGCTTGAAAAGGGGCCGCCGCGTAACAGACAGTCAGCCCCATTTCGCGGCCCATTTTTGCGGCTTCGACCTGCAAGTTGGTTTCGTTTTGCGTCACAATCAGATCACCCTGATCCGCCGATGACAGTGCCTGGCCCAGTTGATCTGACGTAATTGCATGATTTGCGCCTTGAAACAGGATGATGTTGTTTTCACCCTCGGCGTCTACGGCGATAATAGCGTGCCCGGTAGGATCTGAAACTTCGGCAATCCACCGGGTATCGACGCCATATTCGGTCAGCCTGTCACGCGCCCAGCGCCCGTCGGGCCCTATGGCCCCAATATGCGCCACCCGCGCACCGGCCCGCGCGCCGGCGACGGACATATTCGCGCCCTTGCCGCCCAGAAACCGATCCAAACGGTTGGCCGAAAGCGTCTCACCCGCGCCCGGCAGGTGTGGCACATCATAAATCATGTCTGCGTTGATCGAGCCTAGATTCCAGATTGTCATGGCTTAACCAATATCGCAGGAGGCCAGAATGGCCATGTTCAGAATGTCATTGGCCGTCGATATGGTCGAACAGATCTGAATCGGCTTGTCGATGCCCGACAAGATCGGGCCGATCACCGTGGCCCCACCCATTTCCTGCATCAACTTGGTCGAGATCGAGGCCGAATGCCGTGCTGGGACAATCAGGATATTCGCCGGTCCGGTCAGGCGCTGGAACGGATAGTTTGCCTGCTGGTCGACATTCAGCGCCACGTCCACCGTCATTTCACCTTCGTATTCGAAATCTACGCCACGCTGATCCAGAACGGCAGGAGCGCGGTGCATCTTTTCGGCCCGCTCCGACACCGGGTAGCCAAACGTCGAAAAGCTGACAAAGGCAACGCGCGGTTCCAGCCCCATATGGCGGGCAACGGCTGCTGAACGCTCGGCGATATTGGCCAGATCGTTTTCGTCCGGCCATTCATGGACTAGAGTGTCGCCGATCAGCACGATCCGCCCCTTGTGCAACAGCGCCGTCACACCGGCCGCGCCACGGGCCGCATCTGCATCGAACACATGGTTGATCCGATCCAGCACATGCGCCGATTTACGCGTCGCGCCCGAGACCAAACCGTCGCCATGCCCATGCGCCAGCATCAGCGATGAAAACACGTGCCGGTCGCGCGCGGCAAGTCGATGAATATCCTTTCGATCAAAGCCTTTACGCTGCAGGCGATCGTACAAAAAATCAGAATAGGTATCGAGATGCGCAGTGTTGGCGGCATTCACGACCTCCAGCTCACGCACAGCATCGCCCAGCCCGGCCTCTTCCAGCTTTTGCTTGACGTCATCCGGGCGGCCTACGACCAGCGCTTTACCAAAGCCCGAGCGTTGATACATCACCGCAGCCCGCAGCACACGCGGATCGTCGCCCTCGGCAAAGATCATTCGGCTTTGCGCCTGACGGGCCCGCGCGTTCAGGCCGCGCAGAATGCTGGCGGTCGGATCCATGCGGGATTTCAGGCTCAGCTCATACGCGTCCATGTCGATGATCGGACGCCGCGCCGCGCCGGTATCCATCCCGGCCCGCGCAACGGCGGGCGGAATGCGGTGAATCAGGCGCGGATCGAAAGGTGTCGGGATAATATAATCGCGCCCAAAGGTCAGCGACTTACCATAGGCCATCGCGACCTCATCCGGGACATCCTCGCGCGCGAGGTTGGCCAGGGCGTGGGCACAGGCAATTTTCATCTCGTCATTGATGGCGCGGGCGTGGATATCCAGCGCACCGCGGAACAGGTAGGGAAAGCCCAACACGTTGTTGACCTGGTTCGGATAATCGCTGCGCCCTGTGGCGACGATGGCATCAACGCGCACCTCATGCGCCTCTTCCGGTGTGATCTCGGGGTCGGGGTTTGCCATGGCAAAAATCACCGGGTTATCGGCCATGCTGGCGACCATATCTTGCGTCACAGCCCCTTTGACCGACACGCCCAGAAAGACGTCTGCGCCTTTCATGGCGTCTTCCAGCGTACGCAGATCCGTGGTGATCGCATGGGCCGATTTCCACTGGTTCATGCCCTCGGTCCGGCCCTGATAGATCACGCCTTTGGTGTCACACACGATGCAGTTTTCATGCCGCGCGCCCATGGACTTGAGCAGTTCGATACACGCTATCCCAGCAGCCCCGGCACCGTTCAGAACAATCTTCACATCTTCGATCTTCTTGCCCGAGATACGCAGCGCATTCAGCAGGCCCGCCGCACAGATCACCGCCGTGCCATGCTGATCATCGTGGAAGACGGGGATATCCATTTCTTCCTTCAGGCGCTGTTCGATGATGAAACACTCGGGCGCCTTGATGTCTTCCAGATTGATGCCGCCAAAGGTTGGCCCCATCAGTCGCACGGCGAGGCAGAACTCATCCGGGTCTTCGGTGTCCAGCTCGATATCGATCGAGTTTACGTCAGCGAAACGCTTGAACAGGACTGACTTGCCCTCCATCACCGGTTTTGAGCCCAGCGCGCCCAGATTACCAAGACCCAAAACCGCCGTCCCATTCGAAATCACGGCGACCAGATTTCCCTTGTTGGTATAGTCATAGGCCGTTTCTGGATTTTCCGCGATTGCTTCACATGGAACAGCCACGCCGGGGCTGTAGGCCAGCGACAGGTCGCGCTGCGTCGTCATGGGAACGGTGGCTTGTACCTCCCACTTGCCAGGAGTTGGGTCCAGGTGAAAGGCCAGCGCCTCTTCGTTGGTGATCTTCGCTTTGGGCATTTGATACGTCGTTTCTCTGCAACTTCGGGGCTTCTGCCTCATAGCGCAGGCACGCGCGCGCCTCAACGAGAATACTTTTGCCTTTCGCACCAGATGGCGGATTTGTAAGGTCGCGACCGAACGCCGTCAAAAGGGATCAACCTTGTCCACAGTCACGCCGATGATGGCGCAATATCTCGAAATCAAAGAGGCCCATGCCGACGCCCTTCTGTTTTACCGGATGGGCGATTTCTACGAGATGTTTTTCGAGGATGCCGTCAACGCCGCCGAGGCGCTGGACATCGCCCTGACCAAACGCGGCAAGCACAACGACGCCGACATTCCGATGTGCGGTGTGCCGGTCCATGCCGCCGAAGGGTACCTGCTGACGCTGATCCGAAAAGGCTTTCGCGTGGCCGTTTGCGAACAGATGGAAAGCCCGGTTGAGGCAAAGAAGAGAGGCTCTAAATCAGTTGTAAAGCGCGGTGTTGTCCGACTGGTGACACCCGGAACACTGACCGAGGACGCGCTGCTAGAGGCGCGCCGCCACAACTTTCTGGCCTGTTATGCCGAGGTGAGGGATGAAGCGGCGCTTGCCTGGGTCGATATCTCAACCGGGGCGTTTCACGTGATGCCTTTGACCTCTGTGCGCCTAAGCCCTGAACTGGCCCGACTGGCCCCGTCGGAGCTGATCGTGGCGGACGGGGCCGAACAGGTCCTGCACGAACCTGCCCGCGATCTGGGCATCTCGCTGACGCCCATTGGCCGCGCCAGTTTCGACAGCACGGCGGCTGAAAAGCGCATCTGCGCTTTGTTTCACGTGGGCGCGCTGGACGCGTTTGGAAATTTTGGCCGGGCCGAAGTGTCCGCTATGGGCGCATTGATTGACTATTTGGAGATCACGCAAAAAGGCAAATTGCCCCTGCTGCAAACGCCGCTGAAAGAATCCGAGGACCGCGTGGTGCAGATCGACGCCGCAACGCGCCGCAATCTGGAGCTGACCCGGTCGCTGTCTGGCGGGCGCGCCGGATCGCTTTTGTCGGTGGTTGACCGTACAGTCACGCCGGGCGGCGCGCGGTTGTTGGAACAGCGCCTGTCCAGCCCCTCGCGCAATCTGGATGTGATCCACGGGCGGTTGGATGCGGTAAGTTTTGCAGCCGATGACAGCCTGATCGCCCAAGATCTGCGCGATGCCTTGCGCAAAACCCCCGATTTGGACCGCGCCTTGTCGCGCCTGTCGCTGGAACGCGGCGGTCCTCGCGATCTGGCCGCCATCCGCAACGGGCTGGCGCAGGCTGCAACCATAGCCGAACTGTGCAATGCCGGAGATCTGCCGGTATTGCTGGCCACTGCGGTGCAAAACCTGACAGGGTTTGATGATCTGCTGACCCTGCTGGATGAGGCGCTTGTGGCCGAGCCGCCTCTGATGGCGCGCGACGGCGGCTTCATTGCCCCCGGCTATGATGTGGAACTGGATGAGGCGCGCACCCTGCGGGACGAAGGCCGCTCGGTCATCGCCGGGTTTCAGCAGAAATATTCCCAGCACACCGGCATCACCTCGCTGAAGATCAAGCATAACAACGTGCTGGGCTATTTCATCGAAACCACGGCCACACATGCCGAAAAGATGTTGAACCCGCCGTTCTCCGAAACCTATATCCACCGGCAAACCACGGCCAATCAGGTGCGGTTCACGACAGTAGAACTGTCCGAGATCGAAACCCGTATCCTGAACGCCGGAAATCATGCTTTGGAGATCGAAAAGCGGCTCTATCAAAGGCTTTCTGATGAGATTCTTACCCGTGCTGCGCAACTGAACCAAGCCGCGCGCGGGCTGGCAGAACTGGACCTAACCACTGCGCTGGCCGATCTGGCACGGGGCGAGAACTGGTGTCGCCCGCAGGTCGATGCCTCTCGTGCCTTTGATATTCAGGGCGGGCGGCATCCGGTTGTTGAACATGCGCTGCGCCAACAAAGCGGTGACGCGTTTATCGCCAATGATTGTGATCTCAGCGCCGAAGATGGTGCTGCAATCTGGTTGCTGACCGGCCCCAACATGGCGGGTAAATCAACCTTCCTGCGGCAGAATGCGCTGATCGCCCTGCTTGCACAGATGGGCAGCTATGTTCCAGCCGAACAAGCCTATATCGGTGTAGTCAGCCAGCTGTTCAGCCGTGTCGGGGCATCTGACGATCTGGCCAGGGGTCGGTCGACCTTTATGGTTGAAATGGTCGAAACCGCCGCCATCCTCAATCAAGCCGACGATCATGCGCTGGTCATTCTGGATGAAATCGGACGCGGGACGGCCACCTATGACGGGCTTTCCATCGCCTGGGCCACGCTCGAACATCTGCACGCCGCCAATAAATGTCGCGCGCTGTTTGCAACGCATTATCACGAGCTGACCGCGCTGGCCGGAAATCTGGAAGGTGTCGACAACGCCACCGTTGCGGTCAAGGAATGGGAGGGCGAAGTGATCTTTTTGCACGAGGTTCACAAAGGCGCCGCAGACCGGTCCTATGGTGTCCAGGTGGCGCAACTGGCTGGCCTGCCGGCATCCGTTGTCGAACGTGCCCGCGTTGTGCTGGACCAGCTGGAGAAAACCGAACGCGAAGGCGGCAAGCAAAAGGCTTTGATCGACGATCTGCCGCTGTTCTCGGCTGCCCCGCCGCCACCGCCTCCCCCAAAAGCTTCACCCGTTGCGGATATGTTGGGTGAGATCTTGCCGGATGAGCTAAGCCCGCGCGAGGCATTGGACCTGATCTATAAATTGAAAGAGGCGGCCAGATCCTGACCGCCTCAATAATTGAATGATATCTTAAGCGCTTAGCTTGCCGGCGTGGACGACACACCCACCTGCGCGGGGCGCAAGAGCCGGTCGTACAGCATAAAGCCTTCTGCAGATACCTGGATGATGTCACCGGCGCGTGTTCCGGGCACGGGGGCCTCGAACATCGCCTCATGCACATTGGGGTCAAACCGATCGCCAACTTCTGGCGTGATCACCTGAATCCCGTGTTTCTGAAACACGTCCTTCAGCGCGCGCATGGTCAGTTCAACACCTTCCAGCAAAGCGCCTGCGACCTCTTTCTGCTCGTCGGTTGCGGCCTCAAGCGCGCGTTTCATATTGTCATAGACCGGCAGCATGTCACGGGCCAGTTTCGAGCCGCCATACTGTTCGGCATCGCGCCGTGCCTTGTCGCCGCGCTTGCGCGCGTTTTCCGCATCGGCCAATGCACGCATGAATTTGTCTTTGTAGTCGTCGCGCTCGGCGCGCAGCTCATCCAGCTCCAGCGCTTCTTCGCTGATCTCAGCAAATTCATCTGCCAGCTCTTCGGCCTCGGCCGTTGCGATATCGTCCAGAAAATCTTCGTTCTTGGGCTCTGCCATCTCTTACCCTCTAGCTCCGGTCGGATATCAGTTTGCCGACCAGTTGCGCCGTATAATCCACGATCGGCACGATCCGTCCATAATTCAGACGTGTGGGCCCGATGACCCCAACCGCACCGATTATCTTACGATCAGCGTTCATATATGGAGACACCACCAAAGAGGAACCCGAAAGTGAGAAAAGTTTGTTCTCAGACCCGATAAAAATGCGCACACCTTCGCCTTCTTCGGTCAATTCCAGAAATTCGGCGATGTCGCGCTTGCGTTCGAGGTCGTCAAACAGGGTGCGAATGCGCTCCAACTCATCTGCTTCGCCACGTTCACCCAGCAGATTCGCCCGCCCTCGGACGATCAAACGAGCCGAGTCGCCATCATCCCCGTCCCATGCGGCCATGCCGCTGTCGACCATTTCACGGGCCAGCACGTCAATTTCCTGTTTCCGCACATCGATCTGGGTCAGCATCTGACGGCGAACCTCGCTGATGGTGCGGCCCTCGATCAGCGCGTTCAGAAAATTCGCCGCTTCCCGCATCGAGCTGGGCGTTTGCCCGGGTGGCGGCTTGAACAGCCGGTTTTCCACCTGACCGTCGGAAAAGACCAAAACCACCAGGGCCCTGTCATGCCCAAGCGACACAAATTCGATATGTTTGATTTCCGCTTCGTGTTTCGGCGTCAAAACCAGCGAGGCCCCTTGTGTCACGTGTGACAAGGCCGCGCCGACACGATCAAGCATCCCGCCGACATCCCCCGAGTTAGCGCCCAGTGTGTCGTCCAGCTTCTGCCGGTCATCCGCGCCCAGATCACCGACCTCCAGCAATCCGTCCACGAACATCCGTAACCCGTGTTGCGTCGGAATCCGCCCCGCACTGACATGAGGGCTGTCGAGCAGGCCCAGAAACTCAAGATCCTGCATCACATTGCGAACCGTCGCCGCACTGACTTTTTCCGACAAAGTGCGCGTCAGGGTACGGCTGCCGACAGGCTCACCGCTATCCAGATAGCTTTCGACAATCAGCCGAAACACCTCGCGCGACCGGTCATTCATCTCGTTCAGAATTTTGCTTGCGTCACTCATCGGCAATCCTCTGCTGGATGGCCATTAAATAGCAGGTAGGCGAAAGGTCAATCAGGGTTGCATCCTGACGCTGCGGGGCGGTATCCCCAAACCAGCAAACAAAGGAATTCCCATGCGACCCTCAGGACGTGATCTAAACGAAATGCGCGCCGTTTCAATCGAAACGGGATTTACCAAACATGCCGAAGGTTCCTGCCTGATTAAGATGGGCGATACCCATGTGTTGTGCACTGCCACGATCGAAGATCGCGTGCCACCGTTCATCAAGGGTTCGGGCCTGGGCTGGGTTACCGCTGAATACGGCATGCTGCCCCGTGCGACCAATACACGGATGCGGCGCGAGGCTGCCAGCGGTAAGCAGGCTGGTCGTACCGTGGAAATCCAGCGTTTGATCGGCCGAGCCCTGCGTGCAGGTGTCGATCGAGTTGCCTTGGGTGAACGCCAGATCACCGTCGACTGCGATGTGATCCAGGCCGATGGTGGCACCCGATGTGCCTCGATCACAGGCGGTTGGGTTGCGCTGCGTCTTGCGGTCAACAAGCTAATGAAAACGGGTGACGTGATCTCGGACCCGCTGGTTGACCCGGTTGCAGCTGTGTCCTGCGGTATTTACGCCGGTCAACCGGTGCTGGATCTGGATTACCCCGAAGACAGCGAAGCCGGCGTGGACGGCAACTTTATCATGACCGGGTCCGGCAAATTGATCGAAGTTCAAATGAGCGCGGAGGGCTCGGTCTTTAGCCGCGTTCAGATGGATCAACTAATGGATCTGGCTGAACAGGGCGTTAGTGAACTGGCTGCTGCGCAAAAGGCCGCCACCGCATGACCCGCAAGTTCGACGGCGATAGGTTGCTGGTGGCCACGCATAACAAAGGCAAGCTTGAGGAGATGGCACATCTGCTTGAACCCTTTGGCGTCACTGTTATCGGCGCCGCTGACATGGACCTGCCTGAACCGGAAGAGACCGAGGATACATTCGTCGGCAATGCCCGGATCAAGGCCCATGCCGCCGCCAAAGCCACCGGCCTTCCTGCCCTGTCGGACGATTCCGGGATCACCGTCGACGCGCTGGATGGCGCGCCGGGCGTATATACCGCCGATTGGGCAGAAACCGGCAATGGCCGCGATTTCCTGATGGCGATGACACGCGCACATGAGGAGCTTGAGGCGAAGAACGCCGCCCATCCCCGCACCGCACAATTTCGCTGCACGTTGGTTTTGGCCTGGCCCGACGGGCATGATGAGGTGTTCGAAGGCATCGCCCCCGGTCACTTGGTCTGGCCCATTCGCGGTACGGACGGCTTTGGTTATGATCCAATGTTTGTGCCCGAGGGTCATGACATTACCTTTGCCGAGATGGATCGCTGGGAAAAGAACAAGATCAGCCATCGCGGTCGCGCGGTTGAGATGTTCGTGAAAGGCTGTTTTGGCGGATGATTGGCGCAATGGGGGCTTTGGCCTGTATGTGCATTGGCCCTTTTGCGAGGCCAAATGCCCCTATTGCGATTTCAACAGCCATGTTTCAAAAAATATAGATCAAAAACAATGGCTTGATGCATATCTGGTCGAGCTGCGCCGTAGCGCTTCCGAAACCCCCAACCGTGTCCTGAACACCATCTTCTTTGGCGGCGGCACCCCGTCTCTGATGGATCCCGAAACCGTCGCCGCAGTGATTGATACCGCCCGCGCCCTTTGGCACCCCGCCAATGACATGGAAATCACACTTGAAGCCAATCCCAGCTCGGTCGAGGCGGGACGGTTCGCAGCCTACCGGGAAGCAGGCGTCAACCGTATCTCAATGGGGGTTCAGGCGCTGAATGATGACGATCTGCGCCGGTTGGGCCGCATTCACAGCGTGGCCGAAGCGCGGGCTGCTTATGACATAGCCCGTCATTGTTTTGAACGGGTCAGCTTTGACCTGATCTATGCGCGGCAACATCAAACCCTTGATGCCTGGCGCGCAGAGTTGACCGAAGCCCTGTCGATGGCGGTCGATCACCTGTCGCTGTACCAACTGACCATAGAAGACGGAACCGCCTTTGGTGATCGCTATGCCGTGGGCAAGCTGCGCGGCCTGCCCTTGGATGATAGCGCCGCCGATATGTATCTGGCCACGCAAAAGATCTGCGAGGCTCATGGTTTGCCCGCCTATGAGGTATCGAACCACGCCCGCCCCGGCGCGGAATCACAGCACAATCTGATCTATTGGCGCTATGGTGACTATGTCGGCATTGGCCCCGGCGCCCATGGACGGATCACCCAGAATGGCCAGAAATACGCGACTGAAACCTATCTGAATCCGCAGCGGTGGTTGGACGCGGCTTCCTGTGGTAGCGGAGAGAAAGAACGCGCCGCATTGTCGCGTGAAGATCAGGCAAGTGAATACCTTATGATGGGCCTTAGGGTTACCGGCGGGCTAGATATAGATAGATATATGGGAATATCAGGCCACCCCTTACCACAAGACCCATTGGGCCATCTTCAGGATATCGGCATGGTTCAAATGCTGGATGGTAGACTGATGGCCACAACCGACGGGCGGGCCGTCTTGAACGCGGTGATCCGCGAACTTTTGGGGTAGACCATGCAATATCTGTGGGCAGGGCTTGGATTGTTATGCGTCGGGCTGGCCGCTGTTGGGGTGGTGCTTCCCCTACTACCAACGGTTCCATTTCTGCTACTCGCCGCCTTCTTCTTTGCCCGCTCGTCTTCACGGCTGCATAGCTGGCTGATAACGCACCGACTGTTTGGCCCAATGATCGTCGATTGGCAGAGTTCAGGCGCGATTCGTCCGGCCGCAAAAAAGGCGGCCACCCTGTCGGTCACCGCCGTATTTGGACTATCGGTCATGATGTCTGCGCCGTCTCATGTCCTGATCATCCAGGCGATTGTACTAGGCGGCGTGATGTTCTTTATCTGGACCCGCCCTAGCGGCTGAGCTTGGAACAAAGATCATCCAGTTGATCCAGGTTCTCATAGGTCAGGACCACCTGCCCCGTTTCCGAGCCCGCTTTGTGATTGATCGCCACTTTCATCGCCAGAATCGCGGAAAGATCCTTTTCCAGCGCCCGGGTATCCGCATCTTTACCCGCATTCAGATCCCGAGACCTTGGTGCCGGTCGGGCCGCATCCCCCTGCTGTTGCTTCTTCACCAGCGCTTCCGTTGCCCGCACCGACAGCCCGTCTTTGACAATTTGCTTTGCAAGATCCGAGGCATTCTCGGCCGTGATCAGCGTCCGTGCATGGCCAGCCGATAATTTTCCTTCTATTACAAGGGTTTGTACATCCATTGGCAGGGACAACAGGCGCAGCAAATTGGCAATATGACTGCGGCTTTTGCCCAATGCTTCAGCCAGCTTTTCTTGCGTATGACCAAAGCGGTCCATCAGCTGCTTATAGCCGGCCGCCTCTTCCACCGCATTCAAATCCGCGCGCTGAATGTTTTCGATAATGGCGACTTCCAGAACCTCAGTGTCATCAAAATCGCGAACGATAACGGGGATATCATGCAACTGCGCCATTTGCGCCGCGCGCCAGCGGCGTTCACCCGCGACGATTTCATAATCGCCTTCGGCAATTTCTCGGACGATCAGAGGCTGAATGATCCCCTTCTCTTTGACCGAAGCGGCAAGCTCATCCAGATGTTCCCGGGCAAAGGTACGGCGCGGCTGATTTGGGTTTGCGTGAAGCTTTTCGATTGGAATCGTCAGGTCCGGCCGCCGTGAATCAGTTGGCACGCGTCCCTGGGGCTCTTGTGTGACATCTGCCATCAACGCCGAAAGCCCGCGACCCAACCCTCTTGGTTTTGATTTTCTGGCTGTCACAGGGTCCTCCTAGTACCGCTCAGACTGCGGTTTTATTGTTCTTATGCATGACTTCCCGGGCCAAATGCCGATAGGCCATCGCGCCCAGAGACCCCGAGTCATATTGCAAAACCGGCAACGCGTATGACGGAGCCTCACTGACCCGCACATTTCTGGGTATTTTGGTTTTAAATACCATCTCACCCAGATTGTCACGTGCGTCTTTTTCGACCTGACGGGACAAGTTGTTGCGGTTGTCATACATAGTCAGCACAACACCTTCGATTCTGAGGTCTGGATTCGCAGTCTGTCGCACCTCGCGAATGGTCAGCATGAGCTGAGACAAACCCTCTAATGCGAAGAACTCGCTTTGCAATGGCACCAGTACGGAATGCGCTGCGACCATCGCGTTTACCGTCAGAAGATTCAGCGAGGGCGGACAGTCAATCAGGACGAAATCCAGATCGTACTTATCAATAGCAGTCTGGCGTAACGCGTCATGCAGTAAATAGCTGCGTTTTTCGTTCGAAATCAGTTCGATATCGGCGGAACTGAGATCTACCGTAGCGGGGACAACGAGAATACCTTCAATCTCCGAGTCCTGAACGACCGCATCCAAAGGCGCATCATCCAGAATCAGATCATAAGTTGTCCAATCTCGATCCTCGACGCCTAAACCGGTTGAAGCATTTCCCTGTGGATCCAGATCAACCACTAAAACCCTGCATCCGGCCTCGGCCAGGCCTGCTGCCAAGTTTATGGCTGTTGTCGTCTTCCCAACCCCGCCCTTCTGGTTGGCTACCGCTATGATCCGGGGGCCTGAGGGACGAGATAGATCAACCACGTGATACTCCTTTGACCTTGAGGATGACGGCTTGGGGTTCTGTTAAACTTGTAATCGGATCACAGGTGAAATTCCATTCTTCCTGCGCATCCTGTACCTCTTTTTTCCAGCTTACACCTTTCGGCAACAAAGCGACGCCAGAATCGCCTAAATGTCTGTCACAAAAAGATAATAATACCCCGAGATCTGCCAAGGCGCGGGCAGACAAAACATCTGCATTCAGGGGGTCCACCGCTTCAATGCGTTTCGCCACCACTTTACAGTTTGCGCCACATTCCCGGGATACATTGCGTAAAAACGCAGATTTTCGCTGATCGCTTTCAACAAAGGTAAATTTTGCGTCTGGCGCTTCTTCAATCGCCATGATTGCACAGACCATACCAGGAAACCCGCCACCACTTCCAATATCAACCCAATGCGAAAAGTTCTCGGCACATCGAAAAACCTGAACGGAATCCAAAATGTGCCGTGTCCAGATTTCGGACAAGCTTTTGCGCGATACGAGGTTGATTTTCGGGTTCCAGCGCTCGACAAGGGCAACATATGTTGCCAGTCGATCAAATGTTTCACGTGAAACATTCAGACCGTCAAACAGCTCTTCCTTCATGCTTTGCGCACCCTCTGATCTCGGCGAAGCTTGGCCAACACCAAAGTCAGCGCTGCCGGCGTCACACCCTCTATCCGGCTTGCCTGCGCTACGTTCTCGGGACGGGCGTTGGACAACTTCTGCTTCATCTCTGACGACAGCCCATCCAATGCGAAGAAGTCAAAATCACGCGGAATCTCATAGGCTTCATCGCGTTTCATCGCTTCGACATCACGTCTTTGCCGCTCGATATAGTTCGCATACAGCGCATCGCGTTCCACTTGCTGCCGAATGCCTGAATCAACGTCCTGCAACTCAGGAATCAAGGGAACAAGGTCCTCAAAGCTCACATCAGGAAAGGCCAAAATCGCCATACCATCGCGGCGATTGCCATCCTGATTGACCTTGATACCAGCTTCTCGCACTTCTTTCGGAGTATAGGTATGATCTGTGAGCTTCTTTTTTGCAGCCTCCAACTTCTCCATTTTTTCAGAGAAGTGCTTGCGGCGCGTCTCGCTTACGCAACCTAGGCGTATGCCAATAGGTGTCAGTCGTTGGTCGGCATTATCGGCGCGCAAAGACAATCTAAACTCTGCCCGTGAGGTAAACATCCGATAAGGTTCCGCCACTCCGCGAGTAGTCAGGTCATCGACCATGACGCCAATATAACTGTCGGAACGCGTGAAATGGATTGGATCCCGACCCGAGACCTGAAGGGCAGCATTGAGGCCAGCCACCATTCCCTGAGCTGCAGCTTCCTCATATCCTGTGGTGCCGTTAATCTGACCCGCAAGATATAGTCCTGGCGCCTCAGGCAACGACAGTGATGATGTCAGAACGCGAGGATCTACGTAGTCATATTCGATGGCGTAGCCAGGTTGGAGGATCTCTGCCTTTTCCAGCCCCTTAATGGATCTGACATAATCGACCTGAACATCCTGTGGCAGTGAGGTAGAAATTCCATTCGGATAGATTGTGTGATCATTCACACCTTCTGGCTCGAGGAAAATCTGATGAGATTCCTTATCCGCAAACCGCACAATCTTATCTTCGATCGAAGGGCAATATCTGGGGCCTATACCGTCAATATGTCCCCCATACATCGCCGATCTGGAAAGATTCTTTTCAATGATCTCATGTGTTCTGGCATTGGTATGCGTAATCCCGCAAGAAATCTGCGGTGCCACCACCCCCATCGAAAGGAATGAGAACAGCGTAGGTTCATCATCGCCGTCCTGACGTTCGAGACCTGACCAATCAATCGTCCGACCATCCAGCCGGGGCGGTGTCCCTGTTTTCAAGCGTCCTAGCGGCAGGTTAAGGCGATCCAAACGCTCGGCCAGCTTTACCGAGGGACGGTCCCCCATACGCCCGCCAGGGCGCGATACGTCACCAATGTGAATAACGCCTCTCAAAAATGTCCCAGACGTCAGGATCACAGCGCCGGCCCGTATTTCAGACTCATCCGCCAATCGAATTCCGGTAACAGCAGGTCCATTCACCAGGAAATCTGTCACCTCGCCGACTACGACGCTGAGGTTCGGCTGTGCCGTGGTTTCTCGCTGCATCGCAGCTCGGTACAAAGCCCGGTCTGCCTGCGTTCTGGGCCCCTGAACTGCGGGGCCTTTACGGCGATTCAGCAAACGAAACTGAATTCCCGCCTGGTCTGCGACGCGCCCCATCACCCCGTCCAACGCGTCAATTTCGCGAACAAGATGCCCTTTGCCGAGGCCCCCAATAGCGGGGTTACAGGACATTACGCCGATATCAGTGGCCGACAGAGTCACAAGGGCGGTAGTCGCACCCATCCGGGCGGCCGCATGGGCCGCTTCTGTTCCGGCGTGGCCCGCTCCGATAACGACGACGTCAAAATCCGAATGTTTCACGTGAAACACTCCTTACTTTCCCAGGCAGAAGCTTGAGAATATTTCATCCAACAAGTCTTCTACACCAATTCTGCCAACCAGAGCTTCCAAAGCGCGGATCGCGGTTCTCAGTTCCTCGGCTGCGATATCATACAGGTCGGGACCTGATTCCAGAACAGCGATTGCAGCACTAAGTGCATCGCGCGCTGTGATCAGCGCTATACGATGCCTTTCACGCGTAGCGATACCATGGGTAGTAGTACGATCACCTAAAACACGCGATATGTTGGAAATCAACCGATCCACACCCTGCCCGGTTTTCCCTGAGATTCCTTCATCAGAACTGTTTCTCAGATCGGATTTCGGAAGAACCTGAATATCTCCCTCCAACAGCTGAACGCCCAGCTCTTTTGGATCATCAGTCAGAAATACGCGCAGATCGGCGGCCTCGGCGCGCTTTTTGGCCCGCTCAATTCCCAGGCTTTCGACGTGATCGTCGGTTTCCCGCAAGCCCGCTGTATCCAACAAAGTAACGGGAAGTCCCTCAAGGTCCATTCGAACTTCAATCACATCGCGCGTGGTGCCGGCATATTCCGACGTGATCGCTGCTTCGCGACCGGCCAGAGCATTCAGCAATGTCGACTTTCCAGCATTTGGCAAGCCAACAATCGCAACCTCGAACCCGGTTCGAATGCGTTCCGCAATACGAACCCCTTCAGCTTCACGTTGTAGATCTGCAATGACATCTGTGATCAACTGGCGCACTTCAGGGGTAACATCGGTTGGCACCTCTTCATCGGCAAAATCAATCACTGCCTCAAGCAGCGATGCGGCGCGAATCAAATCGCGCCGCCAGCGTTCAGCCAAATTCCCAAGCTCTCCGGCCAGAATGATCTGTGCTTGCTTGCGTTGAGCTTCTGTCTCAGCGTCGATCAGATCGGCAAGGCCCTCGACCTGTGTCAAATCCATTTTGCCGTTTTCCAAGGCACGGCGGGTGAATTCCCCGGGATCGGCCAGGCGCAAACCGTCCATGTCCGCAAGGCAGCGCATGACGGCGTTGACCGCCGCTGTACTGCCGTGAATCTGTAGCTCTGCCACGTCTTCGCCAGTAAAGCTGGCCGGGGCCTGGAAGGTCAGAACTACCCCATCATCCAGGCGCGATCCGTCTTTGCCATACAGGCTGCGCACCCGCATCCCGCGGGAGGGCAAAGCAGCACCGGAAAGAGCAGCCGCGGCAGGATGCGCCAAGGGGCCCGAGAGACGGATGACCGCCACCCCTGCCTTGCCTTGCGCGCTGGCCAAGGCGAATATCGTATCCATTCGACCGCCTCGCTTGCGTCCAGGACCTGTGTCAGGTGTTCATCGAATCGAAGAACTCGCCATTTGTCTTGGTCTGTTTCAACTTGGACAACAGGAACTCGATCGCATCGGTAGTGCCCATCGGGTTCAGGATACGGCGCAGAACAAAGGTCTTGGCCAGATCACCCTTATCGACCAGCAAATCCTCTTTCCGCGTACCGGATTTGAGGATGTCGATAGCCGGGAACACGCGCTTATCCGCGATCTTACGATCCAGAACAATTTCCGAGTTACCGGTGCCTTTGAATTCTTCGAAGATGACTTCGTCCATCCGGCTGCCGGTATCAATCAGCGCAGTGGCGATGATGGTCAGCGAGCCGCCTTCTTCGATATTCCGTGCCGCACCAAAGAATCGCTTAGGTCGTTGCAGAGCGTTTGCATCCACACCGCCGGTCAGAACCTTACCCGAGGATGGAACCACGGTGTTAAATGCCCTACCAAGTCTTGTGATCGAGTCGAGAAGAATAACAACATCTCGTTTATGCTCGACCAAACGCTTGGCTTTTTCGATAACCATCTCAGATACGGCAACGTGGCGGGTGGCGGGTTCGTCAAAGGTCGACGACACGACCTCGCCCTTCACCGAACGCTGCATGTCGGTCACCTCTTCCGGCCGCTCGTCGATCAGTAGGACGATCAGATAGCACTCAGGGTGGTTCTTTTCGATCGAGTTCGCAATATTCTGCAGGATCACCGTCTTACCGGTCCGTGGCGGTGCCACAATCAACGACCGCTGACCTTTACCGATCGGCGAAACCAGATCGATGACACGGGCGGACTTGTCCTTGATGGTTGGGTCTTCGACCTCCATCTTCAGGCGCTCATCCGGATAAAGCGGTGTCAGGTTGTCGAAAGCAACTTTATGCCTGGCTTTCTCGGGATCTTCGAAATTGATTTTGGTGACCTTGATCAGTGCGAAATACCGTTCGTTCTCGTCCGGCGCCTTGATATCACCTTCGACCGTATCACCGGTGCGCAACGAATGCTGGCGGATCATTTCTGGCGAGACATAGATATCATCAGGACCGGGCAAATAGTTCGCCTCGGGCGAACGCAGGAACCCGAACCCATCTTGCAGAACTTCAAGTACACCATCGCCGCCCACGGTCCAGCCTTCATCTGCGCGTTCGCGCAGAATCTGGAACATCATCTCGCCTTTTCGCATGGTCGAGGCGTTTTCGATCTCAAGCTCTTCGGCCATCGCCAAAAGGTCTTTGGGGCTTTTGGCTTTCAGATCGGCCAGATTGAGGGATTCATTAGACATGATGATGAGAACCTTGGCCGCATGGATGCGGCTCGAACTGGAATTTCAATACGGAAGATACGCCGCCCGGACGGGCGTGTTACGCGATAAATAAGCGCTTACCTACAAAGAGTCAAATAGCTGCTCAGAACTTCAGAACGACCGCCAGAACGATGATAACCATCAAAATGGTAGGCACCTCGTTCATCATGCGATACTGCCGCCCAGTGAGCGTATTTCGGCCCTCTAAGAAGTCCTTTCGACGTACCATCAGCCAGTAGTGGAACCAAGTCATCGCAATCACTGCTGCGCCTTTGACCCAGGGCCAGGCAAAATCCCAGCCGACTATGCCTGGAGTGAATACCATGATCAGGCCGCAGGTCCAGGCCATGTACATCGCCGGGCGCATGATCACCCGCAGCAGCTTTTCTTCCATTTCAAAGAAGATCTCCTGCGCCCCGTCAACGCCTTGGGCTTTTTCTACGTGATAGACGTACAATCTAGGCAGATAGAACAAACCGGCCATCCAAGAGATCACGGCCATGATGTGCAGGGACTTCACCCAAGGGTAGATGGTGAAAAGAAGATCAGTCATTCCAGCTCCGGGCGTGGTTTGGATCTCTCCCTATAAAAAAAATAGGAAAAGAGAAAGGATGATGGTTTTGTAGGGAGATCAAATTCCGTGGATTACTTATTTACCCATCTGTTTTCCCCAGGTGGATAGTTTCACCTGAGAACTGGGTAATACTGTTGATTTCATAAAAAACAACAATAAAACAATATGTTATGATTATATAGGACGTAGAATTCAGGGGATAACTTGATGAATAAGCTGGGATATCCCGCTTGTCCCGATGTTCAAAGTTATCCTTGTCCAGACTGGACAGGGTTCGGGCGACTCATAGAAGTTTTCCGCGAAAACACCGGGCTTGCGTGTCAACAGGAAAACCATACAAACCATCCTTGAACGATCAACCATTTGCTCAGGGGGTTTTCCACATTTCTGTCCCCATCATATTGGCCTCGGGGTCATCCATTCGCGCGCAGTTGCTAGAGAATGCGGGCGTGCGGTTTACCGTTCAAACTGCACGCGTGGACGAAGAGACCGCCAAACGGGCTTTGCTGGCCGAAGAGGCATCTCCACGTGATATTGCCGATACTCTGGCAGAGATGAAAGCCCGCAAGGTCAGCGACAAGGTGCCGGGGCCGATGGTTCTGGGATGTGATCAGGTGCTGGATTTCGAAGGTCAGCTTTTGTCCAAACCGCAATCGCCCGAGGATGCGCTGGCGCAGCTCAAAGCGATGCGGGGCAAGCGGCATATGCTGTTATCCGCAGCCGTCATCTATCAGAATGGCGAGCCGATCTGGCGACATGTAGGTCAGGTGCGCCTGCGGATGAGGATGAGTTCGGACGCCTATCTACGCGACTATGTTGCGCGCAACTGGGACAGCATCCGCCACGCTGTCGGGGCCTATAAGCTTGAGGAAGAAGGCGTGCGGCTGTTCGCAACCATTGACGGTGACTATTTTAACGTTTTGGGTATGCCCCTATTGGAGCTGTTGAATTTTCTTGCGGTCAAAGGGGTGATTGATCAATGAGTGGTAAGCAGATCCCGCTGGCGGGTGTGATCGGGCATCCGATTTCCCATTCGAAATCCCCAATACTGCATGGCCATTGGCTGAAAACTTATGGCCTGGCCGGTCACTATATCCCCATGGACGTCGCACCGGATGATCTTGAGGCTGTTCTACGAACCTTGCCCAAAGCCGGATTTGTCGGGGCCAACATCACAGTGCCCCATAAAGAGGTGGCCTTGGATCTGGCGGATACGGCTTCGGACCGGGCCAGGCAGATCGGGGCTGCTAATACGCTTGTGTTTCAGCCCGACGGTTCGATCCATGCGGATAACACCGATGGGTACGGGTTCATGCAGAACCTGCGCAGCGGCGCCCCAGATTGGATTCCAGCGGATGGCCCCGCGGTTGTCTTTGGTGCCGGAGGCGCCGCGCGTGCGGTTCTTCAAGCGTTGGTCGATGCCGGTGTGCCCGAGATTTTGTTAACCAATCGGACGCGCTCACGTGCAGATCGCCTGAAGGAAGAGTTTGGCACGACCATAACGGTGGTGGATTGGTTGAAAGCGGGCAACGTGGTTGAAGATGCGGAACTTGTGGTCAACACAAGTTCGCTTGGGATGCACGGCCAGCCCGAGCTGCGGGTGCCTCTGGACGGGTTACAGCCCGGTGCCATTGTCACCGATCTGGTCTATGCGCCACTTAAGACACGCTTGCTGGAAACAGCAGAACAGGCGGGATGCACACCCGTAGATGGCCTTGGCATGTTGCTGCATCAGGCCGTACCTGGATTTGAAAGCTGGTTTGGGGTGCGCCCTGAAGTCACTTCTGATTTGCGTGCTGCGGTGCTGGGATGAGCTTTGCACTTGGCCTGACCGGTTCTATCGGCATGGGAAAAAGCACAACTGCCAGCATGTTCGTCGACGAAGGCTGTGCGTTGTGGGACGCAGATGCCGCCGTGCATCGGCTATACGCGCGTGGCGGGACAGCGATCAAGCCGATGCATAGGGCGTTTCCTGAGGCCATTATCGACGGCGCGGTTAGCCGGGAAGTATTGAAACGATTCATTTCAGCAGACCCGGCGGCGCTGAAAGCGATTGAGGCCATTGTTCACCCGCTGGTGGCGGCGGATCGAGCGGCGTTCCGGGAACAAGCCACCGCAGATATTCTGGTTTTCGATATTCCCCTGCTATTTGAAACCGATGGAGATGCGGCGATGGATGCGGTCGCCTGTGTCTCGGTCCCAGCTGACGAGCAGAAACGCCGCGTGATGGCGCGCGGTACCATGACCGAGGCGCAATTCGAGCAGATCAAAGCCAAGCAGATGCCGAATGACGAAAAATGCGCGCGGTCTGATTTTGTGATCGTCACGGACAGTCTGGACCACGCCCGCGCGCAAGTGCAGGATGTGGTGAGACAGATACGGGCAGGGCTGACAGATGCGTGAGATCGTACTCGATACAGAAACCACAGGCTTTGATCCTGAAAGCGGCGACCGGATTGTGGAAATCGGTGCGGTTGAGCTTTGGAATCACGTCGCCACGGGCGAAACCTATCACGTCTATATCAACCCTCAACGGTTCATGCCCGAAGAGGCGTTTGGCGTGCACGGCATTGGCCCCGACCTGCTGGAACCACCCCGCCCGGTGGAAAAAGGTCAGGTCACGCTTAAGGACAAGCCGGTTTTTGCCAAGGTTGGTCAGGGGTTTCGGGATTTTGTCGCGGATTCGAAACTGGTGATCCACAACGCGTCATTCGACATGAAGTTTCTGAATGCCGAGCTGGGCTGGATGGGACTGCCGCCGATCCCGATGGATCAGGCACTGGACACGCTGGCGATTGCGCGCAAACGGTTTCCGGGCTCGCCCGCCTCGCTGGATGCATTGTGCCGGCGGTTCAACATAGACAACTCGAACCGGGTCTTGCACGGGGCGTTGCTCGACTCTGAAATTCTGGCTGAGGTCTATCTTGAGCTGATCGGCGGACGTCAGCCAGATTTCGGGCTGTCGACCTCTGCGTCTTCTTCGGTTGGCGGAGCAGAAGAGTGGCGGCCATCGCCGCGCAAAGATGCCTTGCCGTCCCGGATCACCCAAGACGAGCGCGCGGCGCATGAGAAATTTATTGATAAACTGGGCGAAAACGCCCTTTGGTCCCGCGCCTGAGGTCACTCCGGCGCGGGTAAGGCTGATCAGGCCTGTGTTTTTTGCGTCTCGGCCTGACGGCGCATCAATTCATTCCGGTACAGGCTGACAAAATCGATGTTGTCCAGGTTCACCGGCGGATACCCACCGTCGCGCGTGATGTCGCTGACGATGCGTCGCAGGAACGGGAACAGCATCCGCGGGCATTCGATCATCAGGAACGGATGCAGCTGGTCTTCGGCAACACCTTCCACATGGAACAGGCCGCAATAATCCAGCTCGCACAGGAACAGGATGTCTTCCATGCCCTTGGCTTTGGATTTGAGGTTCAGCTTGATCGACACCTCGTATTGATGCTCAGCCGGGCGCTTTTTGGCGTCCAGATTGACCTGAACCGCGATCTCGGGCTGGACATCGCCAGACACGCCTTTTTGCGCCATCACGTTTTCAAAGGACATATCGCGAATGAATTGTCCCAGAACGCGCATCTGGATCTGGGGTGCGGTCTGGGCCGCGGTGTTTTCTTGGGCGCCGTCTTCGGCCATGGGTCTACTCCGAAACTGAAATTCGCCACTGCTTAGCAAGTTGGGCGAGGCACCTCAATGCTGGTGCGGCCCTTCGACCCATTTCGATGGCTTTGACGGGTTCTGACGGGGGCGAACCTCGGTGTATTCACCGTCGATCACATCGCCCTGGGTCGATGCTTGGGGCTCGGTCCTGAACTGCGTCCCGCCGCCCATCTGAAACTGCGTGATTGTGACCTTCGAGCGGAGATAACGGAATACAGAGACCCGGACGCCAGGGATTAACAGCGCAAATCCAACGGCATCGGTGAAAAACCCCGGTGTCAGCAGCAAGACACCAGACAGCAAGATCATCGCGCCATGGGCCAAAGGTTCGGTCGGGTCGTCAAGCTCTGCAAAGGATCGTTGCAGGTTTTCCAACGCCATGCGACCTTGTGTCCGCACCAAAGCGGTACCCAGAACGGCCGTTAGAACCACGATCGCAAGGGTTGGCCACAGTCCGATTAGCCCACCAACCTGAATGAACAGGCCGATTTCGATGATCGGAACAAGTAAAAAAGCCAGGAACAGGTACATTTGCATTATCCTTTACTGCAGGTCGGGCGGTAGACTTGTCCCGAACTGTCACCTACATAGTGGCAAGAGGCCGTGTATACAAAGTCGCGGTCTGACCAAGAGGATGAAATGAACGAACCAATGATCCAGTTGCTGGTCCTGGCCGGAATTGCCGTTTTCCTGATCCTGCGCCTGAAAAGCGTACTGGGTACACGTGAGGGTTTTGAGAAACCCCCGCTTCAACAACAGTCCGAAGCCAATAAGTCGCGCCGTGATTTTGAGGTGATTGAGGGTGGGCCAGATCACGACATTACCGATCACGTGCCCGAGGACAGCGAACAGGCGCAGACCCTATCCGCTATGAAACGGATCGAGCCGGGCTTTTCGGTGGGTGAATTTGTTCAGGGCTCTCGCGGCGCTTATGAGATGATCGTCATGGGGTTCGAAAAGGGCAATCTGGATGAAATCCAGCCCTTCCTGTCGGAAGAGGTGTTTGAAACCTTTGTTTCGGTCGTTGCCGCGCGCGAGGATCAGGGGCTGACCATCGAGGCCGAATTTATCGGTGTGCGCGAAACCACACTGGCAGATGTGAGCTTTGACAAGGATACCAACCAGGCCGAAATCACCATGAAATTTGTTGGTGAGCTGACTTCGGCCGTGCGGGATCGTGGTGGCGATATCATCGAGGGCAACCCAAACACGGTTAAACGTCAAAAGGACAGCTGGACCTTTGCCCGCGTTATGGGCTCGGACGATCCGAACTGGCTGCTTGTTGCCACGGACGCATGATTGCAGCGTTTCGGTCGCTTTTCCTGGTGGCTGTCATGACCACCTCTGCCAGCGCCGAGGTGACACGATCCATACTGTCCTATGATGACCTGAATGGTTGGGCCGCCGATGATCACGGGGCGGCCCTTTCGGTTTTTCTGAACACGTGCGGTGATCTGGATGATCCGGACTGGCAGGCATTGTGCGGCGTGGCACGCACCTATAAGCCCGATGCGGCCCGGTCATTTTTTGAGCTGTTCTTCCGTCCCGTTCTGGTCGAAGATGGGAAGGATGGCCTGTTCACAGGCTATTTTGAACCCGAACTGGACGGGTCCAAAACCAGATCGGAGCGGTATAGATACCCGATCTATAAAATGCCTCCTGAGGCGCGCGGAGCCGAAAAATGGTTATCCCGTCGCGATCTGCTGACCGGTGATGTCATGCAGGGCCGCGGTCTTGAAATCGCCTGGGTGGACGACCCAGTCGAGCTGTTCTTTCTGCAGATTCAGGGCTCAGGCCGTATCCGGTTGCCCGATGGGAGGGCGCTGCGGGTCGGTTATGGGGGCGCCAATGGGCATCCTTATCGTTCGATCGGGTCCGAACTGATCCGGCGCGGTGCCCTGGGTGCGCATCAGGTCAGTGCGCAGATGATCAAATCCTGGGTCCGCAAGAATCCCGAGGCGGGTACCGAATTGCTGTTTCACAACCCGTCTTATGTGTTCTTCCGCGAGGTGAATCGTGTTGCACCGGAATTTGGCCCTCTGGGTGCGATGAACCGTTCGGTCACTACCATGCGCAGCATTGCCGCCGATCCGGCATACACACCGCTGGGTGCTCCAGTCTGGGTCGAAAAGGACGGCAAGGATCCTTTGCGCAGGCTGATGATCGCTCAGGATACCGGGTCGGCCATCAAGGGCGCGCAACGGGCTGATATTTTCTTTGGAACCGGCGATGCCGCTGGGGCTGCAGCGGGGCGCCTGAAAGATCCGGGTCGCATGGTGGTTCTGCTGCCGATTCAGCGCGCATATGCTCTTTTACCGGACGAGTTCTGATGTCGCGCCGCAAATTGACCCCTGACGAAATGGATCTGTGGCGCAAGGTGACCAAACAGGCAGATCGCCTGCATCCCGAACTGCCGCAGTCGGTGCAACCCACCTCATTGCCCAAGCCGAAA
This sequence comes from Ruegeria sp. CDSC025, assembly GCF_059610805.1. Classification (NCBI taxonomy): domain Bacteria; kingdom Pseudomonadati; phylum Pseudomonadota; class Alphaproteobacteria; order Rhodobacterales; family Roseobacteraceae; genus Ruegeria; species Ruegeria sp. CDSC025. Next base: position 29,357 of record NZ_JBXWOJ010000012.1, on the reverse strand, counting down.
CCGACAAAGATCTTTAAGCCCCGGATAGAGGCGTTTGAAGTCGGGCAGAACGCGGCTGGCAGGGGTGTGCGGCATGTGTTGAAACCATCCGTTACCGAAGGGTTACGCGCCAACCCGGTGCAAATGGACAGCAAGGCTTTTGCCCGGATGAAACGTGGCAAGCTCCGGCCCGAGGGCAAGTTGGACCTGCATGGCTTGCGGATGGACACGGCCTATCCGGCGCTGGTGCGCTTTGTGCTGACGGCGCAGGCTTCGGGCAAGCGTCTGGTTCTGGTGGTGACCGGCAAAGGCAAGGACCGGGATGAGCCCGGCCCCATCCCCACTCCGCGCGGCGTCTTGCGCAATCAGGTACCGCAATGGCTGTCACTGCCGCCCTTGGCACAGGCTGTGATGCAGGTGACGCCTGCGCATATCAGCCATGGTGGTGACGGGGCCTATTACGTCTATCTGCGCCGCAGTCGCTAAAGCGTGCGTGCGGCGCGGCTGATGCCAATCCAGGTCAGCAGACATACCAGCAAAAAGAAGACGCCGATCCACAGGAACTGCGTGTCCAGCGGAACCCCCTGATCAATCAAAACGCCGGTCAGTCCGGGGCCAATCGCCGACCCAAGGACCATGACCGCCGTGGCCATGGCCTTGATCGCGCCAATATGACGGGTTCCATAGAATTCTGCCCAGAACGCGCTGGGCAAGGTGCTGTTTGCGCCGACGGTCAGCCCCAGAAAGACCAATGCAGCAACCGCACCCCCAATCGAGGTGCTTGCAGCCGCCAACATGAAGCCGATAGCTATTGGCACCTGATAAAAGGGCATCATTCGGGCGGTTCCCCATTTATCCAGCGCCCATCCCGCGACAAACATCGAGATCAGGGAAACACCTGTGTAGACGGGAAACAGCGCCACCAACTCGATATGTTGCCAGCCTTTGACCTCGGCCAGATGGACCTGATGAAAGAAGAAGGCGGTTATAAAGGCAGAAGGACCCAGCAAGGCGGGGGCCATGAACCAGAACAACGGGTTCAGCAAAGCGTCGGTGCGTGTCCAGTGCCGCCCCTGCATACCTGCCGCCGAGTACTCGCTGGCCAGACTTTGCGGTGTGCGCTCTTGCCGAAGCAAGCGCAGCAGAATCGGAATGCCGGTCACACAAATACCTGCCGAGATGATCCAGAGCAGGCGCCAATCCAAAAACACCATCGCAGCGACAAAGATTACGGGTAAAAGCGCTTCACCAACCGCAAATCCGACCGAGGCGATCGACAAGGCCTTGCCGCGCGTTGTGGTAAACCAACGCGCCATCGCGACCAAGGCAAGATGGGTGCTCATCCCCTGCCCGAACAGGCGCAACAGGAAGATCACCAGCGGTAGCAGGATCAGCCAGCGGTTCAACGCCATCGCTAGCGCCGCCACGGCTAGCCCAGCCAGGACAGCGGGGCCGAGCACACGCACCCGGAAGATATCCGTAAGCCCGCCCGCCCAGATCATGATGATGGCGGATGCGGTTGTACCCAGCGAATAGATCCCACCCCAGGCCCCATGGCTCAGCCCGAACGCCGCACGAATTTCGCCGGAAAAGATCGAGATGAAGAACGTTTGCCCAAAACAGGACAGAAAAGTCAGCAGAACTCCGGCGCCAAGCCATGAGGCATTTGCTTTCAGATAATGCCCCAGGTGAAAGGACATTACGGAGAGCTGACCTTGGCCTGCCCGGTCTCGGTCAGCTCAATCTCGGTCGCCCCGGTCGGGTTGCGGACCTCGGCGGGGGCGATCACGTCAATCCCGCGTTGCCTGCCAAAGGTACTGCTGACCCGGCGGGCGGAATTGATAATCGCCAAAAGCGCCGGAGAGGTTGCAGCCACGAAATGAGACGACCCGGCATCGCTGTTGAAGGCGGTCGTATCCAGAATACTGATCTTATATTCGGACAGCGCATCGGCCGAGCTGATATTTCCCAGACGTTCGCTTTTGGCGGTACCGCGCAGGCGTGCGGATATACTCAGCAGCCTGTCTTTGCGTGAGATCATCACAATGAACGGGTCAGGCAGCGTTTTGATGCTGTCCATCTGCGACCGGAACAGATCGACATCCAGATCCGGTGCGATCAGAACAACCCCTTCGATATTCCGATGCGACCAGCCCGGTTCGCGCAGCTCGGCCTGCCGCATCATCTCCATCGTCAGGGCGGTGCCCATGGAATGCGCCACAAGGATAACCCGATCGACCCCCATTGATTTCAGCTGGCGAACAGTTTGTTCCAGACCATCACGGGCGAACAGCATGCTGTCGATGTCATAGGCATAGCCATAACCCGTTGCCTGGCTTGGCCAGGAATAGACCATGGTTTCACCCGGTATTTCCAGATCATGTTCCAACTGCGCGGCGCGGAACACTGTTTCCGACTGGGTCGTGTTATAGCCGTGGATAAAGATCGAAACCTCGTCCACACCTCTTAGTCGCGAGGCAAGGCCCTGGGGTCCGGCAAGCTCGTCTTCATCAGCCATCACGAACTGATTTTCCGGGTCCGGGTCGGCATAGGAAAAATCCAATGTCCCGGGTGTGTGATTGGGTGGAATCGAGACCGTCATCTCGAGAAATTGCAGCTGATCGCTGCGGCGGTACCCATAGGATCCGTCCGCTTCGCGCGCGCGGGTGGTTGCTGCGTAAATGGTTTTGGGCGTGCCAATGTCCAGTGCCGAGGGCACGGTTTGAGATACGGTCCGGTCGACACATGCGGCAAGCGTTGCCGCAGTCAGGACAAAAATAATATAGCGCAGCACCTGTCGCCCCCTAAGGAATTTGCGCACACGCTACTCTATTCTGATCCCAGGTCCAGCGGGGTCAATGACGCGGACCGGCAAAAACCGGCTGGAGATATTACAGAACGTAACGGCTGAGGTCCGTAGACTTTGTCAGCTCACCAAGATTGTCGTCAACGAACTGTGCATTCACGGTGATTTCCAAACCGGCCTGATCGGGGGCTGTGAAAGACAATTCCTCGAATACGCGCTCCATCACGGTGTAAAGTCGACGTGCGCCGATATTCTCGACACTTTGGTTCACATCCGCTGCGATTTTCGCCAGGGCTGCGATGCCGTCCTCAGTAAAGCTGACCGTGACATCCTCGGTGCCCATCAAGGCAGTGTACTGGCGGGTCAGCGCGTTGTCTGTCTCGGTCAGGATGCGGACGAAATCCTCTTCGGTCAGTGCGCGAAGCTCGACACGGATCGGCAGGCGCCCCTGCAGTTCCGGCAACAGGTCGGACGGTTTGGCAATATGAAACGCGCCTGAGGCAATGAAAAGAATGTGGTCGGTTTTGACCGGCCCATGCTTGGTGGAGACGGTTGTGCCTTCGATCAGAGGCAACAGGTCACGCTGCACCCCCTCTCGGCTGACATCACCGCCGCGTGCGTCCGAACGGGCGCAAACCTTGTCGATCTCGTCCAGAAACACGATGCCGTTCTGTTCAACCGATTCCAGCGCCGCGCGGTTTACGGTTTCGTCATCCAACAGTTTGTCGGCCTCTTCTCCGATCAGCATGTCATAGCTTTCGGCGACGGTCAGGCGTTTCTTGACGGTGCGCCCGCCAAACGCCTTGCCGAAAATATCGCCCAGATTCATCATCCCCATCTGACTGCCGGGTTGGCCAGGGATATCGAACATCGGCATCTGGCTTGAGGTATCCGTCAGTTCCAGCTCGATCACTGTGTCGTCCAGCTCTCCGGATTTGAGCTTTTTGCGGAACATCTCGCGGGTGCCCTCACGCGCGTCTTCCCCGGCAATGGCAGTAATCACCCGGTCTTCGGCGGCCTGATGGGCCTTGGCTTTGACGTCCTCACGCATGAATTCACGGGTCTGCAGGATCGCGGCATCGGCCAGATCACGCACGATCTGTTCCACATCGCGGCCAACATATCCAACCTCGGTGAATTTGGTGGCCTCGACCTTGATGAAGGGTGCGCGGGCCAACTTGGCCAGACGCCGGCTGATCTCAGTCTTGCCAACGCCGGTGGGGCCGATCATCAGGATATTCTTGGGATAAACCTCATCCCGGATGTCATCAGCCAGTTGCTTGCGCCGCCAGCGATTACGCAGCGCCACGGCGACCGCGCGCTTGGCATCCTTCTGCCCGATGATAAAGCGATCCAGTTCCGAGACAATCTCGCGCGGGGTCAGGTCGGTCACGGGGGCAGTCCTTTCGGTCGGCATAAGTTGGCTGCGGTCTAGGTAATCACCGCAACGGCGAAAACAACGGCGGCAGCGTTGGTTAGCAATGCCCCACCCGGTTTGCAAATGCTTTCCATAGGTAAAGCGCCCGGCCTCTGGTACAGTGATTTCAAAGCGTTGAGGGCCCGGAGCGCGGAAATGACCAAGATTGCCAAGATCACCCTGCTGTTTGTCGTGTTTGTCGACCTGATCGGGCAAGGGTTGGTCTTTCCGATCATCAACTCACTGATCATGGAGACGAAATCGGGGTTCCTGCCTGAAAACACGGCCATGGGCACCCGGCATTTCTACTACGGCTTGGTGATTGGCTGTTTCTTTCTGTCCTGGTTTCTGGGCGTGGTCTATGTCTCTAAGGTTTCAGATTCCATTGGTCGCAAGAACGCGCTGTTAGTGTGTCTGGGAGGGGCATTGATAGGTTATGCGCTGACCATCGCCGCGCTGTATCTCAACAGCCTGCTGCTGTTGATTGTCGGCCGGTCGATCACCGGGTTTACAGCTGGCAACCAGCCGATCGCGCAGGCGGCAATGATTGACGGCAGCACCGATGCCGCCGACCGCGACCGCAACATGGGCTATATCGTGACAGGTGTCAGCTTTGGCCTGGTTGGCGGTCCCATTATTGGCGCGGTCCTGTCGGACTCGGCCCTGCTGGGCAGCGCGGCGACGCTGAAAACGCCATTCTACGGCGCCTTTGTTCTGGTGTTGATCGCCATTTTCCTTGTCGCCGCGTATTTCAAGGATACCCGGACCGAGCGTGAGCCCTTTGTCTTTCGACCCCGCGATATCACCGACAGCCTGATAGCGGTGCGCGAACATCCGATGGTTCTGAAAATCATGCCGGTCTATGGCCTGTTTATGATCGCCAATGTGACCTTCTATGTGTTTGTCGACAACTTCTTGACCAGCGCATTTGGATACGGGGTCATCGGCGGCAGCATGGCCATGGTCGTCATTGGGGTTGCGCTGGCCTTTTCCAGCACCTTCCTGGTCAAACCTGCGCAGGAACGGTTCAGCAAACACCAGATCATCTATGTCTCACTGGTTGTGATGGTGATCAGCGGCCTAGGTTTCGCCTTCAGCCCCAGCGGTGTGCTGAGCTATGTCCCGGTCTTTTTCTTCTATTTCTTCTTTGGCGTCTCATACCCGACACTGCTGGGCCTGTTTTCCTCCAGTGTCAGCGACACCGATCAAGGCTGGGTCATGGGGGTGACCACGGCTGTCTTCTGTTTGGCCGGGGGCGTCATGTCCCTGATCGGCGGCGGGTTGATGAGTATCGACATCCGCCTGCCCTATTACATCGTGATCCTGACCGCCCTGTTGGGGCTGGTCGGGATGCATAAGCGGTGGAAAGGCAAAGAGATCCGAGAGCTGTTGGCCTGAGACAGTTCTGCGTCTTAGATCGTCTCAACCGTGAGATTGCCATTGGTATAGACGCAGATATCGGCGGCGATGGCCATGGCTTCGCGGGCGACTTGTTCCGCCGGTTTGTCGCCATCCATCATCGCGCGCGCCGCTGCCAGGGCAAAATTGCCACCCGATCCGATGGCAGCCACGTTGTGTTCCGGCTCCAGCACATCCCCTGCCCCGGTGATCACCAGCAGATCCTTGCCATCAGTGACGATCAGCATCGCCTCAAGCTTTTGCAGGTATTTGTCGGTGCGCCAGTCCTTGGCCAGCTCGACCGAGGCGCGGGCCAGTTGGCCGGGTGTGGCCTCAAGCTTGGTTTCCAGACGTTCCAGCAGGGTAAAGGCATCGGCGGTTGATCCGGCGAAGCCTGCGACAACCTCGAACCCGCCGGGTGACAGGCGGCGTACCTTGCGCGCGGTCCCTTTGATCACGGTCTGGCCCAAGCTGACTTGCCCGTCTCCGGCAATGACCACCTGCCCGCCTTTTTTGACGCCAATAATGGTTGTGCCGTGCCAACCGGGAAAGTCGCTGTCTGCCATGGGGGCCTCCGTTTTCGCCTGTTGTTCTATATGGGCCGGTCTCATCCGCAGCGCAACAGTTCACAACTTGCTTATAAGATATGCAAAAAACGCAAATCGGGGCTGTAAAACCAGCAATTGTGGGACTCAGTTGAAAATCCTACATGAGGCTCACAACCGACAACGGGTCGGCTGTTTCTGTTTATAAGGAATGCGCAAATGGCAACTACCGCAAATATCCATGCGCCGCTCGGAGCAGCTACCATCCTGCATGTAGTGGACGCGTTTTTTGGCGCTTTTGAAAAAGCCGCCGATTGGAATGAATCCCGCAAAACCCGCAATGCCCTGTCGGCTCTCAGTGATGAACAGCTGGACGATATCGGCCTGTGCCGCGCGGATATCACCACCCTCTGATCCACGAGAATTCGTGAATTCAAGATAAGCCGCCCGGGTCTGGGCGGCTTTTTCTTTTTCTGCGCAGCTTTTTCCAGTCAGACAATTCAGGCGGAAGCGCTTTGCCCCAGATACGAAAAAAGGCGCCCCGAATGAGGCGCCTTCAAACGTTGTTTCCCGAACCGGATCAGAGCGCTTCTTCGATCCAGCTTTGCAGCGCGGCTTTCGGTGCGGCGCCTGCGCGGTTCGAAACGACCTGACCATCCTTGAAGATGAACAGCGCCGGGATGCCACGTACGCCCATGGCGGCGGCAGAGTTCGGGTTGCTGTCTACATCGACTTTGGCGATCTTGACCTTGTCGCCATATTCAGCCGCCAACTCTTCCAGAGCGGGTCCGATCTGTTTACAGGGGCCACACCATTCGGCCCAGAAATCGACAACTACGGGGATTTCGGAATTCTTGACTTCGGCGTCAAAAGTATCGTCGGTAACAGCTACGGTCGACATATTCTGTCTCCTGAATGGGGAATGCTTGGTCACTGAAACTAGGTGTCGGGTATGCCAAGGTCAAGGCGTCAGCGCACGGGTTAGCGCAGCTTTCACCAGATCGTGTGGCAGCCACATCAGCTGGGCTGTTCGGGTCCACAGAATTGCGGTTCTGACTTCGTGGTCCGGATAGATCTGCGACAATGAATCAGCATAGGCACCCATCTGTCGCAGCAGTCCTTCGGGGCAGGTTGCTGCATTGTCTGGAACTGTCATATTCGATTTAAAATCAACTACCTGGACGTCCGTTTTGGTGACGATCACCCGATCAATGACACCATGGATACGCCGCCCGCCCAGATCGGCCGTTACCGGGACTTCGGCCAAGGTATCGGGGGCGAACACGGCCTTCAGGTGATCCGCCGTCAACACATTTTGCGCCTCGGCCAGCAATCCTTGCCGCTCGGCCTCACGCATATCGGGAAGAACCCGCGCGCAAAGCTGCGGCCAGTTCTCAGGAAGGACCCGCGGCAAATGCTCCAGCAGCAGGTGCAGGCGGGTGCCGCGCAGCTTGGCGGCCTCTTCATCCTGGCCCATGTCCCCGGGCAAGGCCTTGGCCCCGCCCAGATCAGACGGGCTGAGGGTTTCCGGCGCCGCATCAATGGCGGGGGCGGAATTCAGGAAGGTCGGCGGCAATTCGCTGTGGGCACGAACGGCACCTGTGTGTTCGATAAATTCCGGACCATGCCAATCTCCGTGCGACAAGCGCAGGATCTCACTGTTGGGCAGAGCTGTTGCCCCTGCCCGCGCCATAGCCGCCTGCACCAGTTGATACCAGCTGGTTCCGTCCTTGCCGACATCCCCTGCCGCACCAACGATTAGCCACTTCTCTGCACGGGTCAGCGCCACGTATAACAGGCGCAACCGTTCATTCTCTTCCCGTTCGCGCGCTTCGGCTCGCGCCTGCGCGATCAGCGCCGGGGACGCGTCTGCCGGTACTTTCCATAGTGGCTTAGCATCCGTCACCATGATCTCGGCATCGCGCGGGGCTTGCCGTCTGCCGGTATCCGGCAGGATCACGATGGGGGCTTCCAACCCTTTCGATCCGTGCACGGTCATCACGCGGATCATGTTGCCGACACCGCTCATCTGCCGTTTGATCTCCAGATCGTCCGTCTGCATCCAGACTAAAAAACCTGTCAGGCTTGGAATGTCGGTGCGTTCATAGGCCAGCGCCTGTGACAACAGCGCGTTGATGCCGTCTTCGGCCTCGGGGCCCAGCCGACCCAGCAGCAGGCGCCTCCCGTGATGACGGGTCAGAATCCGCTCGATCAGGTCATATGGGCGCAGAAAGTCGATCTGACCGCGTAGGTCGTTCAGAATTGTCAGCGTATCGGGAAACTCATCGGCCCGATTGCGCAGCGCCGCCCACAGGAATTGTTCTTGCCGCCGATGCGCCAGATCAAAAAGCTGCTGTTCTGACCATCCAAACAGAGGAGATTTCAGTACCGTGGCCAGCGACAAGCTGTCCTCGGGCGTGGCCAAAAAGCTCAGCAGAGCCGCCAGGTCCTTGACCGCAAGCTCGGCTCCGACCTTCAACCGGTCAGCCCCTGCAATCGGCAGTTCGGCAGCCTTGCAGGCGCGGATGATCTCAGCAAACAGGTCCGAGCGGCGCTGGACGAGGATCAGAAAATCCCCCGGCTGTACCTTTCGCCGGACGAAACTGCCCGGTACCTCGCCATCTTCGGGGATGGTTTCCCCCTGTTCGATCATATCCCTGATCGACTGTGCAACCTGCTCGGCCAGAACAACGGTATGGTGGCGCGCACCAGGGCGGTCCACCGGGTCGGTCCATTCGGTATCTTCCTCGTCTTTGACTTTTTCGACCACCGGCCACAGGTCGACGCGCCCTGGCAGATCGGACTTGAAGGCGCGGTGCTGGCTTTCTTTGTGAAACCCGGCCTCGGCACGGTTTTCGAACAGAATATCCACCAGCGACAGAATGGCGCTGGAGGAGCGGAACGAGTACTCCAGCGTAGAATCCCACAGTTTAGAGCCTGATTCTTCCAGTTTCCGCCCAAATTCGGCCTGCATCCGATCAAAGGCTTGAGGGTCGGCCCCCTGGAAGGAATAGATCGATTGTTTCTTGTCACCCACCACGAAAATAGTGCGCTCAATCCCGGACCGGGCCCCCTCCCCGCTGGTGAATTCCTGCGCCAACTTTTCGACGACGTCCCATTGGTCCGGGCTGGTATCCTGGGCCTCATCCACAAGAATGTGGTCAATCCCGCCGTCCAGTCGGTACAATACCCAAGACGCTACCGCCGGGTCGTTCAGTACGTTTCGGGCGCGCAGGATAAGGTCGTCAAAGTCCAGCCAGCCGCGCAGTTGCTTGCGCCGTTCATATTCCGGCAGAAAGGCCATTGCGAACCGGTGAAGTGCCAGCGTTTTGCGGGCTGCAACCAGTGCAAGCCGCTGTTCACGCGCGGCTTCGATGCGCAGCATCAACGCCTCTAGCTGTGGCATCTGACCCGCCAGAACACCTTCGCGCAGGGGTTTGGTCGGGAAAGCGTTAATCTTGGCGATAAATGGGTCCTTGGCCGCCTTTCCGGTCAGAAATACATCTTCAAGCACCGGCAGCGCACCGATTTCGGCGCGGGTGAAGGCCGCAAGCCTGGTGGCTGCCTTGGCGTTGTTCCCGCCGCTTTCGGTCAGTGCGGGCAGGACGCTGCGAATAAGATCGACCTCACCCCCCAAAAACACCTGACCCAGCAAGAGCTGTTCGTCAAAGCCGGCGGGCAGATTGAATTGCTGCAAAACCTGCGACCAATCGGCCGTCTGCGCAAACAGGTTGCGCTTTTGCGTGATGGCGGCGGTCAGTTTGTCGAACCCTGTGTCAGTCACAAAACGGGCGACATCGCCGATCAGATTGGCCATCGGCCCTTGGGCAAAATCCTCAACGATTTCTTCGCGCAACAAGGCGGCGGCCCGATCTTCCATCTCGGTGAATTGCGGGCTGACCCCGGCCTCAAGTGGGAAACGGCGCAGCAGCGAGGCGCAGAAAGAGTGGATGGTCTGAATCTTCAGTCCGCCGGGCGTTTCGATCGCGCGGGCAAACAATGTGCGGGCCTGTGCCAGACGGTCCGGGTCAATCGCACCCTGAACACCCAAATCGGTCAGCTGGGCCAAAAGTGGAGCATCCCCCAGCATGGCCCACTCACCGAGGCGTTTGAACAACCGGTTTTGCATCTCGCTGGCGGCGGCCTTGGTGTAGGTCAGGCACAGGATGTGTTGCGGCTGCACCCCGTCCAGCAACAGCCGTGCCACCCGGTCGGTCAGAACCCGCGTTTTGCCAGATCCTGCATTGGCCGCCAGCCAAGTCGAGGCATCGGGTCGTGCGGCCTGCACCTGTCGTTCGGTTGCGTCGTTGCGGGCGCTCATTTTAGGTCCTCGGGGGCGCTGTTGCTGGTTCGGTCCCACTCTCCGAAACGTGCCAGATGATCATAGTCCCCGATATCGGTATCCTTGTGCAGCATGCGGCGCGAGGTGAAGCCTTGATCAGGCTCTAAATAAGAGGAAAGCAGCTGTTTCAGCTCAGCCAGGACCTTGTCGACCGGCTCTTTGGTCAGAGGCGCGGGCACCTCTTTATAGGTGCCGCCCATGCCGATAAAAATTGCTTCGGCCACAGGCAGCGGGTCAAACCCTTCGATCCCGCCCTGCTCGGCTATTGCGGCTTCGATCAGCAACTGTTTGTCAAACTTGGCCTGCTGACTTTCGGTCGGAGGCGCACCGGTTTTATAATCGACCAGCCGCAGCGCTCCGCGGCTGTTCAGGTCAATCCGGTCGGCGCGCCCGACTATGGTGAAATCCAGCGGACTGAGCGCCAGCTTCATCGCGGCCTCAAAAGCCACAGGCCCACCATCGCTGCGCCTGGTGGTCTCGGCCCGCAGGAAATCATCCGCAATCCGTTCCAGCCGCGCGAGCCATAATTTGCGCGCTGTGGGCCATGGGACATGCTGGACCAGCAGGCTTTCGGCGCGTTTCAAAAAGCTTTCGCGCGTCAGCAAGGCCGTGTCCAGCACGCTGTCCTTGACGAATTGCTCCAAAATCTCGTGGATCACGATCCCGCGCAGCAGCGCATCCGGGGCCTGAACCAAAGGGTCCAGTGGTTTCAACCGCAGCACATGTTTGGCGTAGATCGCATAAGGATCACGGATCAGGCGCTTGATCTCTGTGACGCTCAGGCGGCGCGGGCGCGACCCGACCGGAGGGCGCGGAGATGGGCGCGGTGCCGCCTTGATTTCTGGAGCGTATTCTAGTTGTTCGGACCACCCCAGATATTGCCGCCCTCGGCCGCGCATTTCTGCCAGGGCGGTTTGGCCACCCTGTTCTGCCAGGCCACTCAACAGGTTGGTTAACCGATTCAACCAGCGGGAAGGAACGGTTTCGGCATCGTCGGACCGGGTCGACCGGGTCAGCCAGACCTCGGGCGCGCCGATAGCCTGCTGAAAGTCATGTGCCGACAGGCCAATGCGCCGCTCTGGCAGTAACAGCCCGGCCTTATCGCGCATCTGCCTGTTCAACCAGGGATCAGGCGCGGGCGCCTCGGGCCAGCTGCCCTCGTTCAAACCGCCAAGGATTAGCAAATCGGCGCCCTGCACCCGGGCCTCGAGCGTGCCCCAGATCATGATCCGGGGGTGTGGCGCGTCGCGGTCGCGGACCTCTTCTCCGGCCAGCAAAGCACCCAGCAGATCGGCAAAGTCATGGGCGGTCATGGTGCCGCCATGCTGAGCCTCATTTCGCAGCTCGGTCACAACCGCCAGGGCCTTTTGACCGGCGTTCTTGTCCCACAAAGTACCGGGATCGTCAGTGTGACCGGCGGCAATGGCCTGAGCCAACCCGCAGAGGCGATCAACCCAATCCGCCAGTGGCAACTCATCAGCAATTTGCTGGTCGCAGAAATGCTGCACCAACCAATGGACCCAACCTTCGGGCATCTCTTTGCGGATGGCAAATGCCGTCAGGCTGGCGGCATCCGGAAATGGCGGCCCGTGGCGGCGCAGGTCCAGTTCCAGATCGCGGGCGTGCAACAGATGAGAGCCACGCTCGCCCCCGTCATGGCAGAGCGGATGTTTCAGCAGGGTCAACAGCGCTTCGCCGTCCAATCGACGCGCGAACAGGGCCGCGACATGGCGCAGGAACCGTCCGGGCGGGGACAGTTGCAGCGGCAGGCCAGCACTGTCATCGGGCAGGATGTCCCACCGGTCCAGCGCAGCGCTGACCTGACGGGTCAGCATGCGGTCGGGGGTGATCAGAGCGGCGGTCTGGCCGGTTTCAGCCGCCTCTCGCAAGCGGAGCGCTATGGCCAAGGCCTCGGCCCGAGGGGACTGCGCCTCGACCAGGGTCAGGTCCTTGGTTGCACCATGCAGATCGGTCAGTTGCGGGCCTTCGGACATCCACGCATCCGTGATAGGGGCAGGGCGTAACGCAAGCGATATCAGCCTGTTACGGGCGGGTGAGGGTGGATTGTCCTGGGTCCAGGCTGTGATTTGATCCGGGCTCTGCCCAAGCTGGTTCATGAGTTTTCGGAACCGGTATTGCGGGTGATCCTCAGAGGTTAACGCCGCATCCAGCTGAGCCCAGACCTGATCGGGCTGGTCAAAGTCAAAACCCGGCAGGATCAAAGCGCCCTGCGGCAGGCAGGCAACGGCTTGCATCAGCATCAGTGTCGTTCCCCGTGACCCCGTCGAGCCGGCAAGAATGACCGGGTGCTGAGGTGGATCCACTCGCCAATGTTTGATTAGGTTCTCGACCACGCGGCGCTGCCGGGCCTGCGTGTCCAGGATGTCGTCTTCTGTGTCGATGAACTGATCCGCAATCCCGATAAACGCCTGCGCGCGGGCCCAATGCCCGGACATGTCGGTGACATCCAGCCGCCGGATCGCTTCGGGTGAAACGCCTTCGCCCTGCATCTCATCTATCAATGCGGCCAGACTGTCTGACAGGTCAAACAAAGACGAGCGCGCCGCCAGATCCGGTTGTTGATCCAGCAGCTTCGAGACCAGCTGCGTCAATTCCAGCCGCCGTCGCAGGGGCGGTATTGCGGGTGGTATCTGCGCCAGATTCACGCTTTCACCCAGATCAGTCACCAGTGAAAGGCGCGGCAACAAACAGGCAGGGCCCTGGTCGAATAGCTCACGCACCCTGCGAGCCATACGCCGCGTGTTAACAACCAGCTCCACTCGGGCCAAAGCCTCGGGCGGAAGAGCGGCACAGCGATTTCTCAACCCCCGGACCAGCGTCTTTGGAAAATCCACACCCGGAGGTACGGCAAAGACGCGGGGCAGGGGTGAGGGGTCAAACATCCGCCAACAGACCTTCAGCAAGGGCGATCCCTTCCGGATGGCCAACATCGCACCAGCGGCCGGGATAGGTTAGGGCAAACAGCCGGTCTTTCTTTTGCATCCGATCCCAAAGCAGGTTCAGCGAAAACACCTTGTCTGGAATTTCGACCAGCCCTTCCGTCTTCATGATCTGCGCGCCTCCGTAGATCAATCCGGGGCCGCGGGTAATCCGGCCCGCTTCATCAGCAGTAAAGTCTCCGGCGCCGGCATGACCAATCGCCTGCGCGGTCGGGATGCACATTAGCAATGCGTCCATCAAATCAGGGTTCCAGGCGGCGCGCAGTATTGTCAGCGGGTTCGGGCCGGACCAAATGGCGTCTGAATTCATCGTGAACACTGATTCAGACCCTAATAAAGGCAAAGCTGCCCGTAAGCCGCCACCAGTATCCAGAATGTCGGGCTGTTCGTGTGAAACATGTACGTCTTTCGGCGTCAAATGCGCCTCAAGCTGATCCGGCAGATAGTGCAGGTTGGCCACTTTGCGAACCGGCCCAAGCGCGTCAACCAAATCAAGCGCGTGGTCGATCAGCGGGCGCCCGGCTACCTCGATCAGCGGCTTGGGGCGGTTCAGGGTCAGGGTGCCCATGCGGGTGCCGAACCCGGCTGCGAACAGCATGACGGCATTGGGGGGCTGGGTCATCTCTTTCTGAGCCTGTTCAGGTTTTCGGGTGTCGGCGCGGGCAGAGCCGCGCGCAGCAGGTCGGCAACATTCACCAGCGCCGGGTGATCCAGATCCCGCATCAGATGGCCCCACGCAGCGGGGATCAAATCGATGTAATGGGGTTTGCCATACTCGGTCGCAAGCCGGGTAAACACACCAAGAATCCGCAGATTTCGCTGGGCCCCGAGCACGGCATAGGCACTGCGGAAATCATGATCGTTGACACCCGTAGCCGAGATATAGTGGCTGACCATCCGCATTTCCGTACCCGGCGTCACTTTGCGGCGCACATCCTGAAGCAAAGACACAAGATCATAGGCAGGATGGCCCAGCATGGCGGTCTGAAAATCCAGCAATCCAACGCGCTCAACCCCTTGGCGGTCAGGGAGCCAGATCAGGTTTTCCGCGTGGTAATCCCTTTGGACAACAACTTTGGTGCCGGATGTTTCTTGATGCAGGATATCAGCAAATCGGTGTTCGAACCGATCCTGTGCATCCCGGTCATATTCGCCAAGAACCCCTTGGGCGTATTTGGTGAAGGATAGGGCCGCCAGTTCGGTCATCAGTGCCGGGCCGTAAGATTGCAGCGACAGGGTCGGGGCCTCGCGCAACTTGATCAGGACATCTGTTGCCGCCTCGTATAATTCCCGCTCCATATCGGGATGTTTGACCAGAACCCGCGCGAACAGGTCATCGCCAAGGTCTTCCAGAAGAAGAAACCCATATTGCGTGTCTTCGGCGTAGATCTGTGGGGCGCTTAGCCCGATAGATTGTAAATGCCGGGCCATCCGTACGAAGGCTTCGACCGGTTCCGCCTGCCCCGGGGGCGAATCCATCAGAACAGCGGACTTGCCCGTGACCGGGTCGGTCAGGCGCTCGTACCGGCGGTTCGAGGCATCCCCCGCCAAAGGCTCTCGGCGGGCCTTGGACCACGGCGTGTGTGAAATCAGAGCTTCGGCAAGGACGGCGCGGTTTGTCATTCGCTGACCTCCAGTTTTTGAGCCCATTTTTCGTCGGTCCATGTGAGGGTGATGTGGCGCATATCCAGCATGTCCGGGTCTGTTTCAAATGTCATCGTCAGGGCAGAACCGGGTGTCAGCGGGCCCAGTTTCTCGGGCCACTCAATCAGGCAGATCGCTTGCTCCATCGCTTCGGCCAGCCCAAGCTCTTCGACTTCCTCCACCGCGCTCAGCCGGTATAGATCGCAGTGCCAGATCTCACCTTTACGGGTGTCATAGACCTGAACCAGCGTGAATGTGGGCGAGGGCACATCCTCGGGCCGGGTCATCAGCGATTGGATCAGACTGCGCGCGAAATGGGTCTTACCGGTTCCGATCTCACCCTGCAGCAGCAGGATGTCGCCCGGATGCAGAATCGCGCCCAGCCGACTGGCAAAATTTGTCGTATCTTCGGGCGAATTCAGGGTGATCCTGAGGGGTGGTAACGTCATGGCGCCACAATGGCCCCACGCAGGATTGGCTGCAACCCGGTTCAGGCGCTGATTTGCTGTATCTCGCGCTGCGGAATTGCTTCGTTGGTGGCAAAGCGAATGATGGTGGCCCCGTTTTGCAATGGGCAGATGGTGCAGTTCAGATCGGTTCCGTTACGCATTTGGATTCTGGCTGACCACTCAGCCCGGCTGTCCCGCATTTCCACGAAATCCCGGATTTCACCCAAAATTGGAGTGGCCGTGCAATGTTTCTGCCAGTTGCGGGTCACGTCCAGAACCGTGTCGGGTTCAAATCCGGCACCATCGGCTTCACCCCATAATTTCTGATAGGCATAATTGGTGAAGGCCAAGGTACCGTCATCACCGAAAACGGCAACCGCGTCGGCCAGCTTATCCAGGATGGATTGCATCAAATCCATTTCCGCCCGAAAGCGGCGGGTCAACGTGATCTCGGCCGTGATATCTTCGAACAGAAAGGCCACCGCACCATCCGGGTGCGGGCGGCCGCTGACGGAATAGACCGAGCCGGATGGCAGCGACCATGTTTCCTGGTAATTTCCGTCTTCTGCTGCCTCCAGCAGATCGTTCATCTGATTACGCCAGCTGCGATAGTTCTTGGGTTCCGGCATCATGTGCTGATCGCGCAGGCGGTCAAAGAAACTGGACAGGTTGGGGCGGCAGCTCAGGAAATCCGGGGGCAGGGTGGTCAGGTCAATCAAGGCGGGGTTGAACAGGGCAAGCTGGCGATTTCTGTCAAAAATGGCCAAGCCGATGGACAGCTGTGCAAAGGTTTTGGTCATCGTCTGTACGAATTTTCGCTGCGCTGTCTCGGCGGCGACGATGGCGTTGATGTCCACAGCGTAGCATAGGCTGCCTTCCGGGTGGTCCACCATCGTCAGGTCAAACCAAAGCTTGTTTGCACTGTCTTCGGACGAAATGAATACACGGGTCTTGGCGCTGATACGCGCGCCATTTTCGGGCCCGGGAAAAAGAGGTGCAGTCAGGTCGGTATCGCCACCGCGCACTTTGCGGACAAGCGAGACATAGGCGGCGTTGCACCAGCGGATCTTGTTTTGATAATCCAGATGCCAGACCGGGTAGGGCGCCAGTTCCATCGCCAGGCGGATCGGATCGCTATTCTCGCGCAATACGGTTCTGGGGTAATCAGAGCTTTCCCGCAGCTGTACGCGTACGACCCCGTCGATCCATTCGCACAAAACGTCCCGCTCGACCGAACAATCAATGGCGGGGATGATAAGATTCCCTTCGTGCCTGACGCGTTCAGGGGTTTCAGGAAAGCCCGGAAAATCTCGCTGCAGCAGCCGACGCAGATCTGACCAGTCGCGCACAGCCTCAAACCCTTCCAGAGCGATGTCTGTGTGGCTGATCAGGCGGTCACCGTCGAACAGAAACACGACATTGAACAACGAGGCCGGCTCGGACAGGCCGAAATTGTCACTTGTCTGCTGACGACGGGGCAAAAGCCATTGAACCGCCAGACTGGCAGACACCACACTGATGACGGCCAATATGATCCAGTCGACCATGTGCTCTCCCGCGGTGAATTCACGGGTATAGCTATGGGTGGAAATGGTTAACGGGGTCTTAACTCAGACTTGGATATGCTGATTTACACCTGAAGGAACGGGGGTGTCGCCGGTCTGTGCATCCACAAGTTTTCGCGGCCAAGATACCCGGACGATGGCCCCTATACGTTCGGGATTGTCCGACAAGGTCTGATATGGATCAGAGCCATTGGCGAAATCCAAATGCGCACCGCTGCGTTCCAGCAGGGTTTTTGCGATGAACAGGCCCAGGCCCATACCTTCATATTCCGGCCGGGCCCGCTTTTCCGATTCTGCCCGCCGTCGGCGCATGAACGGATCCCCGATCCGGCCAATCATTTGCGAAGGATACCCGCGGCCGTCATCCATGATGTTGATCGTAATCCTTTCGGCTGTCCATTCCGCTTCGACCCAGACGTTGCTGCGCGCGAAATCCACAGCATTCTGGATGAGGTTGCGCATTCCGTGGATGATCTCAGGTTTACGCAGGATCGAAGGCTGTTGAACATCGCCATCCCCGACCGGACCTTCGGCAAAGTGTACCTGCTTGCCGCGGTTGATATGTGGCTCGGCGGCCTCATGGATGACAGTGGACAGGGGGGCCTGTCTCAGGTGGAGGTCGTCTTTGCCAGCCCGCCCCATGTCGCGCAGAATGTCGCGGCAACGATTGGCCTGTTCGCGGATCAAGGCGGCGTCTTCTTTCAGGTCAGGGCGGTCGTCCAGCTCTTCGATCAGTTCGGCACTGGTCAGTTTGATTGTTGCCAGAGGTGTTCCAAGTTCGTGCGCGGCGGCGGCGACAACTCCACCAAGATCGGTCAGTTTCTGTTCACGTGCGAGGGCCATATGCGTGGCCGACAGCGCTTGAGACATCGACTGCACCTCAGAGCTTACGCGGTGGGAATAGGCCCCCAGGAAAACGATCGCGATAACGATGGCAGCCCAGTTTCCGAACAGAAGGATACCGGGGATCTCAAGATCCACACCGCCATCCGTGTGCAGGGGAAGGTGAAATTCGGCTAGCAGCGTGGTCAGAATGATGGCCACCGTACCGATGATCAGCGTTGACCGGGTGCTCATGACATTGGCAGAGATCGTCACAGGACCCACCAACAGCAAGGCGAACGGATTATTGAGGCCTCCGGTAAGGTACAGCAGGATGGTCAGCTGCAACAAATCGAACAACACCATCAGAAAGTTTTCGAACTCGGACAGGCGTTTGTTGCGTGGAAAGACAAGAATTGCCGTCAAGTTGCCCATGACCGAAATGCCGATGGCCAGATAGCACAGCGTCACATCCAACTGCACATCATAGGTCTGTTGCGCCACGGTGATTGCGGTGATCTGGCCAAAGATAGCCACCCAGCGCAGCAGGATCAGCGTCCGCAGGCGAATCCAGCTGCGTTCCTGACCAGGCCAAAAAGTGATGTTGGAATCTGCCATTGGTCCATTATGTCCTGTTGCATCGGCTGTTCATCTTGATAGGTGTCCCGGCCGGAACGATCAACAACTCCTCTATCGTCAGGTAAGATGCCATGGTCCGTCTATACGCTATCCTTGCAACAGTTGTTTTGGCCGTAGGTCTGGGGGCCATGTGGCTGCTGACGCGCGGCGCAGGCTCGGACGACAAATTCGCGCAGTGCCGGTCCAGCCAGATCGCAGGGGGCACGGCCACCATTGGCGGGCCCTTCGAACTGATCAACGGCAAGGGCGAGACTGTGACCGACAAACAGGTGATAACCGAACCTACGCTGGTCTACTTCGGCTATACCTTCTGTCCGGATGTTTGCCCCTTTGACATGTCCCGCAATGCCGAAGCGGTGGATATTCTGGCCGAACGCGGGCAATCGGTGACGCCGCTGTTTATCTCGATCGACCCGGATCGCGATACACCCGAAGTTATGGCCGATTACGCCTTTAACCTTGGTGGTAAGACCATCGCCCTGACCGGCACGCCCGAGCAGGTCAAGGCCGCCAGCAAGGCCTATAAGACCTATTATAAGGCCCATGACAAAAGTGATGAGTACTATCTGGTTGATCACTCGACCTTTACTTATCTGGTCACACCCCAGGACGGGTTTATCGAATTTTTCGATCGCAATGACACAGCCGAGCAGATGGCTGACAAGGTGGGCTGCTTTCTGGACAAGATCTAGAACGCAACGGTCTGTTTGACCTTTGCAATGGCGCTGCTATTACTCATGTTTAAGCCAACGGCGTGAATTAGCGGAAAGAATAGAATATGGCGGACAGCTCTGACCTCGACATCGGCCCGGATAAATCGCTGTTATTGGTGGATGATGACGAACCGTTTCTGAGACGTCTGGCCAAGGCCATGGAAAAACGCGGGTTCGAGGTTGAAACCGCGGGCTCTGTCGCCGCTGGCCGCGCCATTTCCACAGCCCGTCCACCTGCATATGCGGTTGTTGACCTGCGGTTGGAGGATGGCAACGGCCTGGATGTGGTCGAAGTGCTGCGCGAAAAGCGCCCCGACAGCCGGGTTGTGGTTCTGACCGGGTACGGCGCTATTGCCACCGCTGTGGCCGCAGTCAAGATTGGTGCCACCGACTATTTGTCGAAGCCCGCCGACGCCACCGACATCACCAACGCATTACTGGCCAAGGGCGACGAACTGCCCCCGCCGCCGGAAAACCCAATGAGCGCGGATCGCGTGCGCTGGGAGCATATCCAGCGGGTCTATGAGCTGTGTGATCGCAACGTCAGTGAAACCGCGCGACGCCTGAACATGCACCGCCGGACATTGCAACGGATCTTGGCGAAGCGCAGCCCGCGATGAGATCGTGAGTTTAGCTTGCGCATACCAGGCCAGAACTCATGAAGCCGGAAAACCGAATTGAGTCTCGACAGGCGGCTATCAAACATATGCTTTGTCGCGGCTGATGGACCGCCACCCCTGAAGACTTTAATTTAGTGTCTGTTAACCAATTTGTGTTGTCGTTAAGTTCAATAATTATATTTTCCGAACAAATAGTTGAGATGTATCGAAGTGTCGCCGCTCCCTAATACGCCATACGAAAGCCTCCGTATTTCCAACCCTGCCCTTAAAGCCATTGTCTCTGTTGTCACCTGGGCAGCAGAGAGATTTGGGTTTTGGGCGCGACCACGAAAGGGCGCTGCGGGTGAGCTTTCCGAAATGAACATTTTGGACAACCTGTACTGGGTCTATAAAAGTAAGAACCCGATTCAGCAGCCTGAAGCGGAGCTGGATCAGTCCGGCTTTATGACTAAAACGGCCGTACAACTTTCAACCGCTGACATCAGTGACACATCAAATTCGGTCACTCTGAGCTTTGCCGGGGACATTCTAAGAACCCACAGGGCCAGTGTCGCAAAAGATCAAGTATATGCTGAGATTGAAGATCTTTTGTTTCAGGATGATATTTTGGTCGCCAACTACGAGTCACCTGTAACGACACAGCCCTTGATTGACGAAGTGATCGGGGACGCTGGCCCGCCGATCGAATGTGCGTCGGAAGAACAGTTCGATGCTTTGACCAGCCATAACGAAAGGTTCATTGATGTTTTGAACCTTGCAAACAACCATATTCTCGACATGGGTGTTGAGGGGCTTGAGACGACTTTGAACGTCTTAAGTAACAGAAATATCATGCAAATCGGTGTGAATGAGAGTTTGGCAGAAGCCACAGCCGTCAAAACGATCGAACGAAAAGGGATAAAGTTCGGATTTGCGTCCTGCGCTTTTGGTACCAACGGCCACGCGCTTCCTGAAGGTCAAAAGCAGAGCATCAATATCGCCAAGCTGACTTCAAAACATCAAGCGCCGGACACCACCCTTCTAAAGACACAGATCTCGAACGCAAAAGCGGCTGGCTGTGATCTGGTTATTGGGATTATTCATTGGGGTCATGAGTTCGAGCTGTTCCCGCGCCGAGCGCAGCAAGAGGCCGCACAGGACTTGGCCGAATTCGGAGCTGATCTTATCGTCTGCCACCACCCCCATGTCCCTCAGCCAATTCAGCTGTATCGCACACAGACCGGAGATCGGACGGTGCCAATCGCCTATTCCCTAGGAAGTCTGCTGTGGGGTTTCGCCGATAGAGACATTGCCAGCAGTACGATTATGCAGATTGAAGTACAGAAGACTGAGGGCAAGGCCGAAATAACAAATCTGAAGGCGACGCCAGTGCGTTGGCATGCCCATGAGATGGACGGTAACGTCTTTCAGAAGGTGGCGCGATCAGAAGGCTGATAGTGGTCAGGGCCCAATCTCGGCCATCAATGCCGAATGTCTATGCGTATAGGCACATCTTACTTCAACGGGTGGCCGCAATTTGATCTGCAGCCCTTCCATAATAACCCTGTCCGGGCGGCCGAAGAATTTTGTCGCCTCGGCCTCGGAAAAGCCCGCGATCTGGGTGGCTTCCATCCAGGCGCTGATCTTGTCGGCCTTTTTGATTTGCCGTTTAACCGTTTTAGGCACCGCAGCGGGCAGGCCAAACCGGATGTGGATCGCCGCAGCCAGCCGATCATCCAGTGCGCCATAGTCGGGACCGACAGCGGATTTGACCGGAGAGATCATATCTCCGATCACGTATTCCGGCGCATCGTGTAACAGGGCCGCCAGCCGCCATTTGACCGGTGCCTTGGGGGCAATACGACCAAAAAGCTCTTCGACCAACAGCGAATGCTCGGCCACCGAATAGGCGAAATCGCCATGTGTCTGCCCGTTCCAGCGGGCCACAAAGGCCAGCCCATGCGCGATATCCTCAATCTCGATATCCACCGGTGTCGGGTCCAGCAGGTCCAGCCTGCGCCCGGACAGCATTCTTTGCCATGCGCGGGGTTGTGTTGCCATTCTGCCATGCCTTGTGAAGTGGGACACATTAAATTCGCATTTTTGTGGTAAGCTGTACCTGTCAAGATCACCAGCTGCCAACTTTTTCTTGAGCAATCGTGCTTTGAACAAGCGCGCGGTGATACCGACATTTGTACCGAGGGGGGCGCATGCTCCTCCCGGTGTGCCCCTCTCGGACGTAACTCGTATCGAAAGGAGCTTGCTATGTTCAAGCGTTTGTTAGGAATTGCTCTGGCCTTTGGTATGGCTGCCACTGCACCGCCTGCCTTTGCCCAGCAAAGCTGTGGACTGCGTGATCAACTGATTTCAACGCTACAGGACAATTATTCCGAGGAACTGGCCTTTGGTGGATTGCAAAAATCCCGTGGCTCGCAATCGGTGATGGAGGTCTGGACCTCTCAGGAAACGGGTAGCTATACCGTTTTGGTGACACGTCCGAACGGCATCAGTTGCATTGTCGCCGTTGGGACCGACTTTTTCCAAGCGATCCCCAAAATCAAGGTAGAGGGCATACCAAGTTGATTTTGGCGGCTTAAAACCCCGTTTCCGGCCATCTGCGTTGCCACGTCCCGAAAGGGATGCTAGGGCAACCCGGATTGAATTATACCGGAATGGAGCACCTGATGGCCGGGGACTATATCGTCAAAGACATTTCGCTGGCCGGGTTTGGCCGCAAAGAACTGGATATTGCAGAGACCGAGATGCCGGGCCTGATGGCCCTGCGCGCGGAATACGGTAACGCAAAGCCCCTGAAGGGCGCGCGTATTGTCGGGTCGCTGCACATGACCATCCAGACAGCCGTTCTGATCGAAACACTTGTGGCGCTGGGCGCGGATGTGCGCTGGGCGTCGTGCAACATCTTCTCAACCCAGGACCACGCGGCGGCGGCGATTGCCCAAGCCGGTATCCCGGTGTTCGCCATCAAGGGCCAGACGCTGGAAGAGCATTGGGATTATCTGGACAAATCCTTCCTGTTCACCGACGGCCCCAACATGATCCTGGACGATGGCGGCGATGCGACGCTGTATATCCTGCTGGGCGCCCGCGCCGAAGCGGGCGAAGACATTATCCCCGTACCGGGCTCGGAAGAGGAAGAGGCCATCAAGGCGCAGATCGCCAAACGTATGGCCGCGTCCCCCGGTTGGTTCACCAAAATGCGCGACCAGATCCAAGGCGTGTCCGAGGAAACCACGACCGGCGTGAACCGTCTGTACCAGCTGGTCAGGGAAGGCCAACTGCCTTTCCCCGCGATCAACGTCAATGACAGTGTCACCAAGTCGAAGTTCGACAACAAATATGGCTGTAAGGAATCGCTGGTCGACGGTATCCGCCGCGCCACCGACACTATGATGGCTGGTAAAGTTGCCGTGGTCTGTGGCTATGGTGACGTGGGCAAAGGCTCGGCCGCCAGCTTGCGTGGTGCTGGTGCCCGCGTGAAGGTCACCGAGGTCGATCCGATCTGCGCCCTGCAGGCCGCGATGGACGGGTTCGAGGTTACGCTGCTGGAAGACGAAGTTGACAGTGCGGATATCTTCATCACCACGACCGGCAACAAGGACGTGATCCGCATCGAGCATATGCGCGCGATGAAGGACATGGCCATCGTCGGCAACATTGGTCACTTTGACAACGAGATTCAGGTGGCTAGCCTGAAGAACCACAAATGGACCAACATCAAGGAACAGGTGGACATGATCGAGATGCCTTCGGGCAATCGTCTGATCCTGCTGTCCGAAGGCCGCCTGTTGAACCTGGGCAACGCCACCGGTCATCCGTCTTTTGTGATGTCGGCTTCGTTCACCAATCAGGTGTTGGCCCAGATTGAGCTGTTCACCAAAGGCGATCAGTACGAAAACAAGGTCTACATCCTGCCTAAACATCTGGACGAGAAGGTTGCACGCCTGCATCTGGACCGTATCGGCGTGAAGCTGACGCAGATGGACAGCGAACAGGCATCGTATATCGGTGTGAATCCGGAAGGCCCCTATAAGCCTGAACATTACCGCTATTGATTGCGGGTCAGGCATGACCAAACCTTCTGGACGCCGTCGGATATTGCATCTGGCGGCGTCTTTCGTTTTCTCAGCACTCGCCTTGGTGGTTTTGATGGGTGGGGGTGGCTACTGGCTTTTGTCCCACCCGCAATCACCGGTTCCGGACCACTGGAACCCTTTGCGAGATCTGACCATTACGGCTCGGGTCACGCCGGTCACACCTGTGCAAATGCGACGAGCTTTGGCCGATGAAACGCAGTGCAGGGCCGCATTGGCCGGGGCGGGGGTAAGCTTTTCCCTGGTCGAGGATCTGATTGTCGACGAGAAATGCGGAATAGCCGGGCGCGGGGTTCTCTCGGGCTTAACCACGGCCAGCGTCAATGGCGTCGAGACCCGTTGTGCCACGGCTCTGCGATTGGCCATGTGGGAACACCATGTGGTCCAACCCGCCGCGCGCGAGATGTTGGGCAGCAGGGTGCGCAGCTTGCGCCACCTGGGCAGCTATAACTGCCGGCGAATGCGCACCGCGCAGGGAAAGGACAGCGGTTGGAGCAGTCATGCCACCGCTGATGCCATCGATATTGTCGGGGTCGAGTTGGCAGATGGGCGAAGCCTGAGCCTGCTGTCGGACTGGACAACACCCGGACCCGAAGCAGATTTTCTACACCGGATTGGCCGGGGTGCATGCGAATGGTTTCGGGTGGTACTTGGGCCAAACTACAACCGGCTGCATGCGAACCACTTCCATCTTCAGGGACCGGGTTGGGGATATTGCAGATAACCACCGGTCGGTTAGCAGGTGCCATGTCGGCACGCTGCACTGGTTTCAACATTTTCCCGCTACGCCCTGAATCCAAACCACCTGACCCTTACAGAAGGCCAGAATCAGGCATTGTGGTACGCGGAGTCTATCTGTGCTGCCATAATTTCGCTTACGGGGAATGACCTGAAATTTTCCCTTTGTGTAAACAGAACAACTGACTAACCTTCCGACACCTGTTCATAGGCGCATTGAAAATCGCAGCCAAAGCTGCTCAACGGGAGAATTATTCATGGGAAAACGCGACGAACTGATCGCCAAATACGCAGATGATCTGAAAAACAAATGCGGGATGGACGCCGACATGGACCTTTTGACCAAGGTCACAATCGGATGTGGTCCGGCGATTTATGACGCCGACGCGTCGACCGTGGCAGCCACTCAGTCAGGTGAGCTTGAGACCGTCAAAAACAACTTCCTGGTCAAGAAACTGGGCCTTTCCGACGGCCCCGAGCTGATGGAAGCGATCAACAAGGCGCTGGAAACCTATGGCATGTCCGAGCGCAACAAGTATCGTGCTGTCGTTTACTATATGCTGACCAAGCATTTCGGCAAAGAGTCGGTCTATAGCTAAATCCGGGTTTCGACCAATCAGCGCCCGCCCGATCTGTGGCGGGCGTTTCCAATTTTAGGTACTTGTTGTTTGTGCCAAGCCGGCCAAATGGGCTAGTGTCAGTTTGTGATCAGGACGGTCAGAACCGAAATTCTATACGCGTGTGGTGAGTCGGGAGCACGCGGGGTAGGGAAGGTTCTGCATCTGTCAGGACCTTCCCTT
Organism: Ruegeria sp. CDSC025; assembly: GCF_059610805.1. NCBI lineage: Bacteria > Pseudomonadati > Pseudomonadota > Alphaproteobacteria > Rhodobacterales > Roseobacteraceae > Ruegeria > Ruegeria sp. CDSC025. Next base: position 3,829 of record NZ_JBXWOJ010000012.1, on the reverse strand, counting down.
TAATCAATCCGACTTCGTTTGCCCCAGATCGCAGATCACCTGCCACTCGGCATCGCTGACCGGTTGTACGGACAGGCGGGAATTCTTGACCAGAACCATCTCATCCAGACGTTCATCCACTTTGATCTGATCCAGCGTGACCGGGATGGTGAACGGGCGCACGGCTTTGATATCCACACATTCCCAACGCTCATCCTCGGTGGTGCTGTCTGGATGGGCTTCGGCGCAAACCTCAACAATGCCGACAATCGCCTTGTCTTTTTGCGAATGATAGAAAAAACCACGGTCGCTCACGGCCATCTGCCGCATGAAATTGCGTGCCTGATAGTTGCGCACCCCATCCCATTCTTCGCCCTCTGCGCCCTTGGCGACTTGCTGGTCCCAACTCCAGGTCGAGGGTTCGGATTTGAACAGCCAATAAGCCATCAGCCGACCACCTTTTTCCAGACGATCAGATCAACTGACTGGAACAGTCCTGCATTGGCATAGGGATCATTGTCGGCCCAGTTTTGCGCCGCCGTCATATCCTCGACCTCGAGGATGATCAGTGATCCGATCATCGCATCGCCTTCCAGAAGGGGTCCGGCCTGGGCAACAACACCGGTTTCTTCGATATAGGCCAGATGGGCGGAACGGTTATCCAGCCGGGTTTGCAGCGCGTCGGGTTTATCCTTGGCGATAAGGGCGATCAGCATGTTATTCCTCCTTCAGGGGTCGGTTCAGCAGCCAGCGCATGGCTTCACCAACGCTGCATTTTCCGGTGCTTATTTCTGAAACGATTGTGCTTATGGGCATGTCCAGGTCTTCGGCCTTGGCAATTTTGGCCAAAGCCTTGGCCGTGGCAACACCTTCGACGGTTGTGTTTGTGTCAAAAGCATCCTGGCGCCCAAGCGACAGGCCAAATCGATAGTTCCGGGACAGTTCGGAATAGCAGGTCAGTACCAGATCACCCATACCCGACAGGCCCATCAATGTTTCAGGGCGGGCCCCGCGCATCAGCGCAAAGCGCTGCATCTCGGCAAAGCCCCGCGTCATAAGGGCGGCACGGGCGCTTTCGCCCATGCCTTCGCCAATGCAGGCCCCGCACCCGATGGCCATGACGTTTTTCAAGGCCCCACCAAGTTCGGCGCCGATAGTATCCGCGGTGCGATAGAGGCGCAGATTTGTGGTGCTCAATTCATGCTGCAGGTCACGGCCAATCGCATCATCCGCACAAGCGAGGGTCAATGCGGTGGGAAGGCCGCGCGCGATGTCGTTCGCAAAGCTTGGCCCGGTCAACAGCGCAGCGCGCGCCTCTGGGACGGTTTCACGGATAACGGAAACCGGCCCAAGGCCCGAGGTCAGCTCTATCCCTTTGCAGCAGGCGACCAGCGTTTTATCTCTGAGGGTAGCGGAATGCGCACACAACGCGCTCCGCAATTTCTGCATCGGCACGGACAGGAGGATGATTTCGCTTTCTGCCGCCAGATCAGCGTCCGAAGTAACCGTAATCGCCTTGGGCAAAGGTGCATTCGGCAGGCGCGCGCTGTTTACGCGATGGTTCTGCATCATCTGGGCCTGTTCCGGATCCCGAGCCCATAGCGTGACGGGGCCTTTCCCGGCCAGCGAAATCGCCAGAGCTGTTCCAAACGCTCCGGACCCCAGAACCGACACGCTCATGCTTTGGCTCCTTTTTTGCCGCTGCCCAACATGGCCGGGCTGGTTTCATCCAGAGGCCAACGCGGACGCGCGGTCAGGGTCAGATCATCGCGGGCACCAGTGCGGAAACGTTCAATTCCGGCATAGGCGATCATGGCGGCATTGTCGGTGCACAGGGCTAACGGAGGGGCGGTAAATCGGGCACCTTTTTCGACGCAGATAGACTCTAACACGGTACGAATGGCCGTATTTGCCGCAACGCCGCCCGCAACAGACACAACCGCCTCCGCAGGGCCTTCCAATAGGTAAAGGTCGATTGCGCGGCGGGTTTTCTCGGCCAAAGTGTCCACGATGGCCCGTTGGAACCCGGCGCAAAGATCGGCGCGGTCCTGTCGCGTCAGGCCACCTTTTTCAGCCACGATCTGGTCGCGCATTCGCATCAGCGCGGTCTTGAGCCCGGAAAAGGACAAATCGCAGCCCGGACGGTCCAGCAGTGGCCGCGGAAACCGGAACCGCTTGGGATCGCCCGTGCGGGCTTCGACCTCGACCGAGGGGCCACCGGGTTGCGGTAGGCCCAGCAGGCGGGCTGTCTTGTCAAAGGCCTCTCCCGGGGCATCGTCGATGGTGCCGCCGAGACGGGTGAACTGCTCGGGCCCATGGGCAATCAGATATTGGCAGTGCCCGCCCGAAACCAGCAGCATCAGGTAGGGAAACGCGATCCCGTCCGTCAGGCGTGGCGTCAGCGCGTGACCGGCCAGATGGTTGACTCCGATCAATGGCAGGCCCGTGGCGGCACTGATCCCTTTGGCGCACATGACGCCTGACATAACCCCCCCAATCAGGCCGGGACCGGCGGTTACGGCAATAGCGTCCATGTCGGCAAGGCCCAAACCTGCGGCCTCTAACGCTTGCATCACACAGATATCCAGCTTTTCAGCATGGGCGCGGGCGGCAATCTCAGGCACCACGCCACCAAATGCGCTGTGCAATTCGGTCTGGCCATAGACAACCGAGGACAGCACCTCGGCGGCTGTATCATCGGATTGGCGCACGACTGCGGCGGCCGTGTCATCACAGCTGCTTTCCAACCCGAGGACAGTAAGTGTTTGCACCATTGGCCTGATCCGTTACACCTTGGTTGCCAAGCGGGGTATCACCCTGCGCGGATGCAAACAATCCCAAGGCCGAAGGCGCCAACTGTTGTATTTGTTGATGACCCGCCCGCGCGCTGCGTCTGAAAGGTTCGTCGCGCAGTTGCCAACCCGCATCAGAAGCCGGGTAGAGGTTATCCATTCGCCGATTCTGGAAATCAAACCTTTGGCGGTGCAAGTGCATGCGGATGAAGCAAAGGGGCTGATCTTTACTTCGGCCAACGCCGTTAATGCGGCGACGTCTTTAGATGTATCTCGAAAGATGCCGGCCTTTTGTGTCGGTCCTGTTACCACCGGAACGGCCAAAGGCGCGGGCTGGGATGCCCGGATGGTGGGTGCTACCGCCGAAGAGCTGATTGCAAACCTGCTAAAGCACCGGCCCCAAAGCCCGCTGCTTCATCTTCGGGGGGAACACAGCCGGGGTAACATTGCTGAACGGTTGACCGAATCCGGTCTGGCTGTGCGTGAACAGCCTGTCTATAAACAGCACCTGTTACCGCTCACAGATCGGGCAGGCGCCCTTGCTGAGGGCAATGAACCGGTGATTGTCCCCATATTTTCACCCAGAACAGCGCGACAATTTGCCGACATCTGGGTGGGTTCGGCACCACTTTGGCTGGCTGCAATCAGCGAGGCCTCGGCTGAACCCCTTTATTCCTTGGATTATGTCCGCCTGAAGATTGCCAAAGAGCCGACACCGAAGAAAATGCGGAAAGCCGTTAAAAAGCTTGTGAAACATGCGATGCGGGTTGAGGGCGGCGAGGCCACAGATTAACTTAGTCTGGTTAGTTGTTCAGGTTGTTTTGGATTCGAAAAGGGGAACATTGCGGTGGCTGGTAAGAAGAAAACCGATCAAAAGCCGGAAGATGACCCCAAGGCTGACGCAGTCGAGGACATTGTCCAGACCCCGGATGAGGCACCTGTTGACGATGCTGACCCCGTAGACGAAACGCCTTTCGAAGCCGAAGCCGAAGCCGAAGCCGAAGCCGAAGCCGAAGCCGAAGCCGAAGCCGAAGCCGAAGCCGAAGCCGAAGCCGAAG
>NZ_JBXWOJ010000011.1:0-118310 GCF_059610805.1 Ruegeria sp. CDSC025 | reverse complement strand
ACCCCCGTCCCCGGTGGCGTCGGCCCCATGACAATCGCATGCCTGCTGGCCAACACCCTGACCGCCGCATGCCGCGCAAACAAACTCCCCGAACCAGAAGGCCTGACTGTGTGACCCATAGCGGACAGTCGTGCATGTAGATTTTCAGGGCCGGGGTACTCCCCGGCCTAAAATTTGTTAATATGTAAACTAAGTGTGAGATTACGGGCATTGAATGTGCCTGTATTGGTGATAAACTTTCTATTCCAGCCGGTTACGTTGTAATATGGCAAGTCCCCAGTAGTATTGGCTGGACCCGGAGAGTTGTTGTCGAGTGTTTATGTTCACGAAACTGCGCCCAGTTTTCGCCGAAATAGTAGGGTACCGGTTGATTGCCGGGCTGGTTTTCCTTCTGCTATTGTCCTTCGTATTCCAACCATTTCAGGCCATCGAAGTAACCTTTCCTTGGCGCTTGGCCTTCTGGATCGGGGTGATGGCGCTGGCGCTAGGGGTGACCTGCGTCGCAAGAAGACTGTTGCGCAGGTTGTTCGCCGAGACCGAGTTTTCTGGGCGCGACCTTCTGCTGATATCTTTGGTTTTCGTCCTTTTCGTTCCAAGCCTTTGGTTGATGGTCTGGTTGCTGTTTTCGGCCAACGGACTGCCGTGCCCGGATATGTTATCTGTAACATCTTATGGCGCCTTGCTGTCGGTGGGCTTGATCCTGGTGCGGCGTGAGGCATCGAAACCTCAATCCGAATATGCTGAAATTCCGCTGCCGCGCATGTACAAACGGTTGCCGGGATCCTTTCAGGGTCGGGTCTATCGCCTGACGGTCCAAGACCACTATGTGGATGTGGTGACTTCTGAGGGCACGTTTACGATCCGGTCGCGTTTTACCGACGCCATAGAGGAAATGGAACCTATACCGGGCCATTGCACGCACAGATCGCATTGGGTTGTCGATGACGCCATTGCTGGGGTCGAACGTAAGGGTGGCAAGATCATGTTGCGCCTGAAGAACGAAGAGCTTGTTCCGGTCAGCAGGAAATACCGTCCGTTCCTAGAGGAAGATGGTCTGATCTGAGCCGCCCTATCTGGGCATTGGGATCATTTGCGGGATTTTCCCTGTCAGGATCGCCATTGCCTGATCGCTCATCAAGGCGTCCAGAACGTGATCCGAGCTAAAGAGCCCACCAGTATAAGTCCCATAGGCAGGCAGGATCAGACGCGCCTGATCCATCAGGAAGGCGGGGCGGGTGATGGAACGACCGCGAACCCGCACGCGCGCCTTGGGGTGGTAATGTCCCGAAACCTCAGCCTTGCCCTTGGGTTGCGCAATATGACGAAAGACCAGAGGGTCAACTGCATATTCGGCCAAATGGCTTCCGCCCAGATCTACCGGGCCGGGGTCATGGTTTCCTTCGATCCAGACCCAGCGGCGACCGGCCTGCATCGCCGTAATCTGCAGCCTGTCGGGCACACTCAAGGCGTTTAGGGCATCAAGATCATCAAAACTATCCCCAAGGCAAATAACGATGTCAGGCTGCGTGTGCTCGATATCTGCGGCCAATCGGGCCAGGGTGTCCTGGCTGTCATAGGGGGGTAATGTCGTGCCGCCCCGGCGCGCCAAACGCTCGGATTTACCCAGATGCAGATCGGACACGCAAAGCACGCTTTTGTCGGGCCACCAAAGGGCACCAGACCCAAGCGCCAGCAGATTTTGCCCGGCTAAACAGATCGAAACTTCGTTCATGTTACGTTCTTTGCGACGTTCCGCTACCGCGCGCAAGAGGTTTTAGCAAGATTCCAGCCCAGCCTCTTGCAATAGGCGCGCGCTTTCTTCCGCCAGCAGGCGTTCTTCAGCAGCACCTTTGACGGGTACCCTGCCAACCTCAAGAAACAGTGGTGCAGCCAGAGGTGAAACCCGATCCAATCGCATCAGATCTATACGTCCCCCGATCCGCTCGATCAGTGCCTCGACCCGCCCGAAATCGACGAGACCGCGCATGGCCTCTTCTCGGGTGATCTGCATTAACAGGTGATCGGGATCGTATTTCAGCAAAGTATCGTAGAGGATATCTGAGGAAAACGTGGCCTGCCGACCACTTTTGCGCTGACCGGCCATGTTCCGTTCGATCAGCCCTGCAATCGTGGCCGAGGCACGAAAGGTGCGCTTCATTACGGCATTGCCCGCCAGCCAGGTTTCCAAGCCGTTGCGCAGCTCGTCGGGTTGAAATAGCGGACGCGGGTCTATCACCGCGTCCAACCCCCAGATCAGGGTTGCATAGTCGGTGGCAACAAAGCCCAGCGGTGCAAGGTCCGTTTCTTCCATCCGTTTGGTCAGCAACAGCCCCAGCGTCTGCTGGGCGTTGCGACCCGCAAAACCATAGACACACAGGTTTTCGCGCCCATCGTTGGGGAAACTTTCGATCAGTAACCTGTCACGCTGAGGCAGGCGCGAGATATCGCGCTGCAACGCCAGCCAATCCGCGGTATGCGCGGGTAACTGGGGCCAATCAGGCTGTGCAAACAGCCGCAGGATACGGTCGCTCAGCTGCGTCGAGGTCGCAAATTTGGTGCCTGAAAACGTTGCGATCTTGGGCTTCTTATCCGCTCGGCGGCTGACTTCGACCGTCATCTCGCGCAATCCCTCATAGCGCACGATCTGGCCGCCGATCAGAAAGGTATCTCCGTGGGTCAGCGAGGCAGCAAAGGCTTCCTCGACCTCTCCCAGAGGTTTGCCCCCTCGATTGCGTTTCAGGCGGACTTTCAATGTATCTGTGTCCTGAATCGTGCCAAGGTTCATGCGGATACGCTGCGCAGAACGGGGGTCACGCAGCTGCCATTGCCCATCTGGCCGTAGCTGCAGCCTTTGCCACCGATCATAGGCGCGCAGGGCATAGCCCCCGGTTGCACAAAAGTCCAAACAGGCGTCGAACTCTGCTCGGGTCAACTCGGCATAGGGGCCCGCTGCGGTCATTTGCCGGAACAGGTCATCGGCCAAGAATGGCCCGGATGCTGCGGCAATCAGGATATGTTGACACAACACATCGCGTGGACCTGCGCCGCGGGGATCACCGTCCAGATCATGAGCTTTTACAGCCTCAAGTGCCGCTATGCATTCCACAACTTCGAAGCGGTTTGCGGGCACTAACAATGCTTTGGAGGGGGCGTTGTATCTGTGATTTGCGCGCCCGATGCGCTGAACCAGCCTTTTGACGTTTTTGGGCGCCCCGATCTGAATGACCAGGTCGACATCGCCCCAATCAATACCAAGATCCAGACTGCCTGTGCAGACGATCGCGCGCAGCTCACCGCGAACCATTGCGGCCTCGACACGTTCGCGTTGCTGCCTGTCCAGACTGCCGTGATGAATGCCAATCGGCAGCCCGTCTTCGTTGGCAAGCCAGAGGTTGTGAAAGAAAATCTCGGCCTGTGCGCGGGTGTTGTGAAAGATAAGCGTCGTCTTATGCTTCCGGATCTGGTCCAGAACGGCAGGGATGGAATAGGCCGCGCCACCGCCCGACCACGGAGGCATTTCCGGTGTTTCCAACATTTGGATATCGGGGTCAGGCCCAGGATCGGCCTCAACGATCCGGCAGGGATCAGGGTGACGTGCCAGAAATCGGGCAATCGCATTGGGGTCTTCGACCGTTGCAGACAGGCCCACCCTGCGCAGGTCCGGGCAGAGCCCCTGCAGACGGGCCAGCGCCAGCATCAGCTGGTCGCCACGCTTGCTCTCGGCCAGGGCGTGGATTTCATCGACAACCACCCGTTGCACGCCCTGAAACATCCGCCCGGCGTCTTCGTAAGAGGTCAGCAGGGCCAGGCTTTCAGGTGTGGTCAAAAGGATCTGCGGTGGGTCAACCCGCTGACGCTTTTTCTGTGTGGCTGAAGTATCTCCGGTGCGGTCCTCAATCCGGACGGCCAGGCCCATTTCCTCGGCTGGGCCACGCAGGTTTCGCCGGATATCTGCCGCCAGCGCCTTGAGAGGGGAGACGTAGATTGTATGCAGGCCATCATGGTTTCGCTCTGCCAGATCGGCCAGCGTGGGCAGAAATCCGGCCATTGTCTTGCCCCCGCCGGTGGGGGCGATCAGCAACGTCGCCGGTTCAAGGGCCCGGTCGTACATGTCCTGCTGATGCGGGTGGATGGACCAACCTTTGTCTTCAAACCAGTCAGTAATCCGGGCGGGAATCTGCGTCATAAAGGCAGATTACCCGGCCCGTCAGCGAAATGGCATTAGGTTATTTGACGATTTTCTCATCTTTGACGAACATGTTGGCCCAAGCGCGTTCAATCAGATCGGGGCTCATCTGATAGGGGATGCCCTCGAATTCGCAGATCGAGATCATCTGATCAATCAGGAATATCGGCTGATAGTTCGCATAGATGTTGTCGATGGTCGGGTATTTGACCTTTAGCAGATGGACCAATGCGGCCTCGTCCAGAGGCATCCCGCGTTTGCGGGCCACCATGGCGAAGATTTTCAGGAAGTTCTCTTGGTTCGGACCGTCAATCTTGATCTTGAAGAAGATCCGGCGCAAAGCGGCTTGGTCAAAGATCTCGTTGGGGTGAAAGTTGGTCGAAAAGATGACCAGCGTGTCAAAGGGCACTTCGAATTTTTCACCCGATTGCAGGCCAAGGATATCCTTGTTCTCTTCCAGTGGAACAATCCAGCGGTTGATCAGGGCCTGAGGTGGTTCCTGCTGACGGCCAAGGTCGTCAACGATAAAGATGCCGCCTGTCGATTTCAGCTGCAGCGGGGCCTGATAGGTCCGCGCCGTAGGGTTATAAACCAGATCGAGCATGCTGAGTGACAGTTCACCGCCAGTCACAACAGTTGGTCTTTCACATTGGACATAGCGCGAATCAAACCGCTTGCGGCGGCGCAAGCTATTGGGGTCATCTGCTTCTTGTTCGATGGCTGTGTGTACAATCGGGTCATACACCGTGATCACCTGACCAGCGTATTCGATGGCATATGGGACATAGACATTATCGCCCAACGCATCCCGAATACCGTTCGAGATAGAGGATTTACCATTACCTGGAGGTCCATACATCAGGATTGATCGGCCTGCACTGACCGCGGGTCCAAGGTGGTCCAGCAGGCTGTCAGGCAGAACCAGATGTCCCATTGCCCCGGTCAACTGGTCGCGGGAAACCTGGATATTCCGGATCGACTGGCGTTTTACCTGCTCGCGGTACACATCCAACGGGACGGGCATGGCGCCGAAATATTCGGACTGGCTCAGCGCATCCAATGCACGCGCTTTGCCCGCATCGGTCAGTTGATACCCCATCTCATTGCCGCTGTTGGCGTTCAAAGTACCGGTTGCTTCCAGCAGCTTTTGTTCGCGGGCAAGGTCGATCAATTCCTGTGTGACAGAACCCGGCAAGCAGATCGCTTGGGCAACTTCGGAAACTGTATCTACGGTTTTACGAAAGATAGTTTTCAGCAGGATATCCCGCATCATAACAATAGGAAGCTGCATATCGCCCAACCCCTTTGGGGTAGGGGGGGCCATTACCGAGGTTGTCTGCATATTCATGAGCGTTGCCCGTCTAATTCAGTATTCACGCCAATAGCCCTGAAAAGGGCCCTTTGACGAAAATTTGGCCGGGCTTTGTGTCAGTTCCAAGGCGGGGACAAGGCGGACTGATGATAGTTTACGAGCCGTAAACAGTTCCAAGTATCAGGTAGATGGCCAGGGTTGCACCAAGCGCGAAACCCATTGGAAATTGTTTGTCCCGACGCCAGCTTTCCCAATCTGGGGCAATAGCTCTGAGGGCGGTATGTTTGGCCAATCGATGCGTGACAAAGGCCGCCAAGGTGGTCGACATCAGGATCAACAATACCAATGTGAAATCGCCCATCCAAACAAAGGCTGAGGCCGCGGCTATGAATTTTGCGTCTCCGGCTCCCATAATGCCGGCTGCGTTGAGCAGAATGCCGATGACCAGCATTACAACTATATGTAACAGCTGCCACAAATAGGGTGGGAGGGACACAGAAAACGGGCCGGTAATCCAACCATCCGACCAGGGCGGCAGGACAAACAAACCGATGACCGCAAATACCGAAGCCAGTGCTACTACGGCGTGATTCTTGATGAGCATGTCACGCAGGTCGGTGAAGGCCACGTAATAGCAGATCGGCAGTACGAACGGCAAAAACCAGGCCGCAGCACCCGCTGGAATATGCATGTATCAGGCTTCCTCAAGCGCGCGCAGGGATCGAACGGCTTCGTCGTAATGTTGCGGATGGGTGGCGATCGCTTCGCGGAACAGGTTCTTGGCCGTCGCCACATCACCGCGTTTCACCGCCGAGATGGCCATTGTGTTCAACAACATCGCGCGTTCGACCTGAGACATGGGAACGACAGGCATGCTGTAATTGCCCTGTGCAGCCCGGGCGAGGACCAGATTGTTCTTTGCCGTGAATAGAGAGTTATCCTGTCGAATGGCCTCGGTGAATAACCGTTCGGCTTCGTCGTACTGGCCGCGCGTCAGCTTGGAATATCCCCAGTTGTTCATCACACCACCGGGGCGGGTCGTCAGACCCACGGCGGTTTCATAGAAATGATCCGCGCGTTTCCAGTTTTTTTGTGAATCCGCGACGACGGCTTCCAGGCGGTAGCGTTTGAAAGATTCAAAAGTCGGCGGGATCGAATCCAATGTCGATTTGGCCTGTGACCAGTTCCCGGAACGTACCAGAGAATCTGCGTATTCGACCTTGTCTACATTGGTCGCACCGCTCATCGTGGTGACTTTTTTCCAGGCGGCGGTTGCCTCGGTCGTCCGTTTAGCGCGCGCCAGTGAAATCGCCAGCCCACGTTGCAGGTCTATACGACCCGGGTTCTTGGCGGCGGCACCCTGGAAATAGGTAACGGCTTCGTTCGGATCGGCGGCCGACAGAAGAACGTCGTTCAGGTTGGTTTCGTCAATGACGTTCACCTCCTGAAATGTACGCTCGACCTTTTCTTCTTCGGACTCTTTTTCACAGGCTGAGAGGATCAGCCCGCAGATTGCGATAGACGGAATCAAGAATTGTTGGCGCATTTTTGCGTCCCTTACTGCTCTTGCCTATGTTACGGGAGCTTGCGCAGCATGAATTGCCCGTCGCCTTGCTGCTCCAGTGTGTATTCTTGTTCTTGAGGGGTATTATTATCAGTATTTTCCATTTTTGCGAGAGCTAACCGCAGATTGTCCCGGATTGCGTCACTTTCGCCATTATCGAGAGCATAGGCCCGGCGAAAGACCTGAGCGGCCTCGGGGTATTCACCGATTTCCATCAGCAACACACCCAGATTGTTCCAGGCGACAGACCATTCGGGGTCATCTTCAACCGCACGGCGCAGCAGTGTTTCCGCCTGTCCAAGCCTCCGAAGGCCCAGATTTGCCGTCCCCATCGAGGTCAGGATCTGCGTTGTCATTCCCTGATTGAGCGCTGCGCGGATAAAGGCATCCAACGCAAGCTCGTATTCACCCGAAGCCATCAGCCGGTTGCCAACTGCGATCTGATCCTCGGCCGGGGCTTTACGATCAATGCCAGGTGCATCCAGATCCCCGGAGGACCCCGTTTCCGTGCAAGAAGCCACCGTGGCAAGAACCACGGTGGCCTGTAACACGCGGCGTATCCCCGTTTGGATGCACCTGGGTTTCAATTTCATAGGCTATTAGCCTCCGCCGAATTCAGCGATGCCTTTGGCCGAGGGTCCAACCAGAATGACCAGCAACGGTGGCACCGTCAGCATCATAGTGGCGAGTGTCATTTTGGTTGGCAACTTGTTAGCGGCCTCTTCGGCGCGCATCACGCGCTTATCTCGCATCTCGCCAGCGTAAACCCGCAAAGCTTCGGCGATGGATGTACCGAATGTTGCCGATTGGATCATCACCGTCACAAATGAGTTAACATCCTGAACGCCACAGCGCGTACCAAAATCGCGAAGAACCGTATCCTTGTCCTTACCGGCCTTCAATTCGTGGGCGACGACTTCAAATTCAAGCGAAATCTCAGGGTAGGAAGCTTTCATTTCGCGTGCGACGCGAACGATGGCCTGGTCCAGCGACTGGCCAGCCTCGACACAGACCAGCATCAGGTCAAGAGTATCGGGAAAGCCTGCGGTGATCGCTTCTTGCCGTTCTGCGACCCTTCGGGTGATCCAATAGCGTGGCAGAAAATACCCGGCGGCCGACGGGACAAGAACTCGTATTATCATCTGCTGTGCGGTAAATTCCTGACCGTCGGAAAGGACAGTGACCAGCAAAACACCAATCACAATTCCGATGATGCCCAAGGAAAATTGAGCGAAGTGGAAGAACCGAACTGCGTCCTTTGATTGATACCCCGCCTGCCGCAGTTTCAGCTGCATGGCAGACAGTTCTTCCTTATTCTGTGGCTCAAGGAAGTTGGCAAACTTCTCAAGCTGCTCGTTTCGCCCGCTGGTTCTGAGCTTGTCCTTTTTGACCTTCTTATCCTGTCGAGGGGCTGCATTAGAACGCTGCAGTTTCTTCAGGGGATCTTCTGGCTGGCTCAGGATCAAGGGGACTGTGATCAAGATCATGAACAGTCCAAGTACACCAACCACGATCAGTGGACCGAAGGGGCCAAGGAGCTCGGTTAGAAAGTCATTTATTTGGGTCAGGATTTCCATGGTGGTGTCCTCAGACCTTGATGTCGGTTAGAATGCGCATGACGATCAGGTTCAGTGTCAGCATGATGCCGACAAAGAAACAGGCAGGAATGAACCATGGGTGATCCATAACTTCGTCATAGTACCCGGGGTCGTTCACCAAAATGAATCCCAGGCAGAACAGTGGAAATCCAGATAGGAATTTTCCTGACCATTTTGCCTCGGCTGTGATAGCGTTGACGCGCCGGAAAAGTCGAAAACGGGCCCGGATCACCTTGGCCAGACCGGCCAGAATTTCGGCCAGGTTACCACCGGATTGCTGTTGGATGCCGACGGCCACTGCCAAAAACCGTAGATCCTGCATATCCAGTCGTTGTGCCAGATCTTTGAGAGATTCACCGACGTCACGGCCATAGGCACATTCATCAGCGATAACTCCGAATTCAGTGGCGAGTGGATCCTGGACTTCATTTGCGACGATTTGAATGGTGGACACAAAAGGGTTCCCGACGCGAAGCGACCGAACCATCAATTCCACAGCATCTGGCAACTGTTCTTCCAGCATTGCCATACGCTTTTTGGCCTTGTTGTTTACCCACGCATAGACACCACCAACACCGATTGCGACCGAAATTGCGGCCCGCATTATGGTTTCCGTTCCCGTTGCAATGCTGAGCCCCATGAAGGCAAAGCCTGTCACCAACACCATAATCAGGATCAACTGACGGGGTGTGAAGGCGATGGCGGCCTTCTGAGCCTTGTCCGCCAACAGGGAATAGAGCGGAATACTCTGGGACTTCATATGCTGCTGCATTTCCTTGCGCAGCTGTTCCAGAACTTGTTCGCGCCCGACGCCTTTATCCAGCATGTCCAGACGGCGGTTCACGCGGCTGTTCAGACTGATGGATTTTCCGAAGGCAACCAGATAGATTCCTTCCACCAACGCAAGTACGCCTACGAAGATCGCGACGTAGATCAGTGCCTCCATAGGCAGTTGCATTTCAAGATCTCCTACATAGTCGTTGGTTCGTAAATCGAAGGGGGCAGATCATAGCCCCACAGACGGAAGCGTTCGGAGTAGTGGCTGCGAACGCCTGTCGCGGTAAAATGGCCAATGATCTTGTTGTCGGGCGTTAATCCAACGCGTTGAAAACGAAAGATTTCCTGCATGGAAATCACATCGCCTTCCATACCAGTGATTTCGGTGATCGAAGTCATACGCCGCGAGCCGTCCTGCAGGCGGCTTGCCTGAACGATCAGGTTCACAGCACTGGAGATCTGGCTACGGACGGCCTTGATCGGCATTTCGATCCCGGCCATCGCGATCATGTTTTCAAGGCGCGAAATCCCGTCTCGGGCCGAGTTCGCGTGGATCGTTGTCATCGAGCCATCATGGCCAGTGTTCATGGCCTGTAGCATGTCGATAACTTCCGATCCCCGTGTCTCACCCACGATGATACGGTCGGGACGCATACGAAGGGCGTTTTTCAGACAGTCGCGGGGGCTGACTTCACCCTTGCCTTCGACGTTAGGCGGGCGGCTTTCCATCCGGCCAACATGAGACTGTTGCAGCTGGAGTTCCGCTGTATCCTCGATGGTCAGAATACGCTCGGCGTCGTCGATAAAGCTGGACAATGCGTTTAGCGTGGTTGTTTTACCGGAACCGGTACCGCCCGAAACGATCACATTCAGGCGTGTAGATACAGCAGCCTGCAGATAGGCGGCCATTTCTTCGGTGAAGGCACCAAAATTCACCAGGTCATCAATGGCCAGCTTATCTTTTTTGAACTTACGAATGGATACCAGCGAGCCGTCAACGGCAATCGGTGGCACCATGGCGTTGAAACGCGAGCCATCCGCCAGACGGGCGTCCACATAGGGGTTGGATTCGTCAACACGGCGGCCCACGGCGGATACGATCTTGTCGATGATCCGCATCAGGTGCTTTTCGTCTTTAAAGGTAACGTCGCTAATTTCTAGCTTACCGAACCGTTCAACAAAAATTTGCTGCGGGCCGTTGACCAGAATATCGCTGACAGAGTCGTCCTGAAGCAAGGTCTCGAGAGGGCCAAGACCGGTTACTTCGTCATACAGTTCCTTGTTCAGCTGTTGCCGGTCGTCGCGGTTTAGAACGATGTTGCGGGATTCCAGAACCTCACTGGCAATCGCACTGATTTCCGAGCGCAGCTCGGATTCTCCAGCTTTCTCAAGGGCCGCAAGGTTCAGGTTTTCAAGAAGCTCGCGGTGGAGTTCGATCTTGATTTCGCCCAGACGCTCTTTGCGCTTGCGTTCCTTGTCCGCCCCTACAACCTCGACCGCCTTTTTGGGGGTGGGTCGCCGGGCAACAGCAGTAGCGGTTGATGCTTGCTCCGCTGCAGGTGCAGGTGTGGCCTCGGGCGATTTAGCCGGTGCCTGGACCGGTTGTGCTTCGGGTTTTTTATATCTTGAAAACACGGCGGCTCTCCCTGTGGGATTGTGTTATGCGGCTTCGGCGCTACTGCTGCCCAGGCTGTGCAGCGACTTCGCAAGCTTTGCGATTTCCTTGCGCAGTGGGTTCTTGGCCGCAGCGTTGGCCAATGGCAGACCGTGATCACCGCTTTGCATCACCGGTTTGCCGCCATCCGGCAGTTGAAGATCAATAGAGATACCCAGGCTTTCACCCATGCGCTTGACCCGGCCCTTACCATTCAGATCGGTAAATTTCGGGGCGCGATTGAGAGCGAAACGCAACTTATTGAAGGGTAGTTCCTCGGCCTGTAAAGCGCGCTTGAGGCGCAATGCGTTCTGAGCCGAACGCATGTCCAGTTCTATCAGGGCAAAGTAAACATGGGCGGCCTGCAGTACAGTTTCCGACCAGTGAACCAATGTCGTTGGCATGTCGACGATCACATAATCGAAGTGCTTTCGTGCCTTTTCGATCACCCGTTCGATATCTTCTTGCGTAATCAGATCCAAAGGCACCATATCCGACGGCGCAGTTAGCACCTGCAGCTTGTCCTCATAGGACTGAAGCGCCTGGGTAAAGAGGTCATCATCCATTGCCGCCGTATCAGACAGCATCTCGAATACAGTTTCTCGACGGGGAAGATCCAGATATGTCGAAACCGTTCCGTATTGCAGGTCCAGGTCAATCAAACAAACCGAAGGGGCCTCTTTGTCAGAGACCGTTGCCAGTTCCCAAGCTAGGTTGACGGCCATAGTCGTCGACCCGACCCCACCGGCAAGTCCTTGAACCACAAACAAAGCACCCTCTTTAGAGTCGCCAGCTGCACGTGCGGCATCTGATCCGGGGGCAACGGCGACGGGTTCGGGTTTGTTCATCCGGTCGATTGCTTCTTGCAATTCACCTTCTGGAAGAGGGTAGGGGACGAATTCGTCCGCGCCCTTGCGCAACAACTGATGCAGCGAAGCCGGGGTCACGTCCTCGGCAATCAGAACTATTTTGATTTTTTTGTCTTTGGCCTGTGTGATGATTTCACCCATCAGTGACAGGTTGTCTTCATCCTCGCCATCAATGGCCAACGCGACAAATTGCAGTGAATTCGCCTCGGGTTGGTTGAAAAATGTCAGGGCTTCGGCAAAGCCGAGATCGCCCCAACGCTCACCCAAAGCGCCTTCCATATCTTCTATAAGCAGATCGAAATTCTGGACATCACGACTAATCGTGCAGGCCAGAATTGCAGTCTCTTCGTTTTGCGGCGTGGCGCTTGTCATTAACACAATCCTCGTCGAAGGGTAGGCGAACCATCCTGGCCCAGAGGACAGGATTGGCTTGCTGTCACCCTATTGCGGCCATTTTCGGACGCAGGTCACCCAATTGTTGAAAATGTGGCTTGGAACTTAGGCAAGAATTAGGCGCAAAAGAACCAATTGTAGGGAATTGGGCGACGATGTCGCCCAATCACAGTTTATTGTTCGCTTGTATCGCCAATAGCTGTTTCGCGGCGCAGCTGGGATTCATAAACCGCGCTTTCCACGTACTCACGATTGACGATAGCGGCGTATTTGCCATCGAGTAGCTGGGGTGCACGATCAACGAAGCCTGATACTTCGGTCACGGTGCGCCTGTTGCGACGGTCTCGATCCGGCGTAGCCACGAGAGGTCGAGACTTACCGAATGAAACAACCGCCTCCAACCGCGAGCGAGAGATACCCTGCCGCGTAAGGAACGCAACAGCCGCATTCGCGCGCCGCTGGCCCAGGCTTTGGTTATATGCCGTTGATCCAACAGCATCCGTATGGCCATAGACCCGGAACCGTGCCTCGGGGAACTGTTTGATCCAGTTCGCCTGACGCAAGAGTACTCGCTGAGCTGTTTCGTCCAGTTGCGCGCTGTTGAAATCAAAGTTGATCTGGGTCGGCACTTCGGCTGCGAACCGTTGGCCCAGGATCTGGGCATATGTCAGTTCGCCATTCATTACTTGAATGTTATTCAGTGTCGCATTCCCGAACGCGCCTTGATCGGCTTCGTATCCGGCCTCACGCGTACATGCGGCGACAGCGACCGAAAGACCCAGTGTGATGATCCACTTCTGCATTGGTCCTATCCTCCTAATCAATCCAGGACGTAGCCGTACGAGCTACCGAAGTCCTGATTCGCGACTTCCGAAGCTGCACCGGCACCCAGACGTTCAGTCCGACCGACTTTGCCATTAACGAACAGATCAAATTCGCTGGGTGGTTTGACCCGATCCGTAGGCAGAGCCAGTGCCTCACCACGTGTCGGCGACACAAGGTGGGCTGTGATGATGATCACCAGTTCACTTTGCTGACGCTGATATTCCGCGCTGCGGAAGAGGGCGCCAAGAACCGGGACGTCACCCAACCAAGGAATCTGGCTGTTCAGGTCGGTGAAATCATCCTGGATCAAGCCAGCGATCGCAAAGCTTTCACCATCGCGCAGCTCAACCGTTGTGCTGGTCTGGCGTGTGATGAAAGATGGAACATTATCACCTTGAATGGTGAAGTTCGACGAACCATCGATAGCTGACACGGCAGCAGCCATTTCAAGGTTGATCAGATCACCATCCACAACGCGGGGGATAAAGTCGATTTCAACACCGAAGGCTTTGTATTCAATCGCAATTACGCCGTCGTCCTGCGGTACCGGAATAGGAACTTCACCACCTGCAAGGAACGTCGCTTCCTGACCCGAAAGTGCGGATAGGTTAGGCTCTGCTAGGCTGCGCGCCAGTCCTTTGGACTCGAGTGCCTCCAGCAGCAGACGAACCTGTGTGGAGCCTGCGCCAAAGCCGAACAGAATTGCGCCGGTATTCGTCTGTACCGCCGGAATGTTGTTGTTCAGGGCATTTGCCAAAGCACCAGCATTGTTCAGCGTGTTGATACCGCCAGTCACATCACTGCCGCCGAAACCAAGCGATGCAGTCAGGCTTTTAGCCACCGACCGATTCATCTCGGCAAAGCGCACTTTCAGCATGACCTGCTGAACGCCGCCAACCGACATCAGGTTCGATACGCGCTCCGGTGCATAGCGCTCTGCCAGCTCCAATGCCCGCGCCAACTTGGCAGCGCTAGAAATTGTGCCAGAAAGAACGATACCGTCATTGGCGGTGCGAACTTCGATAGGCTCGGTTGGCAAAATCTGGCGCAGACGTTCTTTAAACTCGGTAACATCCGGTGCCACACGGACCCGAACATTAGCAAGTAGATTACCTGCACCGTCGAACAATGTCAGGGTCGTCAGGCCAGGAGCCTTACCCAAAACATAGATAGTACGATCCGAAAGCGACGAAATATCAGCGATGCCTGCATTGGCGATGCTGAGCTCGGCAAACGGTTGCTCACTTTCTACAACTATTGCGCGGTTCATTGGCACATCAAGCGTTTCCGCTGTACCCTTCTTTACCACGCGAAGTGTTTCAGCCCAGGCAGCATTGCCGACTGGGCCAACTACGAGCGCCAAGCCCAATAGGGCTGCGCTTATCCAGGAACTTCTTTTCATGTGACCTGCCTCTCCGATCACGCCTCGTTTTTTGCGGCTACTGCCTTATGTCTGATAACACTGCGCGAATTGAGAATTTATTGCAATAATCAATGGTTTCTGGAATTTTCCTTATGTGGACAATGCGCAACATGCGAACAAATTAGGGCCGCGCAATTCGCGCGGCCCCGGTCATGTAACGCACTGATTTTCTGTTAATTTGTGCAGGGTGTTACTATTCCCGTGTCGACGATCTCGGCACCGCGGCGCGTCTTGACCGTACAGACCTCTTCCGCGATTTTGGGTGCCACGGGGACGACATCTTTAATGCCCAGAAGTTTTCTTTGGTCAACTTCGACCGCGCTTGCGATTGTGTCGTCTTGCACGCCAACCAGCGCCAAAGACAGGCGGCCGGTGTTCTGAGCCTGAGCCAGTGCCGCGATTTGTTCCGGAGTAGCAGCGACCGTAACGGTGCGCGCGATCGTGGCTCCGGTCAGATCGGACCCGGCGCTCTGGTCAACAGCGATCAACTCAATGCTGGTTTGAATCAGGCGGGTGATTTCGCCGCGCGACCCATCGATTCCGCCACCATACGAACCGGTCCAATAAACATCGATACTGTCACCAGGGCGAAGGAAGCCGGATACGCCCGAGGCAACGTCCACGCTGATTGCAAATGCGCGCTTACCTTTCGCGATTCGTGATGTCAGACCCGCTGCCTCGCCTGGTTTGGTTACTTTGACCTCCATCAGGGCTTCGTCTTTTTCCATGGTCCTCAGAACGAAGCGGTCGCCACTTGCATCCTCTGGAAACAGGACGGCCATTTCAAGGAAGCTTCCTTCGGGAATTGCATCCTCAGGCCATTTCACGATCCGCACATCTTCAGCGGCCAGACGCTCACCATACTTAAGAGCACGGTTCGAAACCAGAACGTCCACCGTCGGGACGGACTTAACATTTGCCAATGCTTCCTGAGCCGCCAAACGTTCTCTGGCCAATTCCGCCTGATACTGAGAAATATAGTCCCGCGCCATATAAACAGCTCCTCCTGCCAGAGCCACCCCAACAATCAGGACAAGTCCAAATACTGCACGCATGCGCGTTCCCTCATTTATTTGTATGCGATGTCAGTCGTCATAGGGAATACGACTTCAACTGACTATTGGTTACAGGAGAATTGTGTCGAAAAGGGGGACAATGAAGTATTTTTTTGACGCCCGTGTCCTTAGTGCCAGATTGATCAATCTGATTCCGATGCCTGTTCCTGATTCGCAGAATAGACCTCTATACCGCGAAGTGCGTTACCCGTCTCGGTATCGACGTGTTGTACCCCGCCCGTCAAGTTGAATACGGTGACAAGTCCAAGGCCGACCAGCGCAGCAGTAAGCACCACCCAATCAACGGTGATTGCGCCATGTTCCCCGGATAAGAATTTTGAAATACCCTTCATCGCAGGACCTCGTCTTTTTTCTATAAAAAAGGGGGCCGCGATCTGACGAGCGCAGCCCCCTTCAAAATTCTATCTAAATAATTACGGGGTTGTTGGGCCCGCGTTAGGTGCAGTAACAACAACACCCGTCAGGGCGGTGTCAATGTCGCCAGCCAGATCGTCGACACCGTCGCTAACCTGTGTCCAAGCAACAGCGGCCAGGCCAACAACAGCTGCGGTCAGAACGACCCAGTCTACTGTTACGGCGCCGTCTTCGTCAGTGGTGAAGTTCTTGATGAACTTGATCATGTTACGTCCCTCCTAAAGGATCTAATAAGTCTAATGAACCTCGGCGTCTTCCAGAGCTTCGTCTCTCAGTCCGCTCCCGATCGTCTCGGTATGGCATTATGTTTGCCTGTTGGGCGTGGCAGGAATTGGGCCAAACCCCAAATTTTTGTGCCTCAGCTTAACTTTTTGGTAGCCTTCCGATTAACTAATTGAAATTAAAGAAATAAAAATAATCCCTTCGTACGAGTACCGATAAAACCCGATGCAAAATGGCGCCAAATGAGGCGAAATTGCCCCAATTCACATTGTTTTTCTGGCCTTACAGACAGATTCGGGGTTCAAATTGACGCAAAAGAGAACGTGAGGCAGGCAAATGAATCTCCGGAACGCAATAACTTGCGCCGGCTTGGCGCTGGCAGTGGTGTCGGCACCTGTGTCTGTCCCCGCCAACGAAGTCGAACCGCGCGGCGTATATAAACGGATCAAAGCAGCCAAGCCCGGACAGCGCCCGCGCATTACGGTTCAGATATCGCCTACAGAACATGCCTCAGCACCTTCGGCGCCCAGCACAGGGGCTGAGATCGTAGTTCCTGAGATTATCGCGAGGACACGTGTTACGCCTCCGGGGTTTCCGGGAATTACGCCGCAAAACAAACCCGTCGGGTCATATAAAGCGTTCTGGGACAGGATCTCACCCGGGATAGATGAGGCCAGTTCGGGTCGTTTGCAGGACTCGATAAATGCGCTTGCCGCCATAAACGTAGCCTCGCCCCGATTGCAGACGCTTCAGAATATTGCTCAGCGGCAGGGGATCGACATTTTACGCTCGACCGTAGGGACAAATGTGTCGCCTGCGTTGGTGCTGGCCGTCATCTCGGTTGAATCGGCAGGCCGGGAGAAGGCGGAAAGTTCGGCCGGGGCGCAGGGGCTGATGCAGCTTATGCCCGCGACCGCGAAACGATTTGGGGTCGAGGACAGCCTTCACCCGGGGCAGAACATCTCGGGCGGAGTGAAATACCTGAACTGGCTGATGGAAGAGTTTGGAAACGACCCGATCCTGGTCCTGGCCGGATATAATGCGGGCGAGGGTGCGGTTCGCAAACATGGTGGTGTACCGCCTTATGCGGAAACACGGGACTATGTGCCCAAGGTTCTCGCGGCTTTTCAGGTGGCGCGAGCGCTGTGTTCGACACCGCCCGAGTTGATTTCTGACGGGTGCGTGTTTCAGGCTCTTAATTGACCAAGGCCCACACTGAAGTGGGCCTTGCCATTAGGTGAATTGATCAGTCGACAATCGTCGCCTGTGTCGCGGCGCGCATCTCATCTTCGCTGACACCATCTGCGAGCTCTACGATCTTCAGGCCGCCATCGACCACATCCAGAACTCCAAAATTGGTGATGATGCGATCCACAACACCCTTGCCGGTCAGCGGCAGGGTGCACTCTTTCAGCACTTTCGATTCACCGTGTTTGTTGGTGTGATCCATAACCACGATCACACGTCCGACACCTGCAACCAAATCCATCGCGCCGCCCATGCCTTTGACCAGCTTGCCGGGAATCATCCAGTTGGCCAGATCGCCTTTTTCATCCACTTCCATGGCACCCAGGATTGCCGCGGCGATTTTGCCGCCCCGGATCATGGCGAAAGACGTAGCGCTGTCGAAATAAGCAGTCCGAGACAGTTCGGTGATCGTCTGCTTGCCTGCGTTGATCAGGTCCGGGTCTTCGTCGCCCTCGAAAGGAAAGGGACCCATACCAAGCATTCCGTTTTCGGATTGCAGGGTGATATCCTTGTCGCCAACATAATTTGCCACCAGCGTCGGGATACCGATGCCGAGGTTTACATACATGCCGTCTTCCAGCTCTTGCGCCGCGCGGGCGGCCATCTGATTCCGGTCCCAGGGCATTATGCGTCCTCCTTCTTGCGGGTGGTGCGCTGTTCGATGCGCTTTTCGTGATTGCCCTGAATGATACGATGCACGTAAATTCCAGGTAGGTGGATCATGTCAGGGTCCAGAGAGCCACGGGGCACGATCTCTTCAACTTCGACCACACAGATCTTACCGCAAGTGGCGGCGGGCACGTTGAAGTTTCGGGCGGTCTTGCGGAACACTAGATTGCCGGTGTCGTCGGCTTTCCACGCCTTGATAATCGCCAGGTCTGCAAAAATACCTTCTTCGAGAATATAGGTCTCGTCGTTGAAGTCTTTGTGTTCTTTCCCATCGGCAATAACAGTGCCTACGCCCGTTTTTGTGTAGAAACCCGGGATCCCGGCACCACCTGCGCGCATCCGTTCGGCCAGGGTGCCTTGAGGGTTGAATTCCAGTTCAAGCTCACCGCTGAGGTACTGACGCATGAATTCGGCGTTTTCGCCCACATATGAACTGATCATCTTTTTGACCTGCTTCGTTTGCAGCAGGATACCGATACCGAAATCGTCCACGCCCGCATTGTTCGAGGCAAAGGTCAGGTCTTTGGTACCCGAGGTCTTGATTGCCTCAAGCAGAAGCTCGGGAATCCCGCACAGGCCAAACCCGCCAGCGGCGATCAACATGCCATCCGAAAGCACGCCATCGAGCGCTTCGTTGGCATTGGCATAGATTTTCTTCATGGAAAACTCCCCCAATGAGATGGTGTTGGGCAGGTTGTGCCGTCACGTCACGGGGAAGTCAATGAAACCGGGCGAAGGGTGGTATTTCTACCTAACCGGCCTTCTTGGTTGTCTTCTTGGCGGCTTTTTTCTTGGGCGCCGCCTTTTTCTTGGTCCCTTTCAGGGCCGCGCGCTCATTGACCAGTTCGATGGCCATTTCCTGCGTTACGTCCTCGGGTTTGATGTCCTTGGGAATGGTCGCGTTGACCTTTTCCCACTTCACATATGGACCATAGCGCCCATCCAGAACCTGCATTGCGCCACCATCGGGATGTTCCCCCAGTTCTTTCAGCGCTTTGGCCGCAGCCCGGCGTCCGCGTCCCGGATTGGAGCGCTTTTCAGCAAGCAATTCGACCGCGCGGTTCATGCCGATCTCGAACACGTCATTGGGGTCTTTGAGGTTTGCATAAACCGGTTTGGCCTCATCCGCCAGCTGGTGCATCAGATATGGTCCGAACCGCCCGAAATTCGAGCTGATCATACCACCCTCGGGGTGCTCACCAATCTGGCGGGGCAGGGATAGCAATGTCAGCGCCTTGTCCAGATCCATATCATCCTTGCTCCAGCCACGTGGCAGCGAGGCGCGCGGAGGTTTCTTGTTCTCGGGCGTTGGCTCTCCACGTTGAACATAAGGTCCGAACCGACCGGTCTTCAGCCAGATATCATCACCTGAATCTTCACCCAGCAGGCGCTCTTCACCCTCGGCACCTTCACCGGCGATAGGACGGGTATAGGTGCATTCGGGATAGTTGCCGCAGCCGACGAACCCGCCAGTGCGTGAAGTTTTCAGGTGCAACTGGCCTGCGCCGCATTTCGGACAGACACGCGGGTCAGATCCATCCTCGCGTGGCGGATAGAGCTGCGGTGCCAATGCTTCGTCCAGTTTGTCCAGCACTTCGGAAATGCGCAGTTCCGATGTCTCGCCAATCGCGGCCGAGAAGTCGCGCCAGAATTTGCCCAACAGATCCTTATAGTCCCGATCACCTGCACTCACATCGTCCAGCTGTTCTTCCAGATTGGCGGTGAATTCATAACCGACATACTGACGGAAGAAGTTCAGCAGAAAAATCGTGACGATCCGCCCCTTTTCTTCGGGGATCAGCCGGTTCTTGTCCTTGCGTACATATTCCCGGTCCTGAATCGTTGTGACAATCGAGGCATAGGTCGACGGTCGCCCGATCCCCAGCTCTTCCATCCGCTTGACCAGCGTCGCCTCGGTATAGCGCGGCGGCGGTTGAGTGTGATGTTGCAGCGCCAGAACTGATTCATTGTCTGACAGAATGGCCTCTTTCGCGGCCCGGTCCGTGCCATCGCTTGTCGCTTTGGTGAACTGATCCCGCAACGTGGTTTTAGAGAACCGTGCGGGGTCGCCCTGCATGATCTGGGGCAGGCGTTTGTCATCCTCATCGGCGACATCATCGCGGCCTTCTTCATAGACACGCATGAACCCGTCAAACATCACCACCTGACCGGTCGCGCGCAGGCCAACCTGCCCATCTTCGCTGCCGATTTCGACAGTTGTGCGTTCCAGCCGGGCAGCAGCCATCTGGCAGGCAATGGTGCGTTTCCAGATCAGGTCATAGAGCTTGCGCTGATCGTCGTCCGTTACCTTCAGCGCTTTGGTATCGCGGGTCATATCCGTAGGCCGGATGCATTCGTGGGCTTCCTGCGCGTTCTTTGCCTTGTTCTTATAAATGCGAGGGCTGTCCGGCACATATTCCGCGCCATAGCGGTCGGCGATGGTCTCGCGCGTAGCCGCCACGGCCTCGGGGGCCATGTCGATGCCATCGGTTCGCATATAGGTAATGTAGCCGGCCTCATACAAGCGCTGTGCCACTTGCATCGCGTGACGCGCACCCATGCCGAACTTGCGGCTGGCCTCTTGCTGCAGGGTCGAGGTCATGAAGGGTGCGCTGGGATTTCGAGCGGCGGGTTTCGCCTCGACCGAAGTGACACTGAGCGCGCGGCTGGTGATCGCCTGCACCGCCAGTTCGGCCTGGGTTGAGTTGGACAGATCGTGCTTGTCCAGCTTTTTACCGGCCAGTGTGACTAGGCGTGCCTCATAGGTCTGACCACGGGGTGTTTCGAACAGGGCGCGCACCGACCAGTATTCCACCGGTTTGAACGCCTCGATTTCCATCTCTCTCTCGACGATCAGGCGCAGGCAGACAGACTGCACGCGGCCTGCGGATTTTGCACCAGGCAGTTTGCGCCACAAGACGGGCGACAGGTTGAACCCCACAAGATAATCCAGCGCACGGCGGGCCAGATAGGCCTCGA
This sequence comes from Ruegeria sp. CDSC025, assembly GCF_059610805.1. Classification (NCBI taxonomy): domain Bacteria; kingdom Pseudomonadati; phylum Pseudomonadota; class Alphaproteobacteria; order Rhodobacterales; family Roseobacteraceae; genus Ruegeria; species Ruegeria sp. CDSC025. The sequence goes on along the minus strand of NZ_JBXWOJ010000011.1, from coordinate 97,101 downwards.
CAAGTGGCATGTCCACCTGACGGGGGTTTCGCATTGCCTCGGTCACTGCGTCCTTAGTGATGGCGTTGAAGGTCACCCGGCTGACAGGCGTATCCTTTTTGATCGACCGGCGTTTGGTCAGTGCTTCCTGCAAATGCCAACTGATCGCTTCACCCTCACGATCGGGGTCGGTGGCGAGGATCAGGGCGTTGTCTTCTTTCAGCGCGTCGGCGATGGCTTTGACATGTTTGCGGCTGTCATTCCCGACCTCCCATTTCATCGCAAACTCATCCTCGGTATCGACCGAGCCATCTTTGGGCGGCAGATCTCGAACATGGCCGTAAGACGCCAGAACCGTGTAGTCCGGGCCAAGATATTTATTGATTGTTTTGGCCTTGGCAGGGGATTCTACAACAACTACAGGCATTTAAGGGGAAACCTCGCTCGACGGAATTGGCGCCTTCTATGAGTGTGCAAGATGTGTAGGGCAAGAGCGAATTGTCAATGCGTTCCTTTGAAAGCAAGGATTTATAGGCGATTTCAATGGGATACATGTGTAAGATTGGATATCCAACACTCAGGCGGTCAATGACAGAAGACCCCCGGGTTGGCGTTGAATACGTCCGTCCAGTTCCAGATCGACCAAAACCGGGGCAATTTCACCCGCCGTTGCCTCAACATCGCGGATCAACTGGTCTTCGGCGATAGGAGAGGGGCCGAGCCGGGTCAGAATTAGGCGTTCCAGGTCATTGGTTGAGCATGGTGTGCGGGGTAAATTCTTTTGGAGCATTTGCTGGGGTTCGAATAGGTTCGCTTGCTGCGGTAGCGCTTCGATCACATCTTCTGCAGACCTTATCAAAGTAGCACCGTCGCGGATCAGCAGGTTGCAGCCAGCCGCACGCGCGTCAAACGGGTGTCCGGGCACAGCCAGAACATCGCGCCCCTGGTCCAAGGCGTCGCGCGCTGTAATCAGGCTGCCGGATTTGGCGGCGGCTTCGACCACAATAACGGCCTTTGCCAGGCCCGAAATGATCCGGTTACGACGCGGGAAATGGCGCGCCTGTGGCGTGACGCCCATGGGTTGCTCCGAGACGCGCAGCCCGGAACCTGCGATTTCAGCGGCAAGATCGGTATTTTCAGCAGGGTAAACCACGTCGACCCCCCCCGCCATAACGGCGATGGTGCCTGTTTCAACCGTGGCTAGGTGCGCCGCGGTATCAATCCCGCGGGCCAGGCCAGAAACGATCACATAACCCTGTTTTCCCAGATCGGTCGCCAATCCGCGCGCCATTCGCGCGCCCAGAGATGAGCAGTTGCGGGCACCGACCATAGCGACCGAGGGGCGCTGTAAAAGAGAGAGGTCGCCGATTGCCCACAACATTGGCGGAGCATCATTCAGATCATGTAAAGCGGATGGGAAATCGGCGGACCCTAGGCACAAAAGCCGCGCATTGGCAGCTTTTGCGGCCTTGAGTTCCGCCTCAATCACGCCGGGCGGGCAGATTTCATACCCTTCTATTCCGGCAGCGCGTGCCATTTCCGGCAGCGCGGCCAGCGCATTCTGCGCCGAGCCATGTTCGCGAAGCAGCCGCCGAAACGTCGCCGGGCCCACTTTGCGAGAACGCAACAGACGAAGCCAGGAAAACCGATCCTCTTCCGTGGTGGGTGGGAGTGTGGGGTGATTGGAAGAAAGCTGCTCTTCGGTCATCCGTTGCTCCGTCTGATTGCAGAACTGGTTTACGGCTGCCAGGGTTAACAGCGTGTGAATCCCTTCAAATTTTCCGGATATATTTCGAGGCTCGGGTGTCTCAGTTGCGTAGGTTGTTGAAAAACAACGGCAAAAAATACAGCCGAGTCGGAAGTCGGAAAACACCTCTCCGCAAAGTATCAATGCATATCCAAAGCGGGCGTTAACCCTGCGCTTTGGAAGCAGTGACCGATTCTACTAGGCCGCCGATCCTCCAATCGTCAGCCCATCCATCAGGACCGTAGGTTGCCCGACGCCCACGGGCACCCATTGGCCATCCTTGCCACACGTGCCCATTCCCGGATCCAAGGCCATGTCGTTGCCCAACCCGCGAACGCGTTTGAGGGCAGAGGGGCCATCGCCAATCAATGTTGCCCCTTTGACCGGCGCGCCGATTTTGCCGTTTTCAACCCGGTATGCCTCGGTGCAGGAAAACACGAACTTGCCATTGGTGATATCCACCTGGCCGCCGCCAAAGCCAACCGCCCAGATGCCATCCTTTATATTGGCTACCAAAGCGGCGGGATCGGCATCGCCACCCAACATGATTGTATTTGTCATCCGTGGCATTGGTTTATGGGCATAGCTTTGACGCCGCCCATTCCCGGTTGGCGCAACACCCATCAGACGGGCGTTTTGACGATCCTGCATATATCCGGTCAGGATGCCGTCTTCGATCAGCACAGTGCGCGAACTGGGTGTACCCTCATCATCGACGCTGATTGACCCGCGCCGGTCTGCGATTGTGCCGTCATCAACGACCGTCACACCTTTGGACGCGATCTGTTGACCCATCAGCCCGGCAAAGGCGGAACTGCCCTTGCGGTTGAAATCCCCTTCAAGGCCGTGGCCGATTGCTTCGTGCAGCAAGATGCCGGGCCAGCCAGGGCCCAGTGCGACCTCCATCACGCCCGCAGGGGCGGGAACAGCCTCGAGGTTGACCATGGCGATGCGAAGGGCCTCGCGGGCTTTATCCTGCCAGTCGGTTGGGTCGATCAGCCCGTCCAGGCCGATCCGGCCACCTCCACCGGTCGAGCCGCTCTCACGACGGCCGTTCTGTTCCACGATGACCGAGATATTCAACCGGGTCATGGGGCGGACATCGCGGACCAGAATGCCGTCAGGGCGCAGAATCTCAACCTCCTGCACCGCAGCAGCAATAGTGGCGCTGACCTGTACTACACGGGGATCAAGATCACGGGCAAAGGCGTCAATCTCGCGCAATGTTTCGATTTTGACGGGGAAACTGGCAGATTCGATCGGGTCTTCGTCTGTATAGAGGCGCTTGTTGGTGGCCCGGGGGGCATCAGCTAGCGTTCCGCCACCATCACGGACCGCCAGCCGCGCGGTCTCGGCGGCCCGTTTCAGGGCAGGGATCGAGATGTCCGTTGAATGCGCATAGCCTGCCACTTCGCCCTGTACGGCGCGCAGGCCGAAACCTTCGGACGCGTCATAAGAAGCGGTCCGCAAGCGCCCGTCATCAAAGACCAGAGACTCGGATTTCCGGCGTTCAACGTACAGTTCTCCGTCCTCGGCCCCGGCGGTGGCGGATTGCAGTACTGCAAGCGCTTCGTCATGTGGAAGAGCGCTTTCAAACGGGCGAAACGGGTCGTTGGGCATCTCTTGGGACCTTTCGAGTTTGATCCAGATCAAAAATAGCGTCTGTTTGACGCAAGCATTTTGCTTTATCTACCCGCAGGAATATGGTTTTTAACGCGGCCAAAGACAACGGGTGAGGTGTGGCCGATTCACACCTTTTCGCCAGGGACGCAAAGATCAAACGATCAGGACAGAAAATGAAGAACGCTTTGAAGCTTTCGGGGCTTATGACAGCCCTCTCCAGCCTTCCCGCCATGGCTCAGGAGCTTGAGATTATCGGTCAGCCGGTTGACGGCGGCATAGGATTCCAGCCTGCAGCCACAAGCCTTGCCGAGGGGATTCATCGCCTGGATAATATGATTCTGGTGATTATTACCGCGATCTGCATATTCGTTGCGGGCCTGCTGGTTTACTGCATCATGCGTTATAACCAACGCGTCAACCCGACCCCGGCGCGATTCTCGCACTATACTCCGGTCGAGATCGTCTGGACGTTGGGTCCGATTCTGATTCTAGTATTCATCGGTGCTTTCTCTCTGCCGGTTCTGTTCAAGCAGCAGGAAATTCCCGAAGGTGATGTCGTTATCAAGGTTGTCGGCAACCAGTGGTATTGGACATATGAGTATGTCGATCACGATTTTGCATTCGACAGCTATCTGCTCGGCCACCCAGCCACGTTGGACGAAGGTACTCGCCCCGCCGATGCGGACGTGACGGCATTTGTCCTGGATGACGCGATGCGGGCCAAGCTGGCAGACGCAGGGTATAGCGACGATGAGTGGCTGCTGGCCACCGACACAGCGGTAGTTGTCCCGGTTGGCAAGGTCATCGTGATGCAAGTGACTGCTTCCGACGTGATCCATTCCTGGACCATTCCGTCCTTCGGTGTGAAGCAGGACGGTGTACCCGGACGCCTGGCTGAGCTGTGGTTTGAGGCCGAAAAGGAAGGCATCTATTTCGGCCAGTGTTCGGAACTGTGCGGCAAAGACCATGCCTATATGCCGATCACTGTCAAAGTTGTCAGCCAAGAGGCGTATGACGCGTGGCTGAAAGGTGCGATCGACGAGTATGCGGGCCTGCCGCAGAACTATCAGGTCGCTTCGAACTGATTTCAGTAAGGGCGGGATGCGTCCCGCCTGCTACAAGATGCAGGCTGTGCGAGAGATCGCACAGCCTTCGCCCCAAAAGGACCCGAGATGAGCGACGCAAGCATCAATGCAAGCCAAACGACCGCCCAAGCGTATGCGAATGAGGCCAGCTTTGGCGATTACTTCGCCCTGCTGAAGCCGCGCGTGATGTCGCTGGTTGTATTCACGGCGCTTGTTGGTCTGCTGGCAGCGCCGGTACCGGTACATCCGTTCGTTGGGTTCTGCGCGATATTGTTCATTGCCATCGGAGGTGGCGCATCCGGCGCGCTGAACATGTGGTGGGATGCAGATATCGACCGCGTTATGAAGCGCACCAAAGGTCGCCCCATACCGTCGGGCAAGGTACAAGAGGGCGAAGCGATGGCCTTGGGCCTGGCACTGTCCGGCCTGTCGGTGATCATGTTGGGTCTTGCAACCAACTGGTTCGCCGGAGCCTTTCTGGGCTTCACCATCTTCTTCTATGTCGTTGTCTACACGATGTGGCTCAAGCGCTCGACGCCACAGAACATCGTGATTGGCGGCGCAGCTGGGGCTTTCCCGCCGGTCATCGGTTGGGTCGCTGCAACCGGATCCATGTCCGTCGAACCTTGGCTGATGTTTGCCCTCACCTTCATGTGGACGCCGCCGCATTTCTGGGCGCTGGCCCTGTTTATGCGGTCGGATTACGACGATGCGGGTGTGCCGATGTTGACGGTAACCCATGGTCGGCGGGCGACGCGCTGGCATATTCTGGTCTACACCGTTCTGCTGGCAGTGCTTGCGATTGGAACCGGCTTTTCGGCAATCGGCGGTCCGATCTATCTGACTGTCGCTATTGTACTGAACGCGTTGTTCCTGCGCGGAGCATGGGCAATCTCGCGTCGGACCGAGGATGACTCCGAGGCTGATAACTTCAAAGTTGAGCGTGGCTTTTTCAAGCTCTCGCTGCTGTATCTTTTCCTGCATTTCGGCGCGATCCTTGCCGAAGCACTGCTGAAACCTTACGGGCTGGGAGGCTGGGCATGAGCCTGCGCAAAAGCCATGAGTTGCATCAACGTCGGTTCAGCCGAAATCTGGGCGTTGGCCTGACGCTTGCTGCATTCATCGTGCTGATCTTTGGGCTGACGATTGTCAAAGTCTCAGGGACCGATTTTAACAGGGCCATGCAAGAGGTGCAGAACTGATGGCGCTCACGGGGCCGCAAAAAACCGTCGTGCAAACCGTCGGCGTTGTTGTTCTGATGGGCAGCCTCGCCTGGGCTTCGGTACCGTTTTACGACTGGTTTTGCCGGGTCACCGGGTATGGCGGCACAACCGGAGTGGCTGAAGCCGCGCCAGAGGACATCCTTGTGCGCACTGTTACCGTTCGCTTTGACGCCTCAAAGGCGAAAGACATGGCCTGGGAATTTAAGCCGGTCGAGCGCCAGATGGAAATCCGCATCGGTGAAACGGGCCTGGCCTTCTATGAGGCATATAACCCCACGGACCGCCCGATTGCCGGTCAGGCGTCTTACAACGTTGCGCCTTATTCGGCCGGTGGGTATTTCCAGAAGATCGCCTGTTTCTGTTTTGAAGAACAGGTGTTGCAACCCGGAGAACGGGTTCAGATGCCGGTGAGCTTTTTCGTCGATCCCGAAATGGTCGAGGATCTGGAAGCCAAATATGTGCATACGATCACTCTGTCGTATACATTCTACGAAATTGACCTGCCCGAGGGCTATGCCGCCCTTGATGTTCAGGCTGATACAAACAAGAACTAACGCCTGTAGGTGAGGGACGCTGATGGCACACGCAAAAAATCATGATTACCACATTCTGACCCCTTCGATCTGGCCACTGATCGGCGCCGCGGGCGGCTTTGTAATGTTGTTCGGGGCCGTCCTCTGGATGCACGGCGTCACCTCCTACATGTTCTGGGCCGGTCTTGTTGCGGTTCTTTACACCATGTTCGCCTGGTGGTCCGAAGTGGTGGCCGAAAGCCGTGTAGGCGATCACACGCCGGTCGTGCGCATTGGCCTGCGCTATGGGTTCATCCTGTTCGTGATGTCCGAGGTGATGTTCTTCTTCGCCTGGTTCTGGTCGTTCTTCAAACACCGTATGTACCCGATGTACGACTATGCGGGCACCGAGTACATCCAGCCGGATATCCACGCGGTTGACCCGTTCCACTTGCCGCTGATCAACACGCTGGTCCTGCTGCTTTCGGGCTGTGCCATCACCTGGGCGCACCACGCGCTGGTGCATGACAATGACCGCAAGGCGCTGATCAACGGCCTAGCTATTGGTATCGTTTTGGGCATCGCCTTTACCGCTCTGCAGGGCTTTGAGTACTACGAATTGCTGGCGCATGAGGGCTGGAAATTCGGTGGTGATCAGTTCTATTCGAACTTCTTCATGGCAACCGGCTTTCACGGCTTTCACGTGATTATCGGCACCATCTTCTTGTCGGTCTGTTTGATCCGGGCACTGAAGGGTGATTTCACGCCGGAAAAGCACGTCGGTTTCGAGGCCGCGGCCTGGTACTGGCACTTTGTTGACGTTGTCTGGCTGTTCCTGTTCTTCGCAGTCTATATCTGGGGACAAGCCCCTTTGATCTGACGCCGGACCGGTAAAAAAATTGCAAAAGCCGCCCCCAAGGGCGGCTTTTTCTCTATCAGGGTGCAAGATTGCACCCGATACAAATGGGTGGTTGCAATTCAGTTCATACCGCCCTTAACAAGACGCCGGTTTCTGCAACAAGGTTTGACCCCGCCATGCGCCGCATAACTTTCCTGCTGATCTTCGGGCTCGCCGGTCTGGGCGTACTTGTGTCGCTGGGCGTCTGGCAGGTACAGCGGCTTGGGTGGAAACAAGACGTGTTGGCCGAGATTAACGACCGGATCTCTGCCGAGCCTGTTTCCCTGCCGCAGCAGCCTTCCGAGACACGGGACAAGTACCTACCGGTTTTCGTCCAGGGTGAGATGCAGCCGGGTGAAATCCATGTTCTGGTTTCGGTAAAACAGGTTGGTGCCGGCTACCGGGTTATCCAAGCTTTTGATACTGGAATTCAAAAGATACTGGTGGATCGGGGCTTTATCCCGACCACTGACAAACAGGTAGACAGGCAAACCGGGAAGATGGCGCTGACGGGCAATTTGCATTGGCCGGATGAGATCGACAGCTATACGCCCGAGCCAGATGTGGATGCCAATATCTGGTTTGCCCGCGATGTTCCCAATCTTGCTGCAGCTCTGGGAACCGACCCGGTTCTGCTGATCGCACGGTCCCAAACCGATCCGAATGTGACCCCTCTGCCAGTGGACACTGCGGGCATCCCGAATGATCATCTGGGATACGCAATCACATGGTTTGGCCTGGCTTTGGTCTGGGCTGCGATGACTGGTTATTTCCTGTGGCGCGGTCGCGCCCCATCAGAAAGTGAAGCGCAATGAAATATGTCTCAACCCGCGGGCAGGCGCCCGAACTGAGTTTTGAAGAGGCGATGCTGACCGGGCTGGCCCGCGACGGAGGCCTGTATCTGCCCGCTGAAATCCCGGTCTTGAGCCACGATGAAATCGCCGCGTTGGCAGGACTGTCTTATGAGGACATCGCCTTTCGCGTGATGTGGCCCTATGTCAGCGGATCATTTGGGGAAGATGAGTTCAAACAGATCATTGCCCGCGCCTATAAAGGGTTCGGCCATGACGCCCGCGCACCGTTGAAGCAGTTGAACGAGAACCACTTCCTGCTGGAGTTGTTTCACGGCCCGACACTGGCCTTCAAAGACTTCGCCATGCAGCTAATCGGTCAGTTGTTCCAGGTGGCGCTGAAGCGTCGCGGGGATCGGGTGACTATCGTGGGCGCGACCAGCGGTGATACCGGTTCGGCCGCGATTGAGGCGTTCCGGGGGCTGGATGCGGTAGACGTGTTTATCCTGTATCCGCATGGCCGCGTTTCCGAGGTGCAGCGTCGTCAGATGACCACACCTGCGGACAACAATGTGCATGCTCTGGCCGTCGACGGGGACTTTGACGACTGTCAGGCCGCGTTGAAGGATATGTTCAACGATTTCGACTTCCGTGACGGTGTGAAACTGGCGGGGGTGAACTCGATCAACTTTGCCCGCGTGCTGGCACAGATCGTCTATTACTTCTCAGCTGCGGTCAGCCTTGGCGCGCCACATCGCAAGGTCAGCTTTACCGTGCCTACGGGTAATTTCGGGGACATCTTTGCGGGCTACCTGACCAAACGCATGGGCTTGCCGATTGACCGGTTGGTAGTGGCGACCAACCAGAATGACATTCTGCATCGGTGTCTGGCAGGCGAAGGGTATTTCAAGGGAGACACGATCCCTTCGATCAGCCCTTCGATGGATATTCAGGTCAGCTCGAACTTTGAACGGGCGCTGTATTATGCCTATGACGAGGATGGCAATTCTGTGGCTCAGCTGATGGACGAGCTGAAGACGGGCGGCTTCAATGTCGGCCAAGGCGCGATGGAAGCGTTGCGCGAAAGCTTCGACTCGGGCCGCGTGTCCGAAGAGGAAACACTGGCGACGATCACAGCCACGCTGGCCCACAGCACCGAACTGGTCTGCCCCCATACTGCCGTGGGTATCAAAGTTGCCGAGGAGCACCGCGACGCGAACGTCCCGATGATCACTTTGGCGACCGCACACCCGGCCAAGTTCCCGGCTGCGGTCGAGAAGGCGAGTGGCGTACATCCGCCTCTTCCCTCTCGCATGTCTGATCTGTATGAACGTCCGGAACGGGTGACCCGCATCGCCAATGATCTGGGCGCCCTTGAGGATCATATCAAAGGGCATATCGCCGAGTGACTGTCAGACAAGACCAACTGAAGAACGGCTTCCGTATCGTCAGTGAACATATGCCGGGGCTGCAATCTGCGGCCATAGGCATCTGGGTAACCGCCGGTGCGCGCAATGAGCGGATCGAACAGAATGGCATAGCCCATTTCCTTGAGCATATGGCGTTCAAGGGAACCAAACGGCGATCCGCGCTGCAAATTGCCGAAGCGATCGAGGATGTGGGCGGGTATATCAACGCCTATACTTCGCGCGAAGTGACGGCCTATTACGCGCGCGTTCTAAAAGACGATGTGGCGCTGGCGATGGATGTCATCGGTGACATCGTCCTGAACCCGATCTTCGATCCGCGCGAGATTGAGGTCGAACGCGGTGTGATCCTACAGGAAATCGGTCAGGCCTATGACACGCCCGACGATGTAATCTTTGACTGGCTGCAAGAGCAGAGCTATCACGATCAGCCTCTGGGCCGGACCATACTTGGCCCCACTGAACGCGTCAGCGCATTCTCGCGCGAGGATCTGTCGGGTTTCGTGGCCGAGCATTATGGCCCTGAACAGATGATCCTATCCGCTGCTGGTGCGGTGGATCACGATGCACTGATGAAAACGGCCGAAGAGATGTTTGGTCACCTGCAACCACGCAAGGGTTTGATCCCTGAAGTGGCCCGATTTACCGGTGGTGAGGCGCGGCAGGAGAAAGAACTGGAGCAAGCTCATTTCGCTTTGGCGCTGGAAAGCCCCGGCTATCGCGACGACGCGATCTATACCGCGCAGATTTATTCGACCGCGCTGGGCGGGGGTATGTCTTCGCGCTTGTTTCAGGAAGTGCGGGAAACGCGCGGGCTTTGCTATACGATCTTTGCCCAGGCTGGCGCCTATGCCGACACCGGCACTACTACGATCTACGCGGGGACATCTGCGGATCAGATCGGTGAGTTGGCGACGATCACCATTGACGAAATGAAACGTGCCGCCGAGGATATGAGCCCCGAAGAGGTCGCGCGTGCTCGTGCGCAAATGAAGGCCGGAATGCTGATGGGGCTGGAAAGCCCCTCGAACCGGGCCGAGCGTCTGGCGCGTCTGGTGCAGATCTGGGGACGGGTGCCGTCGCTTGAGGATACTGTTGCCAAGATTGACGCGGTCAGCACCGAAGATGTCCGCAGCTTTGCCGAGCAGATAGCAGCACAAGCGCCAGCGGCGCTGGCGCTGTATGGTCCGGTATCAGGTGCACCCACACTCGCGGACTTACAGGAGAGGCGCGCGGCGTGATGCTTCTGGGCAGACGCAAGCTGAAACTTGAAACCGAGCGGCTCAGCTTGCGCCCGCCCGTGCACTCCGACTTTAATGACTGGGCAGCGCTGCGGCGCTCGTCCAGAGATTTTCTGACCCAGTGGGAGCCGATCTGGGCTTCGGATCATCTGAGCCGGAAGTCCTTTACCAACCGGGTCTACTGGGCGCAGCGATCTGTTGCGAGCGGGACGGCGATTCCGTTGTTCCTGTTCCGGCGCTCTGATGATCTGCTGGTTGGTGCGATCACGCTGGACAATGTGCGCCGTGGCCCGGCACAGGCTGGGACCCTGGGCTATTGGACCGGTCAGGCTTTTGCCCGCAACGGCTATATGCGCGAAGCTATTGGCGCGGTGGTCCATCATGCCTTCACGCGGTTGGACCTGAGTCGGATCGAGGCGGCGTGTTTGCCCGAAAACAAACCTTCGCGTGGGTTGCTGGAAAGCTCGGGCTTTAAATACGAAGGCGTGGCGCAGTCCTATCTGCAGATTGACGGGCGCTGGCGAACGCATGTGTTGTATGCCTGCCTGCGCTCAGACCGGCGCGGGAAGACCGAAGCCGGGTAGGTGGCCTCGGTGAGGCCATTGGGGCTCTGCCCCAAACCCCGAGGTATTTTAGGCCAGATGAACTAGGGGCATGACTTGGCGGGCACTTGCGCTACAATCAAGTTATGCGCTGGGTGGTTTTTTCATTTTTGGTGATCTCGGGCGGGGCTGTGGCACAGGAGCGGCGGCCAAGCCATTGCATCGCCATTGCGGATGCGGCACCAGGGATCGAATACCTGCATAAAGCGGGGTGGCAAGATCCGGTGCCGGAGTATTCCGTCCGGATCAGCTATGTCGCGCATGCGTCTTTTCTGATCCAGACACCGGGCGGGTTGAACGCCGTGACAGATTTCACCGGCTTCATCGGCGGGGCCAGTTTGATTCCCGATGTGGTGACGATGAACCACGCCCATGGCACGCATTGGACCGCGCATCCCGATCCTGCCATTCCGCATGTGCTGGAAGGGTGGGGCGTGTTCGGGGAGGGGATCGAACATCATCTGGATCTGGAAGAGATGTTGGTGCGCAATGTCTCGACCGATATCCGGTCCGTCTATGGCGGGGTCGAAGAACGTGGCAATTCGATCTTTGTGTTTGAGGTTGCCGGGCTGTGCATTGGGCATCTGGGTCATCTGCACCACATTCCGTCGGACGCGCAATTTGCGGCCCTTGGACGGTTGGATGTTGTCATGGCAGCGGTGGATGGTGGGACGACCATGCCGCTGCCCGAAATGATTACAGTTCTGAAACGGTTGAAGAGTTCGGTCATCATTCCGATGCATTGGTTTTCAGACTATTCGCTGGATCGGTTTCTGGCGGATGTCAGGGGCGATTTCCCGGTTGAGCGCGATGGCGTGTCGGAAATCACCGTATCCCTGCGCTCACTTCCGGACCGGCCAACGGTGGTTGTGTTAGAGCCGCAATACCTGATCGAGTTGGAATAGGGCTTGTCGGGACCTGTTGCCTTGGGCAAGGAATGGGCATGACCCTGAATCCCGCAGACGATCAATTCGCCCAATCAATTCGCGCCGCCTTGCCGGATGAAGTGCTGCGACCGGTCACCGCGCGATATCTCGAGGAGCCGCGCCGTCGGATTTCCGGGCAGGCGGGGGTGCTTGCGGTGCCCAGAACGGCCGAGGAGGTGGCGGTTCTGATCCGATTGGCTGCCGAGGCATCGGTCCCGGTGGTGCCATATGGGGGCGGCACCGGTGTGGTTGGCGGTCAGGTGACGTCGGACGGGCCTGCGCCTTTGCTGATCTCGCTAGAGCGGATGACAGCGATCCGGGCTGTCTATCCGACAGAGAATGTGATGATTGCAGAAGGTGGTGTGATCCTTGCAGATGTGCAGGCGGCTGCCGAAGGCGCGAACCGGTTATTTCCACTTTCCCTTGCCTCACAGGGGTCATGTAGGATCGGAGGGAACCTGTCGACAAATGCAGGGGGAGTTAACGTGTTGCGCTATGGAAACGCCCGTGACCTGTGTCTGGGCCTTGAGGCGGTTCTACCAAGCGGCGAAATCTGGCATGGGCTCAGCCGGTTGCGAAAGGACAATACCGGGTATGATCTGCGCAATCTTTTGATCGGAGCCGAAGGGACGCTAGGGATCATCACTGCGGCGGCACTCAAGCTGTTTCCCCGCCCTGAGGCGGTTGGAACGGCCATGGTTCAGGTCACCTCTGCCGAAGCGGCGGTTGATTTTCTGGCGCTGGCGCGGGACCTCATGGGGGACAGCGTCAGTGCATTTGAATTGCTTCACCAACAGGGTCTTTTGTTCCTGAGTGAGGTTCTGCCAGACACGCGGCAGGCCTTTGCCGAGCCGCCCGAATGGTCTGTACTGATCGAGATTGGCTTGTCGATGGGCCAATCACCTGAAACCGCGTTTGAGGTGCTGTACGAGGCCGCTGAGGCACGTGGGCTGGTCACCGATGCGGTGATTGCACAAAGCGAGGCGCAGCGGCAGGACATGTGGGCCGTGCGCGAGCGTATTCCGGATGCAAACCGGCTGATCGGGTCGGTCTCAAGCCACGATATCTCGGTGCCGATCTCGGCCATCCCAGAATTTATCCGGCGTGGTGCAGATGTTGTGGCCGCGCTTGGTCCGTATCGGGTGAACTGTTTCGGGCATCTGGGCGACGGCAACCTACATTACAATGTGTTTCCGGCAAACGGGCATTCCCGGTCAGAGTATGACGCCGAAAGTGCGAAGGTAAAAAGAGCCGTTCATGACCTTGTGCATGAGTTTCAGGGATCCGTCAGCGCAGAGCACGGTATCGGGCGATTGAAGACCGAAGATCTGGAGCGATATGGCGATCCGGTCAAACTGAGCGCGATGCGGGCGATCAAATCGGCGTTGGACCCCAAAGGGATCATGAACCCCGGCGCGGTCCTGCGGCTGTAAGTGCGGGATCCGTCAGAGTCCTTCGAATTCGCACAGGACATGAACATCCATGCCCATCTCTTCCAGAACCTTGCGCCCGCCCAGTTCTGGCAGGTCAATGATGAAGGAACATGACACGATCTCGCCGCCCAGCCGTTCGATCAGTTTGATCCCGGCGGCGGCGGTGCCTCCGGTGGCCAGCAGGTCATCCACGACCAGAATTTTCTCACCCGGTTGGATGGCATCATCGTGAATCTCGACGATAGCCTCGCCGTATTCCAGCGTGTAATCCTGGCTGATTGTTGTGCCGGGCAGCTTGCCCTTTTTGCGGATGGGGACGAAACCGACGCTCAGCTGATGAGCGATGGCGCCGCCCAATATGAAACCGCGCGCCTCAAGCCCCACAACCTTGTCGATCTGTTCGCCGGCATAGGGGTGCAACATCTGATCAATCGCCATACGAAACCCGCGCGGGTCTGCAAACAAGGTGGTGACATCCCGAAACATGATCCCTTCGTGCGGAAAATCGACGATGGTTCGGATGTAATCCTTGACCGACTTGTTTCTTGACATGACCAACCCCTTCTGGCGTCAAAACACGCTGGGTTGTTTGGCCCATCGGGGACGGTCATGCAAGAACAGAATGAACGTGCTGGCTTGCAATCTTCCTAGAACGTGCGATTGCCTATCTCACCGAAAAAACCAGATAGGTTTCCCAAGACGTCTTCTTTTTTAGCCAATGCGTTGGTTCCGAAAAAGAATTACCTGAATTGAACACAGGCTACTTGCAAAGATTCCGCAAGGTTGTTAGCTGCCCATCATATGTTTTATATATACTAAGTATATACGTTTTATTTCTTCTGAAGTCTTTTGGAGACAAAGTGCATGTCAGGGACAGATCGTAAGATTTCAGTCAAAAAGGACAGCCAGCTGGTTCTGCGGCTGGATCGTGGCGAGCGCGATGCTTTTGTAGAGCTGTGCAGGGAACTCGACACGTCGGCGGCGCGGGAAATCAGGCGGTTTATTCGCGGATTTATGAAGGATCACGCTGTAGATTAGGCCCTCAGGCCGGGCGACGCAGGATTGACGTGGCGATCCCCATACCGATCAGGGTCAGCCCCCCGAAACGCGTCAATGCGCGAATGGTGCTTGCGCGGCCGATCATATGGCGCAGCCGATCTGCCAAAAGGGCATAGGCCAATGCGTTCAACCAGGCCAGCCCGACGAAGGTGCCTATCAGGATCGCGAATTGAGGGCCCAAAGGTTCGGTAGGGCGCAGGAATTGCGGCACGAAGGCGATAAAGAACGCAATCGATTTGGGGTTCAGGGCGGTTACAGCGGCCGCGTGACCAAAGACGCCTCGCGCAGTGATATCTGCGCCGGGTTCAACCGCTTGCAGCCCCGCCGATGGGGCGCTGCGCAGTAACTTGATGCCCAGCCAGACCAGATAGGCCGCGCCGACCCACTTTAGGACAGAAAACAACGCGGCTGAGGCCAGCACCAACGCCCCCAATCCCAGCAATGAGGCCGTCATGGCCACCAAATCGCCAACCGCCACCCCGGTGGCGGAAGCTACGGCAACGCTGCGGCCTTTGGACAGCGCATAGCTGAGCACCAGCAGCACGGTGGGGCCGGGGATCAGCAGCAAAGCGGTGGATGCGGCTACAAAGGCCAGCCAGATGTCAAAGGGCATGTGATCTCCGATTAAGATACGCCAGTATCAAGCTTTGGTGATGGGCAAAGGTCAAGCCCCTGAGGGCCGGGTCACGCGGTGCATCAACGCCTCAAGTGGTCCGCGTCTGAAGCGCAGGAACCATAGCAGCGCAAATCCTGAGGACAGCACGCAGAAACCCAAGGCGTAGCCAACGATCTGTGGCGCGCTGAGCGATCCGTCCAGCAGGCCGGCCTCTTCCAGAATGCCCATCCCGATTACGATATGCGCAATATAAAGCGTCAGGCTTTGCCGTCCGGGCGCAGTCAGCGCCATCGCGGCGCCCAGCCCCTGAATCCGCAGCCAGAGCTTTAGCAACAGGCCTATCACCACACAGGCGGTTCCAGCCCCGGCCAAAATGTAAAACGGCCCCGGAGGGATGGATTGAGTGCCCAGATAGGCGGCCAGGTCAGGATCGGTTGTCAGCTTTTGCGGAAACAGGGCCAGAACGGCTGCGCCAAATCCCCACATGATCAACCGGTGCTGAACACAGACCGTCTGTAGTTGCGATCGCCCAATCGCCATACCGATCAGCAAGAACGCTGCCCAAGGTAGAACGGGGTGCCAACCATTGAACAGCAAGTTTCGTACAAAGCCCGGTATCGTCCACAGGTCGGTATGGGTCAGGGAAACCCAATCCCATCCCTGATTGTAGTCAAAGATAAGATTGGCGAGAACAGCCAGGACAACGACACTGCATGCCCCAAGCCACAAACCAAAGATGGACGAGGACAGAAACGCCGCGCCGACAACAAAATACAATGCATAGAAATGCAGGATATCGGCCTCAAACATGGTCATGTTGATCAGGCCAAGTACGAACAGAAATGCAGCCCGTCGTAACAGAATTCCAGCAGAAGGGCTGGACAGGCCAATACCGATCCCGGCCAGAATGACATACAATGCAGCAGCACGACCTTCCAGTGCATCGACAAGCGCCGATGCCCAGTCATCTGTCGGTTTGACCTGCGCCGCGATGCGAAAGTTCACCAGCACCATGCCGCAAAATGCCAGAAAGCGTGCGGCGTCCAGGGCCTCGAGCCGTTTCATTCCTATCCTCTTCGTTCCCTGCCGCCCGTACCGAACTTAAAAGGCTGCCTTTCGGTTAAGTACTGATGCGGCCGACCGGAATAGGGTTGATACCAATCGCTAGAGCACCCGCCCCGCGACTGCGTCCAGTTTCGCCAGCAGCGCCGGATCACGTTTTTCTGGCGCGGTCAGGATAGCGTATTCCAGCGCCCGGTCACACCCGTGCGGGCAGGGCAGGCGCGCTGCTCCCAGCAACTCTGGCAAGTCCTTGACCAGCGCTCGGCCTTTTTCGGCGTTCCCGGTCAGGGTGGCGATAATGGCGGTCACGTCGACCTCGCCATGGTCCGGGTGCCAACTGTCATAGTCGGTGACCATCGCGATCGAAGCATAACAAAGCTCGGCTTCTCGGGCGAGTTTAGCCTCGGGCATGTTGGTCATTCCGATCACATCGCAGCCCCAATGCTCGCGGTACATTTTGGATTCCGCCAGTGTCGAGAACTGCGGCCCCTCCATCGCCAGATAGGTGCCGCCGCGATGAATGGTGATGCCGGCGGCCTTGCCAGCCGTCTCGCAAGCATCTGACAAACGTGGGCAGGTCGGGTGGGCGACGCTGACATGGGCCACGCAGCCGGAGCTGAAAAAGCTTTTGTCCCGCGCAAAGGTGCGATCGATGAACTGGTCGACGACAACAAAATCTCCGGGCGCCATATGCTCGCGGAATGATCCGCAGGCCGAGATCGAGATCACATCCGTGATCCCCAGACGTTTCAGCGCGTCAATATTGGCGCGATAGGGCACGTCCGTCGGCGAATGAATGTGGCCACGCCCGTGGCGAGGCAGGAACGCCATCTCGATCTCGTTCAGCGCGCCGGTCAGTATTTGGTCCGAAGGCCTACCCCAAGGCGTTTCAACCGAGACCCATTGCGCATTCTCCAATCCGTCGATGTCGTAAATGCCTGATCCGCCGATGACGGCAATCTTGGTCTGGGTCACTGGTTTTCTCCGATTACGGTGCTTGTTCAAGGATTTGTGCGCTGGGCTGCCTGGTTTGACAAGGGTGAACGCCCGGTGGTTCTATCACTTTTTCGCAGGGGTTCGGGTCGTTGCTATCCGAGCCAGGCAGAGCATCAAGCCAAGGTGTGACGGCAACGAACCGACATCAATTCACCTATTCGCGAGATATGTGCTATGCGTGCTGCGCATATCAGCCTCCCGCCTGATGCGGTGGCTCAAAAACCGGTTCACAGATAGAAGTCCCTTTTTCGCGCGAACCCATAAACCAACAGGACGCCCTATGCCCCGAGCTATGCTGGCAAGCTTTGCCAATCGTATCGCCAAACCTGATCTTCGTTGGGTTCCGGATGAGGGCCTGACCGTCTCGCGCCTTCGGATCGAGCTGCTGTCCGGCCTGACGGTTGCACTTGCTTTGGTCCCTGAGGCGGTGGCCTTTGCGTTTGTCGCGGGCGTGCATCCTCTGGTTGGTTTGTATGCTGCGTTCATGGTGGGGCTGATCACTGCACTGATCGGTGGACGTCCGGGTATGATTTCGGGCGCAACCGGGGCGCTGGCCGTGGTGATGGTTGCCTTGGTGGCAGAACATGGGGTCGAATACCTCTTCGCTACAGTGGTTTTGATGGGAATACTGCAGCTGATCGCAGGGGCGATGCACTGGGGGCGTTTTATCAGGCTGGTACCGCATCCAGTGATGCTGGGGTTTGTGAACGGATTGGCCATCGTGATTTTTCTGGCCCAGATGGGCCAGTTCAAAGTTCCCGGTAGCATGGAAAACACGGGCCATGGCATGAGCGGTGGCGAATGGCTTTCCGGTATTCAGCTTTTTACCATGTTGGGTCTGGTCGGCCTGACTATGGCGGTGATCCTTATCGTGCCACGCATTACACGCATTGTCCCGGCGCCTTTGGCAGGGATCATGGTCGTCGCAGCATTGGTGATTGGTTTTGGACTGGACGTCCCACGGGTGGGCGATCTTGCCTCGATCGAAGGTGGCTTGCCGCCGTTCCACATCCCGATGGTGCCGCTGAACTGGGAGACGTTTGAGATCATCCTGCCATACGCCGTCATATTGGCAGCGATTGGCCTGATCGAGTCGCTTCTGACGCTGAACCTTGTTGGCGAAATCACCGGCAAACGTGGTGGTGCCTCGCAAGAATGTATCGCCCAAGGGTTTGCCAATGTGGCCACGGGCTTTTTCGGAGGCATGGGCGGCTGTGCCATGATAGGTCAGTCCATGATCAACGTGAAATCAGGTGGGCGCACGCGCATTGCCGGTATCGCAGCGGCGCTGTTCCTGTTGGTATTCATCCTGTTCGCTTCCCCGCTGATTGAGCAGATTCCATTGGCCGCTTTGGTCGGGGTGATGTTCATGGTGGTGATCGGGACCTTCGCCTGGAACTCGTTCAAGATCATGCGCAAAGTGCCTTTGATGGACGCGTTTGTCATTGTGCTGGTGACTGTCGTGACCGTGATGGAGGACCTGGCGGTAGCGGTTGTTGTTGGTGTGATCGTCTCGGCCCTGGCTTATGCTTGGAACAACGCCAAGCGTATCCATGCAATCACCCGCGATTCACTGACGGAAAAAGGCGCAAAGGTCTACGAGATTCAAGGGCCGCTGTTCTTTGGTTCGTCCGAGGGATTTGTTGAGATATTCGACGTTTCAAACGACCCGGAAACCGTGATTGTCGATTTTGCCGAAAGCCGTGTGGTGGATCAGTCGGCATTGCAGGCCATCGAGAACATCGCTTCGAAATATGAAGCCGCAGGAAAGCGCGTCATGCTCCGTCACCTCAGTCGTGACTGTCACAAACTGCTGAACAAGGCAGGCCATTTGATGGTCGACAGCGACGATGACCCCGATTACGCGCTGGCGGTCGATTATTCTGTTCGCACCGGCATTCTGGGTGGGCACTGATTGTGAAAGGCGGCCAAATGGGCCGCCTTTTTTAGGGGGCTAAACGCTCCAGCATATCGACGTTTCCGGACAGCAGAGCACTTTCGGCTTCGGTAATCAGATCAGTTGGCCAATCCCACCACTTCAAAGCAAGCAGCCGGTCGATTGTACCGGCCTCAAACCGATACCGTCGTACTTCTGCAGGATTGCCTGTCACGATTGCATAAGGCGGTACTGTTCCGCGCACGACGGATCCTGCACCGATAATGGCGCCATCTCCGATTTCAGCGCCAGGCATGATCAAGGCACCGTATGCGATCCAAACGTCATTTCCGATCACGGTATCGCGCCTGTCAGGTTGATATTCCAACAGCTTTTCGGGATCGAAAACGGGAAAAGGATAGCATGTCGCCCCGCTCATGGCGTGATTGGCCGATGAAGTGATGAACCGGACGCCGTGGGCGATTTGACAGAATCTACCCAAGACAAGTTTTTCGCGGGAAAACGGGAATAGATAAGGGGCAAGGCGTTGCGCCCAATCCTCTGGTGCGTCGAAATCCGACGCATAGCTGTATTCACCGGCTTCTATTCTGGGGTGGTCGATAGCCTGAGACAGTAAGACCGTTCCCGGGTGGTCCGAGCCGTCAGGCAATGTGATTGGGTATCGGCGCGATGCGTCAGGTAAAGGCATTAGTCATCCGGTCTTGAAAGACTGAACAGCTCGGACGCAACCGAATAATCCCGGTAGCCAAGCCGTGCCAGTGGTTTGAAAGACGTCACATCGAATTTGCTATCCCGCATATGGTCGTCGTTCAGATGCACTCCTGTCACTTCGCCAAACACAACCCGGTTCGCCTGTCCGGGCAGGGTCACGATCTGCGTGAGCTTGCATTCCAATGCGGCTGGGGCACCTTCGACACGGGCGCAGGGGATGGTCTCGCATTCGATTGCGGTAAGGCCGGCGTGTTTGAACTCGTCGACATGTTTGGGCAGCGCGGCTGAACTGGCGTTCATTGCGTCGCGGTGGGCGTGGGCGACAACGTTCACGCAGAATACGCCTGTTGCCTCGATATTGGCGATGCTGTCTTTTCCACCGTCCTGATCGGCCTTGGTTCCGGTCGAGGCAAACATGACCTGCGGGGGTGTGTAGGCCACACCATTAAAGAACGAATAGGGCGCGAGGTTGTTGGTCCCATCCGCGCCACGGGTTGATATCCAGCCGATCGGGCGCGGGGTGATAATGGCGTTGAACGGATTGTGTGGCAGGCCGTGGCCGTCTTCTGGGCGATAGAACATAAGGTCTCCAAGCGTTTGCCCAAGGCGTAACGAAATGCTAGGGCGAATTCCAGCTAGGAAAAGAGGGCAGGGTGCAGCAATTCGTGATCAGGCCGGAGGAGCCGGACGATTGGTGGGAAGTCGAGGCTTTGTACGATTTGTGCTTTGCGCCCGGGCGCGAAGCGCTGTCTTCGTATCGCCTGCGCGATGATGTTCCGCCAATGTCAGGCTTGTCACAAGTGGTGCGGGACGGGCAGGATATCCTGGCCGGTGCAATAAGATTCTGGCCCGTGCATGTTGGCGATCAGGACGCGCTGCTTTTGGGCCCTGTGGCCGTCCACCCGACCCATCAAGGTGAAGGACTGGGTGGATTTTTGATCCATGAAGGATTGCGGGCCGGGCGAACCAAGGGTTGGGACAGGGTCATGTTGGTCGGGGATGCACCCTATTATGCTCGGTTTGGTTTCACCCGTCTGACCGGGGTCGAGATGCCCCCGCCAACCAACCCGGATCGGGTTCTGGGCGTGGACCTGATACCCGGCGGATGGGACGGAATAACTGGTCCGGTAACCCGCTGGAGCCGCTGAGCTATTGAAACCGTTGCGGTAAGTGCCGATGTTCTAGGGGCAGGAGGGTACTTATGCAGGACATGGTTCTTGTCGGAAAACTCAATGCCGAAGCGGAACTGGACCGTTTGGCCGGATTTTACCAATCCGCCGGAGGGCCGGGCGTCAAGTTGTTGAACAGTGTCGGTGGCTCGGCAGAGTCATTGCTTGAACAGCTGCCGCCATCTGTGCGCGAAGTCCTAACCGGGGCGACAGAAAAGGCGCTTTGGATTGCGATGAACGCGGCTGAAGGGTCGCGTAGGGCGGTGCCCGATCAGTTGCCATGGGTCAATACGGCCCTGACGACAGCCATGGGAGCTGCAGGCGGTATCGGTGGCGTTCCGACCGCATTGATGGAGTTACCGGCAACCACGACCATGCTGCTGCGTTCAATTCAGGGCGCTGCGGCGCGCGAAGGGTTTGACCCTTCTGAGGATGGTGTCAAATTCGACTGTGTCCGGGTATTGTCAGCCGCTGGTCCGATGTCTTTCGATGACGGTGCGGATCTGGGTTTCTTTTCGGCGCGCCTGACCCTGACAGGCCCAGCTTTGCAAAAGCTGATATCTGCCGTTGCCCCGAAACTGGCGGTGGTTTTGGGGCAAAAACTGGCTGCGCAATCTGTGCCTGTGTTGGGCGCCATAGCCGGCGGCGGTACGAATTATGTCTATACACGCTATTACCAACAGATCGCCCGCGTCCATTTTGGCCTGAGGCGGCTGTCAGTAGATGCCGATATTCCGCATGAGGTTCTGATCCGCAAACTTGAGGCGCGGATGCAAGGGATTGAAAAATAACGCTTCACATGGCATTCTTCAGGCGCAGGTCCGATAAATAAGCGCAAAAGCGCACCGGGCAGGCGGATAAAACGTTCCCTGGAGAGGCAGCAGGACGTGATCGAGCAAAGGCAACTCAACCTGCATCAAGCGGGCACTGTACGAGTCGTACGGCAATCGGCAGCTCTGTGCTATCGTGTCCAACGCGGCACGCCTCAAGTGTTGCTCATTACAACGCGTGGTTCCGGTCGTTGGATAATACCCAAGGGGAATTTGATCGAAGGCCTCTCACCCTCCGGGACAGCCAGTCAAGAAGCCTGGGAAGAGGCGGGTGTGACCGGTACTTGCACTCCAAATGCCTTTGGGCAGTTCCTGCATTACAAGCGGAGGTACAAGAAAGGATCAGCGGTTTATCTGGTCGATGTCTATCCGCTGGTGGTCAAATCCCTGGCCGCGCGATACCCTGAATGGCAAGAGCGCAAGCGCAGGTGGTTTTCGCTGGGACATGCCGCCTCTCGGGTTAATTCGCCCGATCTTGCATCATTGTTACGCAATGTAGAGCATTTGTATCACTGATGTCCCCCTCAGGGGCTTGCCATTGCAATAGTGGTTGGTATCTATTTGGCATCCGACATCTGGACAGAACATGATTCAATATGCGTTGAAATGTAATAGCGGTCACAGCTTTGACAGTTGGTTTCAATCAGCCGCCGCTTACGACAAACTTGCCGCCGCGGGCATGGTGACATGCGCTGTGTGCGGTGATCCGCAAGTTGAAAAAGCAATCATGACCCCGCGTGTCCGCCCCGGACGTACGGTCGAATCTCGTACCACGGTTCCGGCATCTCGGGATGAGGTCGTCAACATGGCAACGCCAAGCGTTGATGTCGAGAAAGCCCTTTCTGAGCTGCGGCGCAAAGTCGAGGACAACTCGGATTATGTTGGCAAGGATTTTGCCAAAGAGGCCCGTAAGATACATTTGGGCGACGCGCCGGAACGTGCGATCTATGGCGAGGCCAAGCCAGAAGAAGCCAGGGCATTGATCGATGACGGCGTTCCTGTTGCGCCGCTGCCTTTCGTACCTTCGCGCAAGACGAACTAGCCCATGCATGTTGTTATCACCGGTGCTGGGCGGGGGATCGGAAAGGTTCTGGCGGACAGGTATCGGGCGCAAGGATGCGATGTAACGGGCACGGCTCGGGATGGCAGCGCGGAGGTGGCGCTGGATGTAACAGACCCAAAACAATATAAAGCGATGGCGGAAAAACTGGCAATGCGCCCTGTTGATCTGCTGGTCTGCAATGCCGGTGTATATCTGGATAAATCCCAAACCATCGATGGCTACCCCGCCGAAATGTGGGCGCAGAGTTTCGCTGCCAATGTGACGGGGGTCTTTCTGACAGTTCAGGCCTTGTTGCCCAATCTGCGCGCGGCACAGGGAAAGATTGCGATTTTATCCTCGCAGATGGCCTCGCACACGCGGGCGCCTGGTGGCAGCTATATCTACCGCTCGTCCAAGGCGGCGGTTCTGAACCTGGGGCGTAATCTTGCTGTGGACCTGCGCGGCGACGGCATTTCAGTAGGCATTTACCATCCCGGCTGGGTTCAGACGGATATGGGTGGGACCGGGGCTGATATCACGGTTGATAAGGCTGTTCAGGGCCTAATCAACCGTTTCGATACTCTGTCACTTGAAAGTACTGGGTGCTTTGAAACCTATGAAGGCCAGTCGCACCCTTACTGACGGGCAAGAGCGACTTTAGGGATCTCATATACCTCACCTGGATCAACGAAAATCACCATAATATCGCCTCGGTTTTCATAGGTGATCTTAGCTGCCGAATTTGTTGAATCCGGGATACCATCGGAGAAATAGATGTTGCGGACTTCGCCATTTCCCATCGCAACCGCAAGCGTAGAGCTGCCGTCGTCACGGCGCCGCATTTCGGCGTTGCAAGTGCGCATCGCCTCGCCTGGGCTGGTCGCACAGGGCACTTTCCCCAAGGCGTTTTGACCGTCGGTGCCGGTCAGCGAGGCGACTTGCGCCGCCGCAGGTGTGGAAAATAGGGCAAGGACAAGGGCAAGACGGTGCATTGAATACCTCGTAGTGAATTTGATGCGTCAGGCTTACACCGTCATACGCGGTTGTAAAGCGATGCTAGGCCCCGACTGATGCGGTATTGCACTCTTGCTCTTGCGGCCCCCCTCGCATAAGACGCACGGGATCTGAATTCCAAGGCGCGGAGACATCAGCCCCCATGCCCGTACTCGTGATGAAATTCGGCGGCACATCCGTCGCAAATCTGGACCGTATCCGCCGTGCTGCAAAGCGCATCGGCGTTGAGGTGGCCAAGGGTTATGACGTGATCGTCATCGTCTCGGCCATGTCGGGCAAGACCAACGAGCTGGTGGGCTGGGTCAACGAAACCTCGCCACTGTTTGATGCGCGCGAATATGACGCCGTGGTGTCTTCGGGGGAAAACGTCACCGCCGGCCTTATGGCGCTGACATTGCAAGAGATGGACGTACCAGCCCGCAGTTGGCAGGGCTGGCAGGTGCCGTTGCTGACCACCAGCGCCCACAGCCAGGCCCGGATCGAGGATATCCCGACCGACAACCTGAACCAGAAATTCGGCGAGGGCATGAAAGTGGCCGTTGTCGCGGGTTTCCAGGGTCTTAGCCCTGAAGGCCGTATCACGACACTGGGCCGTGGCGGGTCGGATACCACTGCGGTGGCCTTTGCTGCCGCATTCGGGGCCGAGCGCTGCGACATCTATACCGATGTAGACGGCGTTTACACGACCGACCCGCGCATCTGCCAAAAAGCGCGTAAGCTGGATCGGATCTCATTCGAAGAAATGCTGGAACTGGCCTCGCTTGGGGCTAAGGTGCTGCAAACCCGCTCGGTTGAGCTGGCGATGCGATATAAAGTGAAATTGCGCGTTCTCTCAAGTTTTGAAGAACAATCCGACGAGGCCGGTACGCTGGTCTGCGACGAGGAGGATATCATGGAATCCAATGTTGTGGCCGGTGTGGCCTATTCTCGTGACGAGGCCAAGATGACCGTCGTTTCCGTGGCGGACCGCCCCGGTATCGCCTCGATCATCTTTACGGCGCTTAGCGACGCGGGCGTGAATGTGGATATGATCGTTCAGAACATCTCGGACGAAGGGCGCACGGATATGACCTTTTCCTGCCCCACGGATCAGGTGACGCGCGCCGAAAAGGCGCTGTTGGCTGTGAAAGACCGGGGAGAGCTGAACTATGCCGACCTGGTCGCAGATAATGATGTCTGCAAGGTTTCTGTGGTCGGGATTGGAATGCGTTCGCAATCGGGTGTTGCGGCCAAAATGTTCAAGATACTCTCGGATGAGGGTATCAACATCAAGGTCATTACAACCTCTGAGATAAAAATTTCCGTCTTGGTAGACAGGAAATACATGGAACTTGCGGTTCAGGCACTGCATGATGCCTTTGAATTGGACAAGGCGGCCTGAGCAATTCAGCCAAGGGTCACGCCTGAAACCTTAGACTGGTTGGGCTATGGCAGACGGCACTGAAACAGAATCCCGTAAGCTGCTGGGGCGGCTGCGTGAAGAGATGGCGAGCGAAGCTGCCGGTCAGGAACGTCTTGACCGGATCACTCACCTGATCGCAGACAGTATCCGGGCCGAAGTCTGCTCGATCTATCTGTTCCGCGACGAAGAAACCCTGGAACTTTGTGCGACCGAAGGCCTGTCGCCCGAGGCTGTTCATAAGACCCGTATGCGCATGGGCGAAGGACTGGTGGGGCGCGTCGCGAAATCCGGCAAAATCGTGAATACGCCCGATGCGCCGTCAGCCAAGGGCTTTCGCTATATGCCGGAAACGGGCGAGGAGCGTTTCTCGTCTTTTCTGGGTGTGCCGATTCAGCGGCTGGGTGAAAAGCTTGGCGTTCTGGTTGTTCAGTCCCGAAACGCGCGCGAATATTCTGCGGATGAAGTTTATGCGCTGGAAGTGGTTGCAATGGTTCTGGCCGAAATGGCTGAACTGGGAGCATTCGTTGGCGAGGGCGCGGCCCTGTCGCCACGCCACCAGCAACCGGTTCAGTTTACAGGCGGCCCTGCACAAGAGGGCTCGGCCGAAGGCCATGTCTGGCTGCACGAACCGCGCGTTGTTGTTACCAACCCGATTGCCGATGACCCGCATCGCGAACAAGAACGTCTGACCGAGGCGGTTGAAGAATTGCGCGTCGGTGTCGACAAGATGCTCGAGATATCCAAGAACGGCGACAAGGAACAGCTGCAGGTTCTGGAAGCCTATCGCATGTTCGCCAACTCCAAAGGTTGGATGCGCCGGATGGAAGAGGACATTGCACTTGGGCTTAGCGCCGAAGCTGCGGTGGAAAAGGAACAATCCCAGGCGCGCGCGCGCATGAGCCAAGTCTCCGACCCCTATCTGCGCGAGCGATTGGCGGATTTGGACGATCTCAGCAACCGTCTGCTGCGCATTTTGACCGGGCAAGGACAGACAAACAGTGCCGACCTGCCACCGGACCCAATCCTGGTTGCCCGGAATATCGGTCCAGGTGACCTGCTGGAATATGGCCGGTCCTTGAAAGGCATCGTGCTCGAAGAGGGCTCGGTCGGAAGCCATGCCACCATTGTTGCCCGTGCTTTGGCCATACCACTGGTGGTCCATGTTGGGCGCATTACGACCGAGGCCCTGAACGGAGACCATATCCTGGTTGATGGCGATCAGGGCACTGTGCAGCTCAGACCAGAAGATACCGTGGTCAGCGCGTTCCGCGATAAGGTCGCGATGCAGGCCAAGGCGCAGGAACGCTATGCCTCAATCCGCGAAACGCCAACGGTGACGCGGGATGGAGAGCGGATCAATCTGGTGATGAACGCGGGTCTGATGGCGGACCTGCCTTCGCTGAACAATTCCGGTGCCGAAGGAGTGGGCCTGTTTCGTACCGAGCTGCAGTTCCTGATCCGCAATAAGATGCCCAAGCGTTCCGAGCTTGTGACGCAATATCAGCGGGTTCTGGATGCGGCCGATAAAAAGCGTGTGGTATTTCGCACGCTGGATATCGGGTCCGACAAAGTTCTGCCCTACATGAAACACATCGAGGAGCCGAACCCGGCCTTAGGCTGGCGCGCAATTCGGGTTGGCCTGGATAAACGCGGCGTGATGAGGATGCAGCTGCAGGCTCTGATCCGGGCCGCCAATGGTCGTCCGTTGACGGTCATGTTCCCATTCGTGGCACAAGCGGAAGAGTATTATGAAGCGCGATGGGAAGTGAATAAGACCATCGACCGCGAGAAACGTCTGGGCCATGCCCTGCCTGAAAGTATTGAAGTCGGAGCGATGTTGGAAACACCCTCACTCGCTTTTGCACCGCAGAAGTTTTTTGACGAAGTCGATTTCATTTCGATTGGTGGCAATGATCTGAAACAGTTCTTCTTTGCTGCCGACCGTGAAAACGAGTTGGTCCGCCGCCGCTATGACTCGCTGAATGTCAGTTTCCTGACTTTTATCGAACGGATCGTAGAACGCTGCAACATCTCGGATACGCCACTCAGCTTCTGCGGTGAAGACGCAGGACGCCCGGTCGAGGCACTGTGTCTGGCCGCGATGGGAATCCGGACGTTGTCGATGCGCCCGGCGTCGATTGGGCCGGTCAAAAGCGTATTGTTGCGGGCAGATCTGCAAGCAGTGCGCAAGATCATATCGGACGCTCGTCATCGCGGAGAGCAATCCGTGCGGCCGGCTGTGATGGAATGGTTACGCAGCCAGGGGTAGTGCGTCAAATCCACCCTTGCTTTCTTTTCTCGCTTTGCCTAAGGAAATGGTGAATGTTAGCGATAACATTTTCTATTCACCGGCGCTGTTAGCTTTAAGTGCTATTGTGGTTCAGCAGAGGATTGAAGGAGCCCGACGATGGTTTCACGCGTAATTCCCGTTAACCCGTTCGATCTGGTGCTGTTTGGCTCGACCGGTGATCTGGCGCAGCGAAAAATCCTGCCGGGTTTGTGTCATCGTTTCGAAGTCGGCCAGATGCCAGACGAAGCCCGGATTATCGGGTCTGCCCGATCCGCCATTGATAGCGACGCGTTTCGGGATCAGATACGCGCCTCGATGAAAGAGTTCGCGCCGGAATTCAAAAAAGACGTTCTGGACCGCTTTCTGTCACGCGTGGAATATGTACAGGTTGATGCCTTGGGTGATGCGGGCTGGGACAATCTGGCCAAGTCATTGCGCCCAGACGTTGTGCGAGCGTTTTACCTTTCTGTCGGCCCAAGCTTGTTCTCGGGCATTGCGAAACGGCTGAACGATCACGATCTTGCAACGCCTGACAGTCGTATCGTTGTGGAAAAGCCGTTTGGTCATGATCTGGCCTCGTCCAAGGCGCTGAACGAAGGGCTGCGCGCCTGTTTCGAAGAACATCAGATCTATAGGATCGACCACTATTTGGGCAAAGAGACCGTGCAGAACCTGATGGCCCTGCGCTTTGCCAATTCCCTGTTCGAGCCGTTGTGGAACGCAACACATGTCGACCACGTCCAGATCACCGTGGCTGAAACCGTCGGCGTCGAGGGGCGCGGGGCCTATTACGATCAGTCGGGTGCAATGCGGGATATGATCCAGAACCACTTGGTACAGCTGCTGTGCCTGACAGCGATGGAGCCGCCGTCCAAGTTCTCTCCCAACGCGGTTCGCGATGAAAAGGTCAAAGTGATCGAGGCGCTTGAGCCGGTGATGCCTGCGGATATCGCCCGCGGTCAATACCGCACGGGCGAGGGCGGTGACGGGTATCTGGACCATGTCGGCAACCCTGCAAGCCGGACAGAAAGCTATATTGCGCTAAAGGTTCATTTGGGTAACTGGCGTTGGGCTGGGGTGCCTTTTTATCTGCGCACCGGAAAACGTTTGCGTGCGCGCGAGTCGGAAATCGCCGTCTACTTCAAGGATCCTCCACACACTATCTTCCCCAATGTAGGGCCATTGCATGGAAATGTGCTGGTGATCCGTCTGCAACCGGACGAAGGGATCACCCTGCGCACCACCATCAAAGATCCCGGTCCGGGCGGGTTCCGCCTGTCGGATGTGTCGCTGGATATGAGCTTTGCCGAGGCGTTGGGCGCAGATGCGCGGGCTCAGGACGCTTATGAACGGCTGGTGATGGATGTGATCCGCGGTGACCAGACCCTGTTCATGCGTGGCGACGAGGCCGAAGCCGCCTGGGCTTGGGTTGACCCTATTATTCAGGGTTGGGAAAACCGGGGTGACCGGCCATCGAAATATGATCAAGGCAGTTCCGGGCCTGAAGAAGCTCTGATGCTGATGCATCGCGACGGGCGCCGCTGGCGTCAGATCGGAGGTTAGACATGGTTAATGCAGTTATCACCGACGTCACGCAACGGATTATAGCGCGCAGCGCCGATTTGCGTGGTCCGCATCTTGAGCGGATGGAACAGGCCCGGTCCAAAGGCCCGGCGCGGGCGCATCTGTCCTGCAGCGGTCAGGCCCACGCCTATGCCGGCGCAGGCGATGACCAACAATCGATGGCCACTGGTACGGCGGGCAATCTGGGCATAGTTACTGCCTATAACGACATGCTGTCGGCCCATCAGCCGTTCGAGCGCTATCCCGGCCTGATCCGCAATGCGATCCGCGCCGCAGGTGGAACCGCACAGGTGGCAGGTGGCGTACCGGCAATGTGTGACGGCGTCACGCAGGGCGAGGCGGGGATGGAACTGTCGCTGTTCTCACGTGACGTGATCGCGCTGGCCACAGGGGTGGCGCTGAGCCACAACACTTATGACGCTGCCGTGTTTCTGGGGGTCTGCGACAAGATCGTGCCCGGCCTTGTGATCGGCGCGCAGGCGTTCGGCCATCTGCCAGCTGTATTCTTGCCCGCAGGCCCGATGACCAGCGGTTTGCCAAATGACGAAAAGGCCAAGATCCGCCAGAAATTTGCCGCCGGAGAGATCAACCGCGCCGAGCTCATGGCCGCCGAGATGGCCGCCTATCATGGCCCCGGCACCTGCACCTTTTATGGCACCGCCAATACCAACCAGATGCTGATGGAGTTCATGGGCCTGCATCTTCCGGGATCCAGCTTTGTCAATCCAAACACACCGCTGCGCGATGCGCTGACTGAAGAAGGTGCGCGCCGTGCTCTGTCGCTCAGTGCGCTGGGCAACAACTATGCGCCGGTCTGCCAGATACTTGACGAACGTGCCTTTGTGAACGGCATTGTCGGTCTGATGGCCACGGGCGGGTCGACAAACCTGCTGATCCACCTAATCGCGATGGCGCGCGCGGGCGGTATCGTGCTGGATTGGCAGGATTTTTCCGAAATCTCCGCCGTGGTGCCTTTGGTCGCGCGAGTCTATCCCAACGGACTGGCCGATGTGAACCATTTCCACGCCGCGGGCGGGCTGGGCTATTGCATTGGCACGCTGCTCGAAGACGGGTTGCTGCACCCCGACACGCTGACCGTCGCGGGGCAGGGGCTGCACAATTATACCAAAGAACCCAAGCTGAAAGACGGCGACCTGACCTGGGAGGACGGCGCAGGCCAAAGCCTGAATGACAAGATATTGCGCCCCGCCAAAGACCCGTTCCAACCTACAGGAGGTCTCTCGCGGCTCAGCGGCAATCTGGGTACCGGAGTGATGAAGGTTTCGGCGGTTGCCCCCGAGCATCAGGTGGTCGAGGCCCCGGTACGGGTGTTCCAAACTCAGGATGCGGTCAAGGCGGCGTTCAAAGCCGGAGAGTTCACGGATGACGTCATCGTCGTTGTGCGCTTTCAGGGACCCAAGGCGAATGGCATGCCCGAATTGCATTCATTGACGCCGATGCTGTCGATCCTTCAGGGCCGGGGGCAAAAGGTGGCGCTGGTGACCGATGGCCGTATGTCCGGCGCCTCCGGCAAGGTTCCCGCTGCCATTCATATCTGCCCCGAGGCTCTGGATGGCGGTGCGATCGCCTATTTGCAGGATGGCGACATTCTGCGCGTGGATGCCATAAACGGCGCGCTCGAAATCCTCACCCCAGGTGTGCTTGACCGCACTCCGGCCACGGCTGACCTTTCTGCCAACCAACATGGTGTCGGGCGCGATCTGTTCGGCGCGTTTCGCAACGCTGTCGGCACCGCGGATACCGGCGCCAGCATCTTCGGAGTGTAAGACCTATGTCCAAGACACAACGCACCCGTGAAATCTGTGCCCTTGCCCCGATTGTCCCGGTTCTTGTAATTGACGACGCCGCCAGCGCACGACCTCTGGCCGAAGCTCTGGTCGCGGGCGGTCTTCCTGCGCTCGAAGTGACCTTGCGCACCCCGGCTGCGCTCGATGCGATCCGGGCGATGGCGCAGGTTCCCGGTGGCGTCGTCGGGGCGGGTACATTGATCACGCCGGATGACGTGCGCGCCGCGAAAGAGGCTGGCGCGCAGTTTGGCGTCTCGCCCGGTGCCACCGACGCCCTGATCGCCGCATGTGAAGCCCAAGACCTGCCCCTGCTGCCCGGCGCCGCAACCGCCACCGAGGCGATGGCCCTGCTGGAAAAAGGCTATGACATGCTGAAATTCTTCCCGGCCGAGGCCTCGGGCGGGGCGCCTGCGCTCAAGGCTATCGGCGCGCCCTTGCCGCAAATCACCTTCTGCCCAACGGGCGGTGTATCGCCTTCAAATGCCCGAGATTACCTGTCTTTGTCCAACGTGATCTGTGCGGGCGGCAGCTGGGTAGCACCCAAACAGATGGTCGCAGAAGGCAACTGGTCCGGGATCGAAACGCTTGCCCGGGATGCCGCCAAGCTGATGGATTGACGCCGAAATTGGCCACGTTAGGGTAGGGCCAATTCAAACAGGTTGATCCCATGACACATCCAATCTCCCTCGCGCGTGGGCGCGAGTATCTGGCCATTCCAGGCCCCTCGGTCATGCCTGACGCTGTGCTGCAGGCGATGCACCGACCGTCACCTAATATCTACGATGGCGAATTGATCGAGATGATGCCCGATCTGATCCGCGATCTGCGTCGCGTTGCCCGCACGGTCCATAACGTGGCCATCTACATTGCCAACGGCCATGGCACGTGGGAGGCGGCACTGTCGAACACCATCGCGCCCGGTGAGACAGTGCTTGCCCCCGCATCGGGGCGGTTTACCCATGGATGGGCCGAAATGGCCGAAGGGATCGGCGCCAAAGTGGATGTGATTGATTTCGGAACCAGCTCGGTCTGGGGTTTCGATCGCATTGCCGAGGTGCTACGCGCTGATTCATCGTATGATATCAAGGCTATACTTGCAGTTCACGTGGATACCTCGAGCTCAATTCGCAACAACCTCCCGGCGCTGCGCGCGTTGCTGGATGATCTGGGTCACCCGGCGCTGGTGATGGCGGACTGCATCGCCTCGCTGGGATGTGAGCAATTCGAGATGGATGCCTGGGGTGTCGACGTGACTGTTACCGCCTGTCAAAAAGGGCTGATGACCCCACCGGGCGTGGGGTTTGTATTCTTCAACGACAAGGCGCAGGCAAAACGGGCCGCAATGCCGCGTGTTTCCCGGTATTGGGACTGGCAGCCACGAGCCAATCCCGAGCTATTCTACCAATACTTCGATGGTACCGCGCCGACCCATCATCTCTATGGGCTGCGGGCCGCGCTCGACCTGATCCACGCGGAAGGGATCGAAAATGTCTGGGCGCGCCATCAACGCCTCGCTCAGGCAATCTGGACCGCCTGCGAAATCTGGGCACAGGGCGGTGCGCTGTCGTTGAATGTAGCTGACCGCGCAGACCGAAGTCATGCGGTCACCGCGCTGTGCCTGAGTGGAGGGCTCGGAACCCCATTGCGGTCCTATACCGAACAATCGCTGGGCCTGACTTTGGGAATAGGCCTCGGGATGGAAGATTGGGACGGCTGTTTTCGCCTGGGCCATATGGGACACATCAATGCACAGATGGTCATGGCGATGCTTGGCGGCGTGGAAACTGCCATGGCCGCCCTTGATATTCCGCGCGGCACGGGTGCGTTAGAAGCCGCCGCCACCGCGCTTGTGACCTGAGACCAGCCCCCGATCTCAGTGCTAATCTGTATCTTCATCTGACTCAAAATACTTTCGGGGGGAATCGCGCAAACGGCGCGATGGGGGCAGACAGCCCCCCCGTCCCGATGGCCATAAGCGAGAGCTTCAGACGTTCAGCGCCCGGGCGTCAGCAAGCGCTTTTGGCAAAGAGGCGGCAAAAGCCCCTAGATTGGAGGCATCGCCGCAGCTCACTCGAATGCACCTGTTCTGAGGCGCGGCAAAGGGCATCCGAACGAAAACCCCCTGCGCCACCAGCGACTCCAGAACAGCCTTGGCAAACACCCCATCCTGACCGCAATCAATGGCCACGAAATTGGTGGCTGAGGGTAAAGGGTGCAGCCCGTTCTCCAACGCTATCGCGTTGATCCTCTCGCGCGCATCTGAGATGCGGGCACGGATTTGTAACAGCCAAACCTCATCCTGCAGCGCAGCCAACGCGCCTGCTTGTGCAGCCTTGTTCATACCGAAATGGTTGCGCACCTTGTTGAACGCCGAGATCAGGTCTGACGCCCCAATGGCATAGCCGACACGCGCGCCGGCCATTCCGTATACTTTGGAAAACGTGCGCATCCGGATCACACGCGGGTCATCTGCGGCAACTGGCGCTGCAGTCCCGTCGGGGGCGCATTCCACATATGCCTCGTCCAGAACCAGCAGACAGCCATCGGGCAGCGCATCCAATACAGCCACGATATCAGTGCCCGAATGCCAGCTGCCCATAGGGTTGTCAGGATTGGCCAGATAGACCAGCTTAGCCTCGACCTCAGCGGCCTTGGTAAAGAGTGCTTGAGGGTCTTCGTGGTCGTCGCGATAGGGAACCGTGTGTATCACCCCGCCAAACCCGGCGACGTGATAGTTGAAGGTCGGATAGGCCCCGTCCGAGGTCACAACCGTATCTCCTTGCCCAACCAGCAGGCGCACCAGATAGCCCAGCAACCCATCAATGCCTTCGCCAACCACGATATTTTCGGGTGAGACGGAGTGGTACTCAGCCAGGGCGTGGCGCAGGTTGTGGTTTTCTGGATCGCCATACATCCAGATATCGCCAGTTGCCCCCCGCATGGCCTCGACAGCGCGTGGCGAAGGGCCAAAGACATTCTCATTCGCACCCAGCCGGGCCACAAATGGTGCACCGCGCTGTCGTTCCTGTGTTTCAGGGCCGACAAAAGGCACAGAAGCAGGAAGAGATTGGGCAAGCGGGGTATAGCGTGGATTGGTCATGCAACCAGATAAACGCAAGTTCATCCGACAGGCAACCTTGCTTTGCCTGCACAGTGCCCACAGTCTGGCACCAACAAAAACAAAGGAATGTCCATGCGCATCGTGATTGGTTTGGCTTTAGTGGGACTTGCCTATTTGATATTTTGGCCTGTTGACGTGGACCCAGTGGCCTGGGAGCCGCCCGAAGCTCCGGGCTTTACCGGCGCGTTTGCCGAGAACAACGCTTTGGACAGCCTCGAACTAGTCTCTTTGCCGGATGGCGAGGAAGGCCCGGAAGACATCGCGATCATGCCGGATGGCACGATCTACACGACATCCATATCCGGCACGCTTTATCGGATCGACGGCGACAGCCCGGTCAAGATCGACGACCTGGGTGGGCGCCCTTTGGGTCTGCAAGCTGGGCCGGACGGCGCGCTATATATCGCAGATAGCTACCGGGGGCTGATGCGCTGGACCGGGCCCGGCACGCTGGTATCCCTTGTGTCTGAGATTGGCGGGTCTCCGGTGGTCTATGCCAATCAGTTGGACGTGGCTCCGGACGGTACGGTCTATTTCTCGAACTCGTCTGATCGGTTCGATCCCGAAACCATGGGCGGTACCAAAGCCACCTCAGTCCTGACCATCTGGGAGCAGTCGGATACGGGATACGTGGCCCGCTATTCCCCTGATGGCACAACAAAAAAGGTGGCCGAGGGCTTTGTCTATACCAATGGTGTAGCGCTTTCCCCGCAGACGGATTTTCTGCTGATCGCCGAAACTGGCCGTGCGCGGGTGCACAAGCTCTGGCTAACTGGGCCGAGTGCTGGGCAGCGCGAGGTGTTGATGGAAAACCTGCCGGGATACCCCGATAACCTCACGGCGCAGGGCGACGGCACTTATTGGATGGCCTTCGCCAGCCCGCGGGTGCCGAGTGAAGCTTTGATGCCCTATCCCTTTTTGCGCAAGGTGATCTGGCGGCTGGGTCCTTTGGTGCGACCGGTGCCGATTCATCGCGGCATGATCGTCCAATTCGACGGGGATGGCACAATCCTGCAAACCTTGCAGGACCCCGGCGGGCGGCTGGGCATCACCACGGCGGGTCAGGTCGTTGGTGACCTGTTCTATGTCATGACGCTGGATTCGCCGTGGTATGGCCGTATGTCCGTCGCTGATTTGCCCTGACGTCGTGGTGGCACTGTCCTCATCTTGCTGGCATGGTTGACGCAACACTGATTTCCGGAGGGACCAATGTCTCGCGTTTCCATCGAATACAAAGACCATATCGCCCATGTCACGCTAACCCGTGGCGACAAGATGAACGCGCTGGACGAAGCCATGATCAAGGCGATCCTGTCTGCCGGGCAAGAGGTGGCGGTTTCCGACGCCCGCGCCGTGGTGCTGTCGGGTGAGGGTAAAAGCTTCTGCGCCGGTCTCGACATGGCCAGTTTCGCCAGCATGGCCCACAAGGACCCAACCGAATGGCTGATGAACCGCAGCCATGACGACGCCAACGAAATGCAGGAGCTTGCCTTGATCTGGCGCCGTGTCCCCGTTCCAGTCATCTGTGCCATTCAGGGTGTGGCCTATGGTGGTGGTCTGCAAATCGCACTGGGCGCGGATATCCGCATTGCCCACCCCGAGGCGAAATTGGCGGTGATGGAGATGAAATGGGGTATCATTCCCGACATGGGCGGCATGGTTCTGCTGCCCGAGCTTGTCCGCTCGGACGTGCTGCGCTTGCTGACGTATACTGCACGTCCAATAGGCGCGCCGCAGGCGGCTGATTGGGGGCTGGTCACGAAAATCTCGGACGATCCTCTGACCGAGGCGCTGGCTCTGGCTGAAGACATCGCAGGCCAAAGCCCTTCAGCCATCCGTGCCGCCAAGCGCCTGATCGACGTGGCCGAAACCCGTTCGCGAGCCGACGTTCTGCTGGCCGAATCTGCCGAACAGGTGGAGCTGATCGGCAAACCCGATCAGATGGAGGTTGTCATGGCGCAGATGCAGGGCCGTAAGCCCAAGTTCAAGTAGTCACCACATGAATCCCGATGCGCATCGCGGACCTGCACGTCAGGCAGTGGGGTGTAGGCTTTGCGCATCTGATCCAGCGTTACTTGAAATGAATTCTCTGGGTTGGACCTAGGTCTGTGCTTTCTTGATCCGGCGTACCACCAGAGTTCCCAATGATCCAAATTTTGGCCGGTTTTACTTTGGCTGTGGCCTCAAGGCAAAGCGGCTATCGCAGCCAGTTAGTCACCAGATAGGCAATGCCACCAGCCAGCAAACCCCAGACCGCGGCCCCCAGCCCGAAGACTGTGATACCGGACGCAGTGATAGCAAAAGTCAGGATCGCCGCCTCACGCTCGGCCACAACCTCCAGCGCAGCGTGGATCGCATTTGCCAGCACACCGATCAGTGCGACCCCGGCCAGCGTCCCCATCAGCAACGGATCGGCATGGGCGGCAAATCCGGTGATGGCCACGGCAAAAACACCAAACAGGCAATAGAATACGCCACCCATGATGGCCGACCAATAGCGCAGCGCAGGATCGGGATGACTGTCCTGATTTGAGCACATCGCGGCGGTGATGGCGGCAAGGCAGGTGGCGGGGGCTCCGAACGGGGCGGACAACAGGCTGGCCCCTCCGACGGCCGAGAACAGTTTGCCCGGCACGGGCGTAAAGCCAAAGCTGCGCATCACCGCGATGCCGGGGATGTTCTGTGTCGCCATGGTGACGATGAACAGCGGCATTCCGATCCCTATGGCCGAGGCCAGCGAGAATGTAGGCATGGCCCAGATCGGTGCCGCAATCAGACGCTCGGGCATGATCGTTGTATCTCCGGCGTTCAGGATGACTATAATGGCTGCTGCGATCACTGCCGCGGGAACCGCAAACAGCCGGTTGAACCGCCCCGCGATGAACCATGTCAGGATTACGGGTAGCGCCTGCCACGGAATCTCGACGGCCGCCTTGAACGGGAGGATACATAGAGGCATCAGAACCCCGGCAAGCATTGCCTGCGCTAACGTGGTCGGGATTGCAGCTGCCAACCTTCCCAGCGGCTTCCACAACCCAGCCACAACCGTCAAAGCGCCAGCGCACAGGAACGCACCGATAGCTCCTGAGAATCCCTCGACAGGTGTGGCGGATACAGCCAACAGCGCGACACCCGGCGTGGACCAGGCGACACTGATCGGCAACTTGTAGCGCAAGCTCAGCGCGATGGCGGCCAGCCCCATGGCGATGGCGGCGGTCATCAGGCCCGATGCGGCCTCCTCCGGTGACGCACCCATCGCATCCAGCCCCTGCAATACAATGGGGAATGAGCTGAAAAAGCCGACGATGGCCACAACCAATCCGGTTGAGATGGTCTGCATTGGTGGAAATGCGCGTGTCATCCTGCCCTCAGCGTTATCAACCTGCACTTGCTAGCAATCGTAAGCGGAGGTGAACAGGGCGAAATCCGGACCGGGGAACGAAAACCCCGCCAACGCGGGCGTGGCGGGGTCTGGTATCTTGAACGGTTTGGAGCAGACGAAGATCAGGCGATTTCGGCCAGACGTGCCAGCGCCTCGTTCAGTTTCACCTCTTCCTCTTCACGGGCGGCGAGGTTGGCTTTGGCTTCGGCGACAACCTCTTCCGGGGCCGAGGCCACAAATTTCGGATTGTTCAGACGACCGCGCAAACCACCCAATTCCTTGGCAAGTTTGCCCTTGGCCTTTTCCAGTCGTTCCTTTTCGGCGCCGATATCGATGATATCTGCCAGCGGCAAACCGAACGTCGCACCCGGCGCGGCAATCGAGATCGTTCCCTTGGGAAATGCATCCACTTTGGTCAGGCTGTCGATCCGCGCCAGCCGCTTGATCAGCGCCTCGTTACGGTCCCATGCAGCTTGGCCATGCGCGTCAATCTCTGTCACCAGCATCGGTACATAAAGGCCCGCCGGAACCCGCATCTGCGCACGAGCTGAGCGCGTGTTCTCGATCACCGAGATCACCCAGTTCATTTCGCGGTCCGCCTCTGGGTCGACCAGTTCGGTGCCGTAAGTCGGCCAGTCGGCGTGCACGACCATCTTGGCGCGCGTGCCTGTCAGGCCCCACAGTTCCTCGGTAACGAAGGGCATGATTGGGTGCAGCAAGACCATGCACTGGTCCAGAACCCAGCGCATGGTAGCGCGGGTCTCGGCCTGTGCTTCGGCATCGTCACCCTGTAGCAGCGGTTTGGAGAGTTCAACGTACCAGTCGCAGACCTTACCCCAGACAAAGGCGTAAAGCCCGTTGGCCGCATCGTTGAAACGATAGCTTTCCAGTGCGGCGTCGACCTCGGCCCGTACGCGGGCAGTTTCGCCTATGATCCAACGGTTTACGGCGGCCTTGGGTTTCAGATCAGCGACGTCTAGTTGCGGTACGGCGTCGGTGAAGACCTCGTTCATCTCGGCAAAGCGAACAGCGTTCCAAAGTTTTGTACCAAAGTTGCGATAGCCGGTGATGCGTTCGCGAGACAGTTTCAACACGCCACCAATCGCCGCCATCGAGGCATTGGTAAAGCGCAGCGCGTCGGCGCCGAACTCGTCCACGATCTCCAACGGGTCGATGACGTTGCCGGTGGTCTTGGACATCTTCTTGCCCTTCTCGTCGCGGACGAGCTGGTGCAGGTAGACGGTGTGGAACGGGATCTGATCGACCACCGCCAGTTGCATCATCATCATCCGGGCGACCCAGAAGAACAGGATGTCAAAGCCGGTGATCAGAACGTCCGTGGGGAAGTAGCGTTCCAGCTCCTCGGTCTGCTCGGGCCAGCCCAGCGTGCCGATGGGCCAGAGGCCGGAGGAGAACCAGGTGTCGAGAACGTCGGGGTCACGCCAAACCGGATAAACCAGCTTCGTCGGGTCTTGTTCAACTGCATACTGAGCAAGACTTTCGGCGAATTGATGGATCGCTTCTTGCTTATCGGCAACTTCGATTACAGTTGCGTGGCTTAGCGGGCTGGGAATGTTTGCATTATCGTCCAGGAATTTTTCAGTCACTGCCTCCAGACTCGACGCGCATTCCATGACATTGCCACGGTGCAACATACCGCCTTCGTTCAGCAAACGACCCAATTCGACCAGATCAAGGTTGCCGTCGTTCTCGTCATCTTTGAAGTTTTCGGCCG
This sequence comes from Ruegeria sp. CDSC025, assembly GCF_059610805.1. Lineage (NCBI taxonomy): Bacteria > Pseudomonadati > Pseudomonadota > Alphaproteobacteria > Rhodobacterales > Roseobacteraceae > Ruegeria > Ruegeria sp. CDSC025. The sequence continues at coordinate 57,896 of NZ_JBXWOJ010000011.1, read as the reverse complement.
ACAGGTCGAGGCCATACCAAACCGGAATCTGATGCCCCCACCACAACTGGCGCGAGATACACCAGGGCTCGATGTTTTCCAGCCAGTGGTAATAGGTCTTCTCGCCCGACTCGGGGATGATCTTGACCGTGCCGTCCTTGACCGCGTCCAGCGCGGGGCCGACGACTTTTTCGGCATCCACGAACCACTGGTCGGTGAACATCGGTTCGATCACGACCTTCGAGCGGTCGCCAAAGGGTTGCATGATCGGTTTGCTCTCGACCAGCGGGACGAGTGCAGCCGGGTCGTCGTCCTCACCCAGCTTTGTGCCCAGAACCGGGTTGTCGGCACGGGTCATGACGGCCAGACCGTCGTTGGTGATCTCTTCGACCACCTTGGCGCGCGCCTCGAACCGGTCAAGCCCGCGCAGGTGATCGGGGATCAGGTTGATTGCGTCGATCTCATTCTCGGTGAACTCCTTGCCGCGCGCGTATTCCTGCGCCTTGCCGGCCTCTTCGGCATAGGGCGCGCCATCGGCTCGCAATGCGCCACGCGTGTCCATCAGACGGTACATCGGAATACCGCCACGCTTGGCGACCATGTTGTCGTTGAAATCATGCGCGCCGGTGATCTTCACCGCGCCCGAGCCGAAATCGGGATCGGGATAGTCATCAGTAATGATCGGAATCTGCCGACGATGCTCTTTCGGTCCAACAGGAATTTCACATAGTTTTCCTATGATTGGCGCGTAGCGCTCATCTGACGGATGAACCGCAACCGCGCCGTCGCCCAGCATTGTTTCGGGCCGTGTCGTGGCGATTGAGATATAGTCGCGCTGTTCCTCAAGCACGATATTCCCGTCCTCATCCTTTTCGACATACGTATAGGTCTCACCACCCGCCAGCGGGTACTTGAAGTGCCACATATGGCCCGCGACCTCGATATTCTCGACCTCAAGATCCGAGATTGCGGTCTCAAAATGCGGGTCCCAGTTGACCAGACGCTTGCCGCGATAGATCAGGCCCTTTTCGTACATTTCTACGAAGACCTTGATGACGGCATCGTGGAAATTTGCAGAATTCTCATGCCCTGTGCGCGGGTCACCCGGTGCACCTGCCATGGTAAACGCGTTGCGGGACCAATCGCAGCTGGCGCCAAGACGCTTGAGCTGTTCAATGATCGTGCCGCCGTATTCACCCTTCCATTCCCAGACTTTCTCAAGGAACTTCTCGCGCCCGAGTTCACGCCGCCCTTCGTTGCCCTGCGCCGCCAGCATCTTTTCAACCTGCATCTGCGTGGCGATGCCCGCGTGGTCCTGACCGGGTTGCCAAAGCGTGTCGAAGCCGCGCATCCGGTGCCAGCGGGTCAGGATATCCTGCAGCGTGTTATTGAACGCGTGTCCCACATGCAGCGCCCCCGTCACGTTGGGTGGCGGGATCATGATGGTAAAGCTTTCATCGCGCGATCTGTTCGCGCCCGCCTTGAAGGCTCCGGCCTGTTCCCAGGCCTCGTAAATGCGGGCCTCGGCCTCGGCCGCGTTGAATGTCTTTTCCATCGCCATTGGATGCGTCCTGCGTCAACAAATTCGGGTTAGCGCTTGCAATATCGAAAGGATAGCAAAAGGGAAAGGGCCAAGCGCCGGGGCTATGGACTATGATGCATCGCAGCCTAATGTCGCCTAGAGGCAGAGACAGGAGCGCGCGGTGGAAAAGTTTGGCAAAAGCCAGCCCGTCAAACGGACCGAGGACCAGCGGTTTCTGACCGGGCAGGGGCATTATATGGACGATGTCCTACCGCACGGGGCTTTGCAAGCGGTATTCGTGCGATCCCAGGTGGCGCATGGGGTGATTGGGGCGCTGGATCTGGATGACGCGCGCGCGGCCGAAGGGGTGCGGCTGATCATGACGCTGGACGACCTGAAGGCCGCCGGGATCGACACGTGTATGAATGCGGCCATCCTGAATAACCGAGACGGTTCGAAAGCCGCTGCGCCGGACCGGCATATGCTGGCCGCGGATCGCATACGGTTTGTCGGAGAACCCGTCGCTGTAGTCATTGCCGACACCGCCTTACAGGCCCGCGATGCGGCCGAGCTGATCTGGGTCGAAACCTCAGACTTGCCCGTAAAACTGGACGTGTGTGCGGGCGGAGAAACGCTGCACGCGGAAACTCCGGATAATCGGGCATTCGACTGGGCGCTGGGCGATGAGGCGGCAACTATTGCTGCGTTTCAGCAGGCGGCTCATACCGTTGCACTGAATGTGGAAGACAATCGAGTGATCATCACGTCGATTGAACCGCGGGGCTGTCAGGCGCATTGGGTTGATGGGCGGTTGCACTTTTCCTATGGCGGGCAGGGGGTTTGGGCCATGCGTGGTCAGCTGGCGCAAAAGTTGCGACTCAGCCCCGAGGATATCCGCGTCACGACCCCGGATGTCGGTGGCGGGTTCGGCATGAAGGTCATGCCCTATCCCGAATATTTCTGTGTGGCCGTAGCTGCGATGAAACTGGGCCAGCCTGTTCACTGGATGTCTGACCGTTCCGAGGCAATGTTGTCCGATCACCATGGCCGCGACCTGTCTTCGCTGGCCGAGCTGGCATTTGACAGCGATCACCGGATCACCGCCTATCGGGTGCACAGCAAGGTAAATCTTGGGGCCTATAACAGCCATTTCGGCCAGGCGATACAAACCAATCTCTTCAGCAAAGTGTTGATGGGCGCCTATGATGTACAAACCACCTATCTGCGGGTCGAGGGGTTCTTTACCAATACAACGCAGGTTGACGCCTATCGCGGCGCAGGGCGACCCGAGGCCATATATGTCCTTGAACGCGCTATCGACCGCGCGGCCCGAGAACTGGGCGTAGATCCCTGGGAGTTGAGGCGCAAGAATTTCATCCGGCCTGAGGCATTTCCTTACAAGACCGCGACCGGCGAAACATATGATGTCGGTGATTTCGACATGGTTCTGTCCCAAAGCCAAAGACAGTCCGGCGGCTTTGCTGCCCGCAAGAGCGCCGATGCCGAACGCGGTTTGTTCAGGGGGCAGGGGATTTGTTACTATATCGAAAGCATTTTGGGCGACCCTTCCGAGAACGCAAAGATAGAGTTCGTTGAGGATGGCACCTTGAAACTTTTTGTGGGAACCCAATCCAACGGGCAGGGGCACGAAACGGTCTATGCTCAGTTCCTGTCTGACCAAACCGGGGTTCCCCTGGATTGCATCACCGTAGTTCAAGGTGACAGCGACCAGCTTCCGAATGGTGGGGGAACCGGGGGATCGCGATCAGTTACGGTGCAAAGTACAGCGACGCTTTCCACGATCGACGTCATGGTTGCCGCATTCACGCCCTATCTCGCAGATAAGATGGGGGTGGAGGAAAGCGACGTGCGCTTTGATTTTGAAACCTTCCGCGCGCCGGGATCAAACCTGACGCCCACTTTGACCGAGGCCGCGGATATGGCCCGTGCCGACGGGCGCGTTGATTTGTTGCAGCATCAGGCAAGCATCACACTGGACGACCGTAGCTATCCCAACGGGGCACATGTTGCCGAAATCGTGATTGACCCTTGTACCGGCGAAACATGGGTAGACCGCTATACTGTGGTCGATGATTTCGGTAATCTTATCAATCCGATGCTGGCCGAGGGGCAAGTTCATGGCGGTGTCGCACAAGGCATCGGTCAGGCGCTGTCCGAACATGTTGTCCATGATGCGCAGGGGCAACTGCTCACGGCATCGTTGATGGATTACGCCTTGCCCCGCGCAGCCGAGATACCCATGATTAAGTTCACCTCGGCGCCGGTACCGTCAACCTCTAACCCGTTGGGAATGAAAGGATGCGGAGAGGCCGGCACCGTGGGCGCGCTGGCTGCAGTGGCAAATGCGGTTCAGGATGCGCTCTGGGATCACGGGGTGCGGCAGGCCGATATGCCTTTTACGCCGCACAAAGTATGGGAACTGCTGAACGATGCAACTGTCGCGGCTGAGTAGAAAGGTACTGGGGTGGCTTGGACGGCCGCTGCGATCCGAGCATTCGGCCGAAACGCGCCATCGTGAACCTGTCAGCCATGTCATCATTCTAGACGGCACCATGTCGACGCTTGAGCCCGGATATGAAACTCATGCGGGGCAGGCGCTGCGGCTGTGCTGCGAGATGGGAAGCAAGGTATCCGTCTTCTATGAGGCCGGTGTGCAATGGGAAAGCTGGAAGTCCTCGTTGGATGTGATGATGGGGCGGGGGATCAATCGCCAGATACGCCGGGCCTATGGATATCTGGCCTCGCGGTATAAGCCCGGCGACCGTATCTATTTCATCGGCTACTCACGTGGGGCCTACGGTGTGCGCAGCCTTGCGGGTGTTATCGACATGATTGGCCTGCTCAAGGCCGAGCACGCGACCGTTAGGAATATCAAACAGGCCTACCGCCACTATGAATGCAATGCCAATGGTAGCGCTGCCGCTGCGTTTCGCCGGCAGTTCTGCCATGAAGATGTTGCAATCGAAATGATCGGCGTGTGGGATACAGTAAAAGCGCTGGGCTTGCGTCTACCGCTGCTTTGGCGTTGGGCCGAGGATCGCCACGCCTTCCACAACCATCAGCTTGGTCCCGCTACGCGCCACGGCTACCACGCGATGGCGCTGGATGAAACGCGCGAGGTATTCGAGCCGGTCCTGTGGAAATGTACTCCCGATTTTAAAGGCCATATCGAGCAAGTCTGGTTCCGAGGCACCCATGGCGATGTGGGTGGCCAGTTGAACGGGTTTGAAGAAGCCCGCCCTCTTAGCAACATCTCGCTGGTTTGGATGCTGGATAAGGCAGAGCTGCACGGCCTGCCATTGCCGGAGGGATGGAGAGACCGCTTTGTGATCGACCCTCATGCGCGTTCGGTCGGAACATGGCGCGGTTGGGGTAAGATTTTCCTACTGCGCAAGCACCGCAAAGTAGGCCGCGACCGATCCGAGCGGTTGCATGTCTCGGTTTCGCCAAACGAACTGCCCGGTTGGGTGCCAATGCTGGATTTGCCATCGCATCCAGCGCAGTAATTCGGTTCCAGCTGCGAACAAAAATCACTGGGAACATTTACTGGTTAGTGAGACCCTAATACTCATATATTGAAACAAGTATCGGATCATCATACTCACGCCGAACACAAAGGCGAATTGACATATGGCAGACCCATATTTTTCCGAACTCAAGTACCTAGGAGGTCCACCACAGGACTTTATCGAGGTCGCTGTTGACGCGGGTGCGGATGTTTCTGGGCTTGTTGTTACGATCTACAACTCTGACGGATCTATCCGCAGCACTAACACGCTTGATGGGATCACCCCGACGACAGTCGCAGGCCGGGACGTCTATGTAATTGACTCAGCCAGTTCCGCCACCTTTACCGGGCTCGGTAAAACCAATGGTATCTCTTTATCCGACGGGTCAACGGTTTATCAGTTCAGCTCTTTCAGCGATCCCCCCAGCCCCGGCCCGATAACGGCGACAGCTGGCCCCGCCAATGGGATGAGCTCGACGGTTATCGGCGAGGCCGGGGCGGGAGATTCACTTATTTCCACCGACGATGGTGGAACCTATACGGTGAACACCACTCCGACACCGGGCACCATACCGTGCCTGACGGCAGGAACGTTGATTGCGACCGATCAGGGCCCAGTTTTGATCGAGAGTTTGAAGCAAGGTGATCGTGTCTTGACGGATCATGGCTGCACGCAGCCTTTGTCACAAATCATTCGGCGACATGTCAGTGTGCGGGATTTGCGCCGCAATCCCAAGCTTTACCCAGTACGCATTTGCGCTGGCGCGCTAGGGCAGGGCCTGCCCAGACGCGACCTGCTCGTGTCCCGTCAGCACCGGATGCTGATATCCTCGGCGATCGTTAAGCGCATGTTTGAGTGCCCCGAGGTTCTGGTCTCAGCTATAAAGTTGGTCGAGCTTCCGGGGATATACGTCGACGACAGAATTACAGAAGTTACTTATTTCCACCTGGTGTTTTCTGAACATGAGGTAATTTATGCAGATGGCGCCCCGACCGAGAGCCTTTTGCTTGGCGATGAAGCACTGAAATCTCTACCGGCAGCAGCCATGGAAGAGCTTTTTACGCTGTTCCCCGATCTTGTCGAAACCCCGATGCAAAAGACCAGCTACAAAATCCCAGAGGGGGGGCGGCAAAAGCGATTGATCGCTCGGCATGCACGGAACCGGCGGCCGCTTTTGGCAGATTACAACTCTTCTTCGATTCCAGTGTGATCGCTCTTAGATGACGCAGAGCCAAAACAGGTGTATTGCCTACATTCCGGCCTGCTGCGGGCACCGCGTTCTGTTGCTAGGTGCCTGCCGTCGTCAAAGCCTTACCGCCGCCGGTCGCGACGTGAGCTCATAGGCTGGAACGCCACACCCACATGCGCTTCGCAATAAGGTTTGCCTGCCTCAACGGGCAGACCGCAAAACCAGAAATCCTCGGTCGCGGGGTCGCCGACGGGCCATTTGCAGGTCTTCTCGGTCAGTTCCATCAGCGTCAGCTTTTTGGCTTTCTTCTCAACCTCGTTGACCTTGGCCAGCGCCTCGGGGCTGATCTCGTTCGCTGAAGGTTGCGGCGGCAGCGGTTGACCAGCCGGGATGATCTGACGGCGGGCCGGAACAGCGGGCTTGGCCTCGGCTGCCGGCGCTGCGGCTGGACGTGCCGGTTCCGTCTTGGGCGTGGGTTTGGGCTTGGCCTCGGCCTTGGGCGCGGGCGCTGGTTTTTCCTTTGGCTCAGCCTTGGCGGGGGTCGCGCCGGTTGCGCGATTCGACAGGCCCAGCCGGTGGACTTTGCCGATAACCGCATTGCGGGTCACACCGCCCAGTTCCTTGGCGATCTGGCTGGCCGACTGGCCCTCGCCCCACATCTTTTTAAGCAGCTCTACACGCTCGTCAGTCCAGGACATCATTTGCCTTTCAAAAGCGGAAAGCGGCCCCGGATTCGGGCCGCCTTGGGAATTCGTCTCAGCCCCCTATTTTAAACACTGCGGTCCGAGTTACAAGCGGTCTTCGAATCAGGTAGAGGGCAGATCATGCAGAATCTCATGGATCAGGAGGCACGCCGCTTTGGTGCGGTGAACTGGATGGGTCTCTATACGCTGGCCCGGCGGGAAACTTTGCGGTTTATGGCGGTGTGGACGCAGACACTTTTGGCACCGCTGGTGACTGCGGGGCTGTTTCTGCTGATCTTCAACATCGCTATCGGGCCCAGCCGGTCTGATGTGATGGGCGTGCCATTTTTTATCTTTCTGGCGCCGGGCATCATGATGATGACGGTGATCCAGAATGCGTTTGCCAATACTTCGTCCTCGATGGTGATCTCGAAAGTACAGGGCAACATCGTCGATACCCTTATGCCGCCGCTTTCGCCGTTAGAGATTCTGCTGGGATACCTTGCGGGCGGCATTGCCCGTGGCTTTCTGATCGCTGTTGTCGTAGCAACCGCGCTGGCGCTGGTGCTGGGTATTGTCCCGCAGAACCCACTGATCGCCATGATCTTTGTAGTGCTGGGAGGGGCCTTTATGGGCGCGCTGGGCCTTTTTGCCGGGATATTCGCCAATAAGTTCGACCAGATGGCTGCGATTACCAACTTCATCGTCACGCCTTTGGCGTTTCTTTCTGGAACCTTTTACTCGGTCGAGGCATTGCCGCCGGTTTTGTACCGGCTAAGCCACGCCAACCCGGTTTTCTATCTGATCGACGGGCTGCGCTATGGTATGATTGGGGTTTCGGACAGCTCGCCCTACCTTGGGATGTTGATCTGCACGGCTGCAACACTGGTGGTCGGTGCACTGACCTGGCAGATGCTGCGAACGGGCTATCGGCTCAAGGCCTGACGGTGCCGCGCCTCGCGCCACACAAGAATCAGCCCTCCGGCCAAGATGATGGCAGATCCAATTAGGCTGACCGCGTCGGGGACCACATCGAATATCGCAAAATCATATAGCGCAGCGAACAGCAGTGTCGCATAGCTTATCGGCGCTACGAAAGACGCATCTGCCCGCGCCATGCCGTTAACGAAACAGGCCTGTGCGCAAGCCATCAATGCGCCGATCCCCGCAAGGGCTGCCCATTGCGCTGGGTTGGGCATCTGAAACACGAAACTCACCGCGACTGATGCGATGGTCAGGCCCATCGCGTTGTTCACCAATAGAATTTGGATCGGGCTCTCTCGCCCTGACAGCTTTTTGATAAAGATCAGCTCCATCCCGATGACGACCGCCGCCGCCAGCGCCAGTAACGCCGCAGGTTGGAAGCTCGCAGGTGTCGGGCGCAGCAGAACCATTGCCCCGATCAGGGCCACCGCCGCCGCCAGCCAGCGCCAGGGACCGACGCCTTCTTTCAGCAAGGGAATGGCCAGAACCATCGCAAAGACCGGGTTCAAGAACGAAATCGCCGTCGCATCCGCCATCGGTATGAACGCGACCGATGCAAACATCAGCGTGATTCCCAGCCAGCCAAAGCTTGTCCTACCGATATGCAGCCCCCAATGGGGCCGCCGCAGTTTAGGGCGCATGATGCCCACTGCCGAAACGATGACCAGGAAGGCGAATAGAAACCGCCCGTGGCTGATCTGCATTGGATGCAAAGGAGCACCTAGCGTATCTGTCCCCAAAGCTTTGGCCAGCAGGGTGGTTGCCGCAAGGAATGCACTGGCGACAAAAATCAACAGTGCCGCAAGGGGCGGGTTATGCGCTTTGGGAACGAACATGCGTAAGCGGTGATGTACGGGTGGACGAAAGGCAAGAGGTAAAACGGTCAGGGCTGTCCCGACGGTGTAGCAAGAGCCTGTTTGGCCTGTCGCAAGCTGTCCAGAAAACGATTTGCGCGCTCGATCCGCGCCTCAACCTCTTCGATCCGTTCCTGAAGAAATGCTACGCCGTCAAAGCTTTCGGGATCAGCCGCACCAAGTTGCCCCAGCAGGGTTGCAAGTTGCGCGATACTGATCCCCGCCGCCTGTGCATCGCCGATCTGTTCCAGCGTGATCAGCGTGTCATCCGGATAGTCGCGATAGCTGTTTGTCGCTTCTGGCCCGGGGCGCGAGGCAATCAATCCGTGCCGTTCGTAAAACCGCAATGTGTCGCGGGGCAGCCCGCTTCGGCGGGACAGTTCTCCGATACGCATCTGTAAAACCATTGACTATACTCTATGGTTTTGATCTTATGGCCCGTGGTCAAAGCCTGCAAGGGGAAAGATGATGGGATCCAAATGTCAAAGCTGCGGCATGCCTCTTAGCAAGGATACCGAAGGGGGAGGCAGCGAAGCGGACGGAACCCGCAGCACACGGTATTGTTCACTCTGTTACGCTGACGGTGCGTTTCGACATCCCGATGCCTCGTTCGAGGAATTTCAGTCCCATTGTCTGGATGCGCTGGTGAACAAGGGCATGCCCCGCATTCTGGCCTGGGCTTTTACGCGCGGTATGGGTCGATTAGACCGCTGGAGCGAAGGCTGATACGGGGGTTGCAGCGTTACAGCAACAAAGCCCTTTTCATCGCAAATCTTCGGCGCTATACGGCATCCATGATCAAACACGCTGATATCCTGCGACTTCGACGCCGACGCTTTGCCGCGTAACCGGCCCGTTTGATCCTTTTGCGCTGCCCAAATCGGCGCATCTCCCACCAAATCAGTTGACGAACATGGCCCTCGTGTATCACTCACGGGGCTCAACATATCGAAAAGGATGATCCGATGATCCCGTCCGTTCTGCCGACCTATAATCGTGCGCCCCTGACCTTTGTGAAGGGCGAAGGCGCTTGGCTGACCGAGGCGGATGGCCGACGTTTTCTGGATATGGGTGCGGGGATTGCTGTGAATGCACTGGGCCATGCGCATCCGGCGCTGGTGAACGCGCTGACGGAACAGGCCCACGCGCTGTGGCATGTGTCGAACCTTTATAACATCCCTCAGCAGCAGCAGCTGGCTGATAAGCTGGTTGAACATACCTTTGCTGACACGGTGTTCTTTACCAATTCAGGCACGGAAGCTTGCGAGCTGGCTGTGAAAATGGCACGCAAATATTTCTACGATAAAGATCAGCCCGAACGGGTCGACATCATCACCTTTGACGGTTCGTTTCACGGTCGGTCTTCGGCAGGTATCGCCGCTGCGGGGTCCGAGAAGATGACCAAAGGCTTTGGCCCGCTGCTGCCCGGCTTTGTACACCTGACATTTGGTGATCTTGACGGCGTCACCAATGCGATCTCGGACAAGACCGCGGCGATCTTGATCGAACCCATTCAGGGCGAGGGCGGTATTCGCCCCGTCCCTGATGCCGAACTCAAAGCGCTGCGTCAGATCTGCGACGACAACGGCCTGTTGCTGATCCTCGACGAGGTCCAATGCGGCGTTGGGCGTACCGGTAAACTTTTTGCCCATGAATGGGCGGGCATCACGCCTGACATCATGATGGTCGCCAAGGGCATCGGTGGAGGGTTCCCTCTGGGTGCGGTGCTGGCCACCGAAGACGCGGCCAGCGGCATGACGGCAGGTACGCACGGGTCGACCTATGGCGGAAACCCTCTCGGTTGCGCGGTGGGCTGCGCGGTGATCGACCAGGTTGCAACCCCCGCCTTTCTGGACGGGGTCAATCGCAAGGCGGGCATGTTGCGCCAGAAGCTCGAAGGATTGATTGCAAATCATCCGGACGTGTTCGAAGAGGTGCGCGGCGCAGGGCTCATGCTGGGTCTGAAATGCAAGGCGACCAACTTGGACGTGGTGAATGCGGGATATGATAACGGCCTCATCACCGTTCCCGCCGCTGACAATGTGATCCGCCTATTGCCGCCTTTGACCCTGACAGAGGACGACATTGCACAGGCGGTTATTCGTCTGGAGAAAACGGCCGCGCAGGTCGATAGCAATCTGGCGTCTGCCTGAGCCCACCCGATTAGAAAAGCGAAACGACATGAAGCACTTCCTCGACATTCACAAAACCAATGCCGCCGCTTTGCGGGGCATGATCGACCAGGCTGCTGCCATGAAGCAGGCGCGTCTGGGGCAGCCAAAGGCGGCACCGGATGACGAATTGGCACTCAAAGACCGCATGGTCGCCCTGATCTTTGAAAAACCGTCAACCCGGACGCGCGTGTCCTTTGATGTGGGCGTGCGCCAGATGGGTGGTCAGACGATGGTCCTTTCGGGCAAGGACATGCAGTTGGGCCACGGCGAAACCATCGCTGACACCGCCCGCGTGCTGTCGCGCTATGTCGATATGATCATGATCCGGACATTTGACGAAACCATCCTAACCGAAATGGCGGAATACTCGGACGTGCCGGTGATCAACGGCCTGACCGATCGCACCCATCCTTGCCAAATCATGGCCGATGTTCTGACGTTCGAAGAGCACCGAGGCCCGATCGCTGGGAAGAAAGTCGTTTGGACTGGCGATGGTAACAATGTGTGTGCCTCGTTCCTTCACGCGGCGGGCCAGTTCGGGTTTGATCTGACTTTTACGGGCCCGGCGCAATTCGACCCCGAAGAGGATTTCATGGGTTTTGCCCGTCAAAAAGGGTCCAAGATTGTTGTAGAACGGGACCCCTACAAGGCTGTAGATGGGGCCGATCTAGTTGTCGCCGATACCTGGGTTTCGATGCACGACTCTCAATCCGCGAAAGAACGGCGCCATAACCTGCTGCGTCCTTATCAGGTAAACGCCGAATTGATGGCCCATGCCAAACCCGATGCGCTGTTCATGCATTGCCTTCCTGCGCACCGCGAAGAAGAAGCGACATCCGATGTCATGGATGGGCCGAACTCGGTCATTTTTGACGAGGCCGAAAACCGACTGCACGCCCAGAAGGCCGTTATGCGTTGGTGTCTGGGTGTCTGAACACATGAAAATGGCAAGAGAGAGCCGCGTGCTCTCTCATGATTTCCGGAGTGCACAATGCCCCATTTAGTCCTCGAATTCTCTCAGGGCCTTGAAGAGAAACATGATTTCCATGCGGTCTGCGAGAAGTTGTTTGCGGTGCTTTCTGAACATGCTGAGTTTGATGCACCGGCCCTTAAGATCCGTGCCAATCCGGTCACCTATTTTCGGATCGGGACCGAACCGCAGACCTTTGTCCATGCGACGCTTTTATTGATGCAGGGCCGGGATGAGGCCACGCGAGCTGAACTGAACGCTACCGTTTTGGATGTTCTGACTGTTGCCATGCCCGAGGTTGGCAGCATCACGGTGCAAGAGGTCGAACTGAACCGTGCGTCTTATGCCAAACGCCTGGCGTGATTGTGTTTGGCAATTTGTCTATCTGAAGCACGGCGACTGACACATTCTTTGGCCGCAAGCAACATTCCTTTGCAGGGCAGCAAAAATGCCCTGCATTCCCCGTCAAACAGGTGATCGGATAGCGAGCTGTTTGGATGGTTCTTTTCTCAGGTGGAACTCCTGTTAGAATTGTTATGTAATAACATTAATGATATGTCATAACGGACAAAAATCCACCGGAGTTGTGCATTTATTGAGGTTTCTTTCAGGTGCAGCGGCCTGCATCTTGCAGGGGCGAACCGTTGCCTGCCGAAAAAGGGAGAAACTGGAATGAGCTGGAACCCGTCTCACAACCCCGATCGTTTGACTGAGAACCCGTTTTTAGAGGCACTGATCATTCCTCGTGCACGTGATCTGGGTGGGTTCGAGGTGCGCCGCGCGCTACCCTCGGTCAAACGACAGCTTGTTGGCCCGTTCATTTTCTTTGACCAGGTCGGCCCTGCAGAATTCATCACAGAAGGCGGTATAGACGTTCGGCCACACCCTCATATCGGGTTGGGCACGGTCACCTACCTGTATAAAGGGGAATTTGAGCATCGTGATAGCTTGGGCACCCATCAGATGATCTATCCCGGTGAGGTCAACTGGATGATTGCAGGACGTGGCGTGACCCATTCTGAACGCACCAGCAAGGAAACGCGCAGCAAAAGACACAGTCTTTTTGGCATTCAGACCTGGATCGCGCTGCCAGAGGAACAGGAAGATATTGCACCGGACTTCGAACATCATAAACAATCTGCGCTGCCCCATATTCAGGATTCTGGGGTCAGCGCTCGTCTTATCCTTGGCTCGGCTTATGGTGAAAGCAGCCCGGTCACGACACTGTCTGAAACCTTCTATCTGGACGTGCAGCTTGCCCCTGGGGCCTCTTTTCCTTTGCCTGATGATCAAGAAGACCGCGGTGTTTATGTGACGGAAGGAACGGTTGAGATCGCCGGGGATCAGTTCACCCAAGGTCGTATGATGGTGTTTCGGCCAAGGGATCGCCTTTCCGTTCAGGCAGGGCCGCAAGGTGCGCGGCTAATGTTGCTTGGAGGTGCGACGTTGAACGAGGATCGTTATATCTGGTGGAACTTCGTGTCGTCCTCAAAGGAAAAGATAGAAGCAGCCACCCGCGAATGGAAAACGGCGGACTGGGCCAAAGGGGCTTTTCAACTGCCTCCGGGGGACGATCAAGACTTCATCCCGATTTCAGAAGACCTTGAACGCACCCGTCCGAGGCGCGCGCGCTGACCTGGCGTCAGTTGGCCTTGTCTGACAGGCGGATCGCGGCAATCTTTGACCGAAGGGGAGGGGCGTCATGAGGATCGCAATCGCGGGGGCGGGCAGCATTGGATGTTACTGCGGGGCTTTGCTGGCCCGATCCGGTCACGATGTCACCCTGTTGGGGCGGGCACGAATCCTCGACCCGATCCGGGATAAGGGGCTGATGGTCACAGATTTTTCAGGCCTGCGGTGTCATGTGACCAACCTGTCCCTGACCGAAGATCCGGCGGAACTGAGTGATGCTGAAATAGTCATTGTCACGGTAAAGACCGGCGCGACGGAAGAGATGGCGAAGGATATCGGGAAACACGCTCCAGACGCTGTGATCCTCTCCTGGCAAAATGGGCTGGAAAACGCAGGCACCTTACGTACGATGCTTCCGCACCACGATGTCCGCGCCGGTATGGTGCCGTTCAACGTCGTACCAACAGATACTGGCGGATTTCATCGCGCGACTTCTGGTGAAATCGTTATCCAATCCGGCCTCGGCGATTTGGGCGCAAAACTGACTGGCCCCGACCTACCGGTGTCAGAGAGTGACCAGATCGAAGCCGTCCAATGGGGCAAGCTGGTGATCAATCTCAATAACGCGCTGAATGCGTTGTCCGGATTGACGTTGAAACAGCAGTTGCTGGACCGCAACTGGCGCCAACTGATGGCGGATCAGATGTCCGAGGCTCTGACCGTGCTGCACTCCGCCGGTCAACCGATTGTGTCAATGACGCCGCTGCCCGCATGGATGACACCGTATATCCTGCGCCTGCCGACGCCCTTGTTTTCGCGGGTTGCCTCCCGGATGTTGACCATTGACCCCTCGGCGCGCACCTCTATGGCCTATGACCTGTTGGCAGGGCGCCCAACGGAAATCGACAGTCTGCAAGGCGAGATCATCCGTTTGGGCGAGCGGCAAGGCATTGCGACCCCAATCTGCGCGCAGGTTCGCGAAAAGATTGCACAGAACCCAAAATCCCCGCTTACTCCCGAGCAAATCCGAATCTGATGGGCTAGAGAAAAGCCGTCAGTGCCCAGAAGATAGCGGCTGATAACACTGCGGTAGCGGGGACCGTTATGATCCAGGCAGCCACGATCGTCATGAAATGCGAGCGACGGACGAGTTTCCGGCGTTTTTTCTCTTCCTGTGCCTGGCGCCGCTCGGGCAGTCGTTGGTGGTTCGCGTTCTTTCTGCGCCGCTCGGCATGCCATTCGCGATAGAAGCCCACTCCGAAGACCGCTCCCACTGCGATATGGGTGGAACTGACGGGCAGGCCCAGCCAACTGGCCAGGATCACAGTGATCGCCGCAGAAAGGGCGACACAGAATGCGCGCATTGGGTTGAGCTTGGTGATCTGACTGCCGACCATCCTGATCAATTTTGGGCCAAACAGGAACAGCCCAAAGGAAATTCCCAGCGCTCCGATCACCATCACCCAGGTTGGAATTGCGACTTGTGCAGCGAAATCCCCGAACTGCGCCGTATGCACGATTGCCGCCAACGGACCAACCGCATTTGCCACGTCATTGGCGCCGTGGGCAAAGCTAAGAAATGTTGCTGAAATAATAAGTGGTAGCCCAAACAGCGTTTTCAGAGACTTCGTTCTGTTTTCTAGTCCTTCTGATCTGCGATGCACCCAAGGGACTGTCACCAGCCATGTCAGAAATCCGGTGGCCAGACCGAACAGCAAAGCGACTTCAAGCTCAACTTTGACCAGCTTGTTCAGGCCTTTGACGGCCAAATAGGTGGTAAAGGCACCAGCCATGACAGCAACGAGTATCGGCACCCAACGGCGAGCAGCGGCGATCTTGTCGTCTTGATACTGAATTTTGGCATTGATCAAAGCCAGAAAGCCAGCGGCAATAGTTCCACCTAACACAGGAGAGATGATCCAACTGGCGGCAATGGCGCTCATCGTGGTCCAACTGACCGCGCTTAGGCCAGCTGCTGCGATGCCCGCCCCCATGACGCCCCCTACCACCGAATGTGTGGTCGAAACAGGCGCGCCGACCCAGGTGGCCAAGTTGACCCACATGGCCGAAGATATCAGAGCCGCCATCATCGCCCAGATAAAGACGGTGCTGTCGTGAACCGATGCCGGGTCTATAATCCCTTTCGAAATCGTCGACACGACATCCCCACCTGCCAGCAAGGCCCCCGCGCTTTCTGCGATGGCGGCGATGACGATTGCGCCGGTCATGGTCAGCGCGTTGGCCCCGACAGCGGGGCCCATGTTATTGGCAACGTCATTTGCGCCGATATTGATGGCCATATAGGCCCCAAAACCCGCTGCTGCGACAACGATCAACCCGCCATCAGCCCGCCCAAAAATCACTGCGGCCGTCAGCCCGGCCAGCGCAATAAAGGCGAAGGCGATACCCGGCGCCAGCATGGGGCGTGCCACATGGGCATTGGCATACTCAACGCGCGAGATGCGCGCCAGATCGCTGTCCAGCGATTGCCAACGGGGTTTGGAGCTTGGGTTCGACATCAGGCTATTGCGGGCGGTTTCCAAAAGAACACCCGCGGCTATACGGTTTAGCTCAGACGAGCAACCGTGGCGTCATCACTTTTTGTGGAGGTGTCACAGCTGCAGCAGCAAAGCGCGCAGTTCTGGTTCCTGAACACGTCCGGCCGCTATCACGGGCGAAACCCACTCGCGGGTCCTTTCCTCGGCCTCGGGGTAGATATCGGCCAGTTCCTGCACTTCGATCCGATAGACATTGGTCACCACAGTCTGGCTGGCCCCGTCTTTCAGGATCTTGTCATAAGTATATTGCCCAACTGGGTCTTTGGATAGGGATTGGGCGCGCACGCCGGCTTCTTCCCAGGCCTCTTGCCGGGCAGCCTCGGCGCCATCCAGGCCATCAATCGGCCAACCTTTGGGGATGATCCAGCGTCCGGTGTCCCGGCTGGTGATCAAAAGAACCTGCAGCCCGTCCTGCGTTTCGCGGGTGCACAAGGCGCCAAACTGCACCCGATGGGGGCGCAGGAACAGAGGCCGGGCGACCTCTTCCCAAATATTTCGCAGCCATTTTGTCATGTTTGTCGTTCGCGAACCCGGGTTTTACCTGAACAGCCCACATAGCAATGAAACAGATAATCTTCAATGAACGCCCGGAATCACCATGCTTTCCGCATCTTCACACCAAGAATTTTCGACGAAAATTCCAGACGCCCGCCTAATTACGACGTTTTGCGCGCAAGGTGGGGTCGGCCTTGGTCGGATCTTCGGGCCAAGGGTGTCTGGGATATTGCGCGCGCATGTCTTTGCGCACATCCGCGTATGATCCAGCCCAGAAACCGGGCAGGTCGCGCGTGATCTGGATGGGTCGTTGGGCCGGTGAAAGAAGCGTGATCTTGAGGGCCTCACCGCCAATGACCGGATGGCGCGTGACGCCAAACAGTTCCTGCAGCCGCACCGAGATTTCCGGTACTGCACCGCCATAATCTATCGGCACCTTTCGCCCCAGAGGAGTTTCAAACGACCCTGGAGCGCGCCGGTCCAGTTCCTGCGTCTGGGCCCAGTCCAGTCGGGCGCGCAACGCTGGCAAAAGGTCGAAACGTTTCCAGTCTTCAGCATTGCGGACGCCGGAAAGCATCGGCAACAGCCAGTCTTGCAGCGTGTCGGTCAACCCCTCGATCGAGAAATCAGGCAGCTCTGCGCCTTCGGTCCGGACCAGTTCCACCCGTGCCGCCAATCGCGCAGCGGCCCCGTTCAAACGCAGGCCAAGATCACGGACGCCATCCAGCATCGCCAATGCAACTGCTTCGTCCGGAACCTCTTTCCAAACACGATCACTCAACGTGATTGCGCCGAGCCGTTCTTGTTTGCGCGCAACGACACGGCGGTCACGTTTTGACCAGTCGCAGACCTCGATCCAGGTGATCTGATCCTCGAACAAGTCACGAATTTCCTTTTCCGAGATCTGTGCGGCCATGCGCACCTTTGCTTCGCGGGGGTTGCCATCGGTATCGGTCACAACCAGGTAAGGCGCGGCAGCCAGCGTATCGCTGCCATCCAGCACAACACCCTTCCCTCCTGACAACACATAACGCGGCTCATCCCCTTTGCGCCGTTGTCCAATGCGATCGGGATAGGCGAGTGCGGCTGTTGCCGCTGGGCTGAAGTCGGATGGGGTGCCTTTGGATCGCAGTCGCTTGGCCTCGGTCTTTATCCGTTCCAACGCACCAATGTTGACCTGCCAGACACGGTTACACTGAAAGGCGCGCACATCCCGTATGGCTTCGAGCCGGAGCAGCATATCCACCGGCGCACCGCGCAGAGGGTCGCGTTCGGCCATCAGGGCGGCCAAAGGCGCAGCGCCGGGGCCTGCCTGTTCCAGCATATGCCCCAGTCGCGGGTGCAGAGGTAACGCAGCCAGTGACCGCCCGTGGTCGGTGATCCGCCCCTTTCCATCCAGCGCGCCCAGCATTGTCAGCAACGTGCGGGCCTCTGCCATCGTGCCCTCGGGTGGAGGGGTCAGGAAAGACAGTTCTTCGGGGTCCGCCCCCCAAAGTGCCAGTTCCAGCGCCAGGCCGGTCAGGTCGGTTGCCTCGATCTCGGCCGGGGGATAGGCGGCCAGCGCGCCTTCTTCGCCCTTCGACCATAAGCGATAGCACTTGCCTTCGGCGACACGACCAGCGCGGCCAGCGCGCTGCGTTGCCTCGGCGCGCGTCACCCGCTCGGTCACTAGTCTGGACATACCCGAACCCGGATCGAAACGCGCCCGCCGAGCCTGTCCCATGTCCAAGACCACGCGAATGTCTGGAATGGTCAACGAGGTTTCGGCAATGGACGTAGCCAAAACCACTTTGCGACCGGTTTCGACCGGTGCAATCGCTTGGCGCTGGGCAGCAAAAGGCATCGCGCCGAATAGTGGTCGCACCGTAGCTTTGCTGGATAACCGGCCAGCCAAGGCGGCCTCTGCCCGGCGGATTTCGCCTTCTCCGGGCAGGAACACCAACATCCCACCTTCTGTTTCGCGCTCGGCCTGAACCACAAGATCGACCAATGCGTCCAGCTTTCGCGCCTGATGTCCTAGCGGTCGGTCCAGCCAACGTGTTTCGACCGGGTAGCTGCGCCCTTGGGACGTAACAACGGGGGCCTCCATCAACCGTCCCACAGGCTCAGCGTCTAGCGTTGCCGACATTGCCAGCAGGATCAGATCGTCCCGCAATGCCCCGGCGACCTCAAGGCACAAGGCCAGGCCGAGATCCGCGCTCAGGGAACGTTCATGGAATTCATCGAAAATCACCGCACTAATGCCGGGCAGATCGGGTTTGACTTGCAGCATCCGGGTCAGGATACCTTCGGTGACGACCTCGATCCGGGTCGATTTCGATACCTTCGCCTCGCCTCGCACGCGATAACCAACTGTGTCGCCCACGCGCTGTCCCAGCGTATCGGCCATGCGCTCAGCAGCAGCCCGGGCCGCCAGGCGGCGTGGTTCCAGCATCACGATCTTGCCATCGCATAGCCCCGCCTCGAGTATCGCCAGCGGCACTCGTGTTGTTTTCCCCGCGCCCGGAGGTGCCTGCAGCACTGCGCGGCCCAAAGCCTTTAGGGCGGCAAGAAGGTCAGGAATGGCGTCGTCGATGGGCAGGCGTATCATGCGGGCTTTATCCGCCAACGGTACGACAAGGTCCAGTTCCGTCTCTTATGCCCGGAAAGCGTATATCCCAGAGGTAAATTCTTGTGCGCTCTGGTCTGGACAAACCCCTCATTGGGACGGCAACTAGAACTGCCGCAACTGATTGGGGGCGAAATGGAACTGGACAGCCTGAGTGACAGGATTTTGAACGGAGACCGGCGCGCGCTGGCCCGTGGCATCACGCTGGTGGAAAGCGGTCGCGCCGATCATCGTGCGCAGGCGACGGAACTGCTGACCAGATTGACCAAAGAGGGCCGCCAGGCCCTGCGGATCGGATTGTCAGGGACGCCCGGCGTCGGCAAGTCCACGTTCATCGAGAGCTTTGGCATGATGCTGACAGGGCAGGGGCTGCGCGTTGCGGTTCTTGCGGTTGATCCCAGCTCGACTCGGTCGGGCGGGTCCATTCTGGGGGACAAGACCCGGATGGAACGCCTGAGCCGCGAGAAAAACGCCTTTATCCGTCCATCACCCAGCCAGTCGCACCTGGGCGGTGTTGCCCGCCGCACACGTGAGGCCATCGCTTTATGTGAGGCCGCAGGGTTCGATGTTGTTTTGATCGAAACGGTTGGTGTCGGGCAATCCGAGACGGTTGTCTCCGAGTTGTCGGATCTGTTTATGCTGTTGCTTGCCCCGGCGGGCGGTGACGAACTGCAAGGCGTCAAGCGCGGTATCATGGAAATGGCCGACATGATCTTGGTCAACAAGGCGGATGGTGACCTGAAATCTGCCGCCACTCGCACCTGCGCCGACTATTCCGGGGCGCTGCGTCTGTTGCGTAAACGACCCCAGGACCCGGAAGGGTTTCCCAAGGCGATGACTGTCTCAGCGGTCGAGGAACATGGGCTGGCTCAAGCCTGGGAGGAGATGCAGTCCCTCAGCAAATGGCGCCGTGAAAATGGCCACTGGGAGGTCAACCGCGCCACGCAAGCACAATATTGGTTCGAACAAGAGGTTCGGTCTGCCCTTCTGGCACGCCTGGCGACTCCACAAGCGCGCTCGGAAATGGAGCGTCTGGGCTCGCAGGTCAGCACTGGTCAGCTCAGTCCTTCGGTTGCGGCGGAACATATGTTGTCTGCTTTAGTCGCTGGCTAAGGGCTTATTCAAGCCTTTGATCTCATTCTCTTTCTGATTTCGGATCGGTGGGTTATCGCCCATAGGTTGCAAGTTGACCCAAATTTGATGCAAACTCAGGTTAAGGCCGCGCATCTGTCGCCAGGCCGGATATGCGGGAACCGTCAGCTATGCCCGATATTACTGGGACCAACGGCAACGACGATATCGACGTTAACAATGACACGGGGACGCTGAACGGTTCACCGGCTGGAACTCCGATTGATAATATCCGCGGCCGGGGTGGCGACGATGACGTCGACATCAATAACAGCACGATTACCGGGAATGTCATCGGCAATGCCGGCTCTGACACGATCACCGTCACCAGCAGCACCATTGGTGGCAGGATTGCCAGCGGGTCGGATGATGATACTGTCGATATCAGTGGCTCGAGTGTTGGAAACATCCGGCTGGGGAGCGGCAACGATACCCTGAATTTCACCAGCACCAGCGTCAGTGGCGATTTGCAGGGTGGCGGCGGAACCGACACGTTGAACTTGCCTGTGGGTACCGTCATCACCGATACCAATTTTGGCGTCATTAACGTCGTAGATGGCGTAGGCTATACCCTGTCCAGCGGGACATTCACCCTACCATCCGGTATCACGGTCACATATTCTGCCTTTGAGAACGGAAGTGGCGTTCCTTGTTTTACCCGTGACACGCACATCCTGACGAAGGACGGCATGAAAGCAATCCAAGCGCTGCGGATCGGGGACATGGTCCCGACCATGGGGTGCGACCCTCAGCCTATACGCTGGATCGGTCGTCGACAGTTTGACCGCGCCGCCTTGCTGGAAAATCCCCGGCTCTTGCCGGTACGAATCCTTGCAGGTGCGTTGGGCGAGGGGTTGCCGCATCGCGATCTTCTGGTCTCACGCCAGCACAGGATGCTGGTGCAGTCCAGAATCGCGGAACGCATGTTCGGTACCACCGAAGTTTTGATTCCGGCGATCAAACTGACCGCACTGCCGGGAATCTATATCGATGAGGCCGTGCAATCGGTTGAGTATTTTCACCTGCTATTTGATCGCCATCATGTCATCTTTGCCGAAGATGCCCCAACCGAAAGCCTGTTCACCGGAGTCGAGGCCCTGAAATCCCTCGGATCGGAGGCGCGGCAAGAAATTTTCGAAATCTTTCCGGAACTGATCGAAAACCATGGTGAAAATCCGGCCCGGTTCATTCCATGTGGACGTCAACAATCCCATCTGATCCAGCGGCATTTGAAGAACAACAAACCCTTGCTGCAACGCAATGGCGCCTACGTCTTATAGAGTTTAAGATGGGTGCAAAGATTTCGCACGGCCCGTCTTGACCCTTCCTGTGATTCCCACTAAACGCATCCAACCAGTTTTCGGGCGCGACTTCGGGTTGCGCCCCTTGTGATTTGGCCACGGGTCCTGTACCCAGCCCGCAGATACAAAGGAAGAAACCATGTCGCGCCGTTGCGAACTGACCGGAAAAGGCCCGATGACTGGCAACAATGTCAGCCACGCCAAAAACAGAACTCGTCGTCGTTTTCTGCCCAACCTGAACGACGTAACCCTGCAGTCGGAAACCCTGGGTCGTGGCGTCAAGCTGCGTATCTCGGCCGCTGCCCTGCGTTCAGTTGACCACCGTGGTGGTCTGGATGCGTTCCTGGCCAAAGCCAAGGATGACGAGCTGTCCACCAACGCACTGAAAGTGAAAAAAGAAATCGCCAAGGCTCAAGCTGCGGTCTAAGCGTTCTTTTTCACCAAAGATTTCGACCCTGTACCCGAACGGTGCAGGGTCTTTTCTTTTGCCTGATTGAGTTTAGACGATTTCGCCGTCAGAGCGTGATCTTGTTCACATACAGTGTTCTGATGTTTGAATATGTTTGTTCATATTCTATTGGCGGAGTTCGATCTCATGTCTTTCAAATCCTTTGATTCCCTCTCCCTGTTGGCGGCCTTTTTTGGCAAGACATTTGGGACATGTGTGCGGATGCAGCGTCAGGTGAACAGGTTGCATACCAGCCTGACAAAAGGGTCTGTCAAACGTCCCGGAATGGACAACTGACCTCGTACTGACCAAAAATGACCCGAGGGCTTCTGGCGCATTCGATTGTGCTTGAAGCCCTTTTTGTCTCGGGCGTATACCGAAGGCAGGATGAAACACTTTCGGAACAGATTTCTATCATTTGCCCTGTCGCTGCTGGTCATTCTGACTGGTCAGGGGGTGGCTGCGTCGCGTGGCGTTGATACTGCAGTCGGGCAGATGGTGCTGTGTACTGGTGTTGGTCCTGTTGTGATCTATATGGATGCGGAGGGGCAACCGGCGAAGCCCCCGCATTTCTGCCCCGACTATGCGCTGACGTTACTGGGTGCTATTGCCGTCGTTTCACATGTGCTGCCCGATGCACCAAGTTATGCCGGGCCATTTTTAGAGCGCGGCGACAGGAGCCTAATAGCAGCGCCCGTTCCGTTTCAGCCCGCCCGCGCGCCACCTGCAAGAGCCTGATTAAATTTAACTTTTTCAGGCACTTGACATAGGAGAGGCGCAATGTCCCTCACTTCCAAACTTTTGGCAACCCTGGCTGCGGCCGCATTTGCCACCACTGCAATGGCGCAGGAAACCATCACACTAGAAGATGCCTATGCGCGCTCCGCCGGCAAAACGGCGAAAGCGGGCGCGGCCTTTATGGTGATTCAGAACACGGGCGAGGCGGATGACCGTCTTGTTCGTGCGGAATCGGAGGCGGCTGCACGGATTGAGCTGCACACGCATCTGATCGATGCCAATGGCGTGGCGCAGATGACCCATGTCGAAGAGGGGTTCGTCATCCCTGCCGGTGGTGCGCATGCGCTCAAGCGCGGGGGCGATCACGTGATGTTCATGGGATTGGTTGCCCCGTTTGAACATGGTGCAACTGTGCCTGTGACGCTGGTTTTTGAAAAGGCCGGTGAAGTTGAGATCGACGTGCCGGTTGATCTGGAACGAAAAGACATGGGCGCCCACTCGAACTAAGGTCACGTCAACCTTCAAGCCGCTATGCGGCCGTCATCCAAGCGTCAGGCCGGGCTTTGCCCGGCCTGTTTGCCTATCGCTTCAACGGTTAACAACCCGCATCGAAACGCGGTCATGCGCCCGTTTGAAGCGCATTGCCAGAAAGAACATCACGGCGGCGAAAGCCAGAGCGGAAAAGGCAATGGCCCACCCCAGTGCGACCATGCCACTGCCGGGCCAGAACAACAGCACCAACCCAATGATCAGCGCAATGATCCCCGAGTTTCGCACCATCACGGCATCCGGGTTGTTGCTGGGTATCTGCCGCCATGCCAGCAACGAACCGATGCCGACGATCAGCGCCCAAGCACCCAGCAGGAAAAACGTCAGCCGCGCAACACCCTCGGGCCAGATCAACAGGACAAGCCCAATCAATAGAGCCCCGATGCCGACGCCGCCGATCAATCCGCGCCGTCCAAAGCCCAGTAGGGTCAGGCCGCCATCTAGAACCAAAAGCAGGCCGACCAGTCGCAACAGCAAAGAGATACTGCCCGTTGGCCAAAACAGCGCGGCGATCCCCAATGCTCCGGCCAGACATCCGCGCAACAGGAAGGTCCACCACAGATTTGCAAGTTGGTCGCCAAATGTATCGCGGCCCTCCATACTGGAATCGTCCAGGATTTCTTCGCGCGTGTGGTGGGGGTCGGTCATGGGAGCCTCTTATTTCGATTGTCGTATCAATAATTTTGGTGCCGGTCTGGCGGGCTAAGATTCGCGCAGCAGCTTTTGAACCCAGCGTGGCACGGTTTCGGATGCAGGGCCAAGTATCACCTGATCGAAACTCGAGGCGCCGGATGACGGATCTAGGTTCAACTCGACGGTTCGTGCGCCTGACATTGTCGCCTCGTGCACAAATGCTGCGGCGGGGTAGACCTGACCCGAGGTGCCGATTGAAGTGAAGATTGCAGCATTGGCCAGGTGATCGTAGATCAGGTCCATAAAATAGGGCATCTCACCGAACCATACAACATCGGGTCGGGCGGTTGGGCCACCGCAGGCGGGGCAGGGTTCACCCACCGACATCTCGGGCGGGGCGACCCAGCGGTGATCGCAGGTGGTGCATAAGGCCCCAGCGAGGGTGCCGTGCATATGGATCACATTCTCGGATCCTGCGGCTTCGTGGAGGCCGTCGACATTCTGGGTCACGATGATAACCTTGCCGGGCCAGTTGCGTTGCAGATGGGTCAGCGCGGTATGGGCCGGATTGGGTTGCGCCTGTGCGGCCTGCACACGGCGCGCGTTGTAGAACTTGTGCACCACCGCCGGATTGCGGGCAAAGCCTTCGGGCGTGGCGACATCCTCGATCCTGTGCTGCGCCCACAGACCTCCTTCGTCGCGGAATGTGCCCAGCCCGCTTTCGGCGGAAATCCCGGCACCGGTCAGAATGACGATCTTTTCCATTTCCGCCTCACGCGTTACACCCGGTTGTATGACACACCGTATCCTTTTCGTCTGTTTGGGCAATATCTGCCGGTCTCCGGCCGCCGAAGGTGCCTTTCGCGCCCGTGCGCCGCATCATGCCACCGACAGCGCCGGAACCTCTGGCTGGCACATCGGAGACCCGCCTTATGGCCCAATGCAGCAGGCTGCTCATGCCCGTAGTATCGACATCAGCGATCTGCGCGCGCGCAAATTCGTGGCCGAAGATTTTGACCGCTTTGACCTGATCATCGGAATGGATGCAGAGAACCTTACCAATATCGAAAACTTGCGTCCCCGTGGCAACAAAACTCCGGTTCGCTTGCTGACTGATTTCGCTACTGAGACAGGCGCGGATCATGTGCCCGATCCGTATTACACCCGTGATTTCGAGGGCACGCTGGATTTGATCGAAAAGGCCGTCGCAGGTCTTGACGCACATCTGAGGGCTTAGTTGTAGATGCTCTGATGTCTTCGACATTCAGGTGTAAAATCAATCGACGCCTGCATCGGGGCCAAGCTCACCTGTTTGGTTCTTTCGCAATCACAGTGGATAAGGTACGTGTCGTCCGGCTTCTGGTGATCGCAATCGCACCCAAAACCAAAGCGCAGGCTACGGCCTGTGGTGTTGTGATTGCTTCGCCAAAGGCAAGAAAGCCCACAGCAAACATTGTCGGCAATTCAATGCTGCCGACGACCGCAGTTTGAGAAGCGCCGATCAACGGCGAGCAGATCGTATAAATGAGCTGTGGCACAAGCGCTGTGACCAGGCCAATTCCGACGATCAAAATCCAGTCGGATTGCCCCAGCGGGAGCAACTTGGCAACATCGGCGTTCAACATCAGCGGCAACAGCCCGAGAACCGATCCCAAGGAAACCGAAGCAATGCGCGCAAGCGGTGCGATGCGGGACAACCTGTGAACCAAGACACATATGCCGAAGCCGAACCCGATTGGCGCTGCTAGCGACATCAGAAGCGTTGGTATGTGCTGTATCGGAACGGATGCGGGCGATCCTGCAATGAGTGCCGCCAACGTAATGAGGCCCGAGGCGAACAATGCGCGCCTTGTGGGTGTATCGGCGAACAAAGTCCAGGCAATGATCAGCGTGAAAACCGGATAGGTCATATAGAGAACGCCCACAGTCGATGCGGGTAATGTCTCCAGCGCCGTCACATATCCAATCCATCCAAGGCCCATTACCGCGCCTGCCGAAAGCCCCCAAGCAATCTCGCGCCAAGCGTTTCGGTGTATTATAAGAACAGGCAGCAGCAGAATTGCCGTAACGATGTAGCGATAGAACGCGACGGCATAAGGCGCGACGCCTTGCTCGGTCAGCCCTCGGCTAAAATAAGGAACCAGCCCGAAACAAATTGAGGCGAAAAGAACGCCGGCAACCGCAATCGGATAGGGAATAGTTGGTCTGGTCTGTGTTGATATCGTTGCCATTCCAATTTGCTATCACAGGTTTGCGACTGCTGTAGCAGAGATTCGTCGAGCGGTTGCTTCGGTTCGCAAAGCTAACCCTAGTTCAGTTCTGTATGAAGATGGTGGCAGAAACACACGGCGCGTTGGTAAATATGCTTCCAATATCTGCGGTACCCTACACTAACTCATCACCTTCAACTGCCCGCCCAGCCACGGCACCTGCGCGACTGCCGGATCAACAATCTGGCTCCGCATCAGCCGTCGGATCATGTCTGCAACCTCTTTGGGTACTTGGTCCGACCAGTCAGAGCGGGTGAACAGCGAAATTGTGCGGGCGAAGTCACCGAACGGGACCGGATGCGCCTCCATCCCGTCATGAAACCGCGTCGCACGCATATATCCCAGTGGTGTTGTGATCGCCCAGCCAAGCCCCTGTGCGACCATTGCCATCAGCGCCAGGTGCGAGCCGATTTCAAACCGTTCCTCGAACTCCATTTGCTGGCGCGCCAGATGCGCCTCGATCTGGCGACTGATCAGCTGATCTCGGGCGTATCGCAGAAAGGGCAGGTCCTGTATTGAATTCCCCTTACCCTTTGGGGTCACCAGAATGAAAGGGTCCTGAACCAGAGGGTATTCAATCACACCCTTCAGGACCTCTCCGGAATGCGCGGATACAGCCATATGCAGCCTCTGCGCCTCCAGCTCGGCGAACAGGTTTAGGCTGGGCAACGTGATCAGTTTGAATTTCGACCGGGTTAGGCTGTCGGCGAGCAAAGTCGCCAGCCGCGGGGTCAGATCGTTGTCGAAATCGTCAATCAAACCGATGGAGAGGGTGGTCAGATGCCCCAGATCCATCACGGTCAGTTCGCTTTGGGCCATTTGCAGTTCGGCCAGCACGACCTCGGCCCGCGCCAGAAAGCTGCGGCCGGCTTGCGTTAAACGCATTGGTCGTCGCCCGTGATCGACCAGATCAGTGCCCAATGCCTTTTCCAGATTGCGCAACTGCTGAGAAACCGAAGGCTGGCTGAGCCCCGTGATCTCGGCGGCCAGTGCCACCGATCCTGTCCGCGCCAAAGCCTCGAACACCTCAAGGCCCCGCAGGGTCAGCCCTTTCATTACCATCTGATACACCTTTCGCTGCGCCATATCTGAGGTGCAGTGCGCATCAGGTCAAGCAGCGTGACCGGCTTAGTTGCAGATTGCCTGCGCCATCTGGCCAAAGTTCTTATACCGATCCCACAGCGCATCATCGCGCGAAGTCTGCGACATCTTCAACTCCTGCGCCTGATGGGGGTCGGTGAACCACTTGGCGACGGTCTTCTGATCACCACGCGTCAACGCCTGATCCGCGACGCGCTGAATGCAGCTGCACCGCGCCCGCGTTGCCGCCGACCGGTCCGACGCCAGACACGCCCGTTTGATCTGCGCAGCCTCGCTCGGTGCCGGAGCCATCGCCGTCAACGATGCCGCGCAGAATGCGATTAAGAGGAACTGTTTCATGCTCTTGCCTCGTTTTTGCCTGCCCGGACGGGTCTGATGCCCCTCTCGGTCTGTGGCGGAGTATGAATCAAACGGGGGGAGGGATCAATTGTTTTGACAGGCAAATCAAACGGTGTTGATTTGACGAGGGCACAACTACGCACTGAGGTGCGTCGGAAATGAATAAAAGCAGCTTATTCAAGGAGCAATTTTGTGGTTTCGATCAAAACGTTTTTCTTCTCGATCGCAGTCTGTTTGTCTCCGATAGCAGCTTTGTCAGATTCTGGTTCTCTGCAAGGCGAAGACGTGCCGGAATTCAACGAGGCGGTTCAAGCATGGTTGGATGGCGATGATTTGGTCGCATTGCAAAATCTGGCTGGACAGGCGCAACAAGGCAATACTGCGGCGCAAATCTTGCTGGCGAGTATAGCAAGCGGCAGCAAATACCACTCTCATGTTACTACAGATATGGAGCGCAAGGAGCGCATTGCTTTGTTGCGCAAACCCGGCGGTCTGTCTGGTAAATCTTGGCTGACCGAAGCACAGAACTCAGAGGCCTTAGCCCTGGCGCTTCTTCAAGCGTCCAAGATAGGAGAGAAGGCTCCGGCAATTGCAACGCTCATAGAGTTGGGCGAGCCGCAGACAGCAATAATTGCTGCGCAATCTATGCTGTTAAATGGTGAGGCTGAAGAACTTGTTTCTGTCTTGCAGGGTCTGGATGACAAACTTCCCGAAGAGGCTGATGTATTATTGGCATGGGCGCTTTTTCAAGCTTCACAAGGCTCAGACAGCCCATATGCAGGATCGGCTCGTGTTCCTAGAACTTTGACTGGTAATGAGCATTTCCGACTGTCTGAGTTTGCTTGGGGCCATCTCTCGCCACGCGCACTGGTCGAAGATGGCGAAGCGCGTGAAGCGGCAATTAAACACAGCGGCAATATCCGAGCTTGGACGCCGGTTCGAAATTTCTGTGAAGATCAATGCCCGGACTCTATTTCGGAATGTACTGCAACCGGCGGAAGTTACCTTACGACGCCATTGTCACCGCGCAGCCCGTTGGAAAGTGTAATTTCGAACGAAGTTTATTGGGCCAGTAAGCGTGTCACCGGCGATCTTGCTAGGTCCACTTGGGAAATCATCGTGGAGGCTGAGAGTGATGCCAAGGTTCCCGACGCATGTTTCATACGAAGTATGAAAGAACTGCAGCTAGTCGAAGGTCATGGGTAGGAGCGTTAGGTAAGATTTAGCGGGCCCAAGATGGAGCATACTGATGTATTTGCGCCTTAGCTGTTCTCTGTTTCAAATTTGATCGCCGCTGTTGTTTCAGCAGCCATTGACCAAACCTCAAAATCTATACATATCCCAATCCATGACAGACCTCGCTCATATCCGCAATTTCTCCATCGTCGCGCATATCGACCATGGCAAATCCACCCTTGCTGACCGGCTCATCCAAGAGACCGGTACGGTCAAGGATCGTGACATGAAGGAACAGCTGCTCGACAGCATGGATATCGAGCGCGAGCGCGGCATCACCATCAAGGCCAACACGGTCCGCATCGATTATACCGCCGACAATGGCGAGAAATACGTGCTGAACCTGATCGACACTCCCGGCCACGTGGACTTTGCCTATGAGGTCAGCCGGTCGATGCGCGCGGTCGAAGGCTCTCTGCTGGTTGTGGACTCGACCCAAGGGGTCGAGGCGCAGACGCTGGCGAACGTGTATCAAGCCATCGACGCTGACCACGACATCGTGCCGGTGCTGAACAAGATCGACCTGCCTGCGTCCGATTGTGACCGCGTGGCCGAACAGATCGAGGATGTGATCGGCATCGACGCGTCCGAGGCGATTCAGGTCAGCGCCAAGACCGGGCAGGGCATCCATGAGACGTTGGAGGCCATTGTCACCCATCTGCCGGCCCCCAAGGGTAATCTGGATGCACCGCTCAAGGCGATGCTGGTCGATAGCTGGTACGACGCCTATCTCGGCGTCATCGTTCTGGTCCGCATCATGGACGGCACCCTGAAAAAGGGCATGCGGGTCAAGTTCATGTCGAACAACACCCTGCACCATGTCGACCGCGTCGGCGTCTTCCGGCCTGAGATGGAGATGGTGGACAGCCTCGGTCCCGGCGAAATCGGCTTTCTCACCGCCTCGATCAAACAGGTCCGCGACACGCGCGTTGGTGACACGATCACCAATGACCGCAATGGCGCAGAAATCGCGCTGGACGGCTTTAAACCCGCGCAACCGGTGGTGTTCTGTGGCCTCTTCCCCGTCGACAGTTCCGAATTCGAAGACCTGCGCGACGCGATCGACAAGCTGGCGCTGAATGACGCCAGCTTCAGCTTTGAAATGGAAACCTCGGCAGCACTTGGCTTTGGCTTCCGCTGCGGCTTCCTGGGCCTGCTGCACCTTGAGGTCATTCGCGACCGGATTGAGCGCGAATATGATATCGAGCTGATCACCACCGCGCCCTCGGTGATCTATCACGTCTTCATGAAAGACGGCGAGATGATCGAGCTGCACAACCCCGCCGACATGCCCGACCCGTCAAAGGTCGACCATATCGAAGAGCCGCGCATCAAGGCGACCATCCTTGTGCCGGATGAATTCCTGGGCGACGTACTGAAACTGTGCCAGGACCGCCGCGGCATCCAGATGGACCTGACCTATGCGGGCTCGCGCGCGATGGTCGTCTATGACCTGCCGCTGAATGAGGTCGTCTTTGACTTCTACGACCGCCTGAAATCGGTGACCAAGGGCTATGCCTCGTTTGATTATCAGATGACCGGCTATACCGAGGACGCGCTGGTCAAGATGTCGGTGCTGGTGAATGATGAACCGGTCGATGCGCTGTCGACCATGGTTCACCGTGACCGGGCCGAGATGCGGGGCCGGGCGATGTGCGAGAAGCTCAAAGACCTTATCCCGCGCCACATGTTCAAAATCCCGATCCAGGCCGCAATCGGAGGTAAGGTCATCGCCCGCGAGACCCTCTCGGCCCTGCGCAAGGACGTGACCGCCAAATGTTACGGAGGCGACGCTACGCGGAAACGCAAACTGCTGGACAAGCAGAAGGCAGGTAAGAAAAAGATGCGTCAGTTCGGGAAAGTGGATATTCCGCAGGAGGCATTTATCTCAGCGTTGAAGATGGACAGCTAAAAGCTGCCTAATTTTACTTCTGTTAACGCCTTTGGATGCAAAGTTGGTATCCAAGAAGCACGAAGCGTTCCGATGGCATTTTTAGAATACGATCCAAACAGTACTTTGTATCACTACACGTCCGCCTTGGGTTTCAAAGGCATATTAGAGACTAAATCTCTTTGGTTTTCAGATTTGACTACAACCAACGATCCCAGGGAAATAAATCTAGGCAGGGAACTGCTTCTATCTTCAATTCAAAGTCTTGGGGAAATGATGCCACCCGAGACACGAAACACATTTATTGTTGAGCTCGCCTCAAAGCTTGAATACTACTTTGAGCGACGCGGTATTATGTCCTGTTCGTTTTCACACTACGGTGACTCGCTTCCAATGTGGCGAGAGTACGCTTCGAATTCGGAAGGCCTGAGCATTGGGTTTAGGCCAACGGCAATCAAAGACATGCCGATTAGAATTCAAAAGGTTGAGTACTTGAAAGAAGTTTCAGAGACGGAATTTCTTGGACTACTTATTCGGTTATTGGCTGGAATGGTAGATAATGCGCAAAGACTTGGTTTTGCAGAGTGGTTGAACGTTACAGTTCCACTAGTTTCTGCCGTGGTTTCTACAAAACACGCTTCTTGGGAATACGAAGGAGAAGTTCGTGGGACCCACGCTGCTGTAGAGATAGACGGGCCGGGATACATAAATGGCGTTCGAATACCAAGCTATGAATATCCAGACGGGAACGAAGTCTGCTTTGAGCTCAAGAGCCGTGGTGACAATGGGCGAATAAAATTCATTCCCCTTCCGTTTGGGAAGTACAGCAAGGGATCACACGATTCGAGAAAGGCGATCTCGGAAGTTATCATTGGCCCTAAGAGCGATCTTTCTTTGGAAGAAGTTGAAAACCAGTTGGTGCGGGCAGGGTTTGAGAGTTTTGAGGTTAAAAACTCTGATTGCCTGCTTAGGTAGCCTATATTTAGTGATCGTCCGAATAAGGTAACGCTCCTTGCCAGCGATACATTTGGTTTTGCGGAGTTTACCCTTAGTCGAACCACCCGCCCGGCAGCACCGCCGGGCCGCGCCGACCCGCCTCCGTTAAACCGAGGTTTGCCTCCGGCAAAACGGGCGGCGCGTTTTCGTTTCGGTGCTCCGCCCGTTCCCGGCTGAATTCGACCACTGGACGAATTCCAAGACGCCTCTCACTCTGACCCAGATCAAAGACCGCATGCGCTCTCAATCCTAGGATCCGCGGAAGTTGAATCCCTGATATGAGGCCCCCATGCTTCCCCTAATGCTGATCGTACATATCTTCCTTGGCTCTACCTTTGCCGGGTCCGCTGTGATTGCGGTTCTGTCGATGGGGTATACGACGCTATACCCTATCCTGATCGCTGCCGGAGCTGGCTTTATTGCGGCGTTTCCGGTTTCGTATCTGGTGACCCGAAAGATCGCGGGATAAGGCCTGTTCGACCCATTGTGACCAACCTCACAGCCGCATCCCGGCTGGCCTGCTAAAGTTTACCTTGCGGAACCCTAGCAGGAGGCGCAGATGTCCACGTCCATGATCCCATTCATTGCCCTCGGGTCAGCGGGTCTCTATTCCGTTGCCATGGTCGCGATGAAGTTCTGGTGGAAAATCCCTGGCCTGGGGCTTGGTCTGCTGATCGTCGCGACCCTGCTGGCCGGGGCGACGCTCGAACTCGCCGCGCTGCGCGACGAACGGTTGGGCATAATCTATACTGGCATTCTGGGGGCCGAGGTTGTTCTCATCGCCATCGCCTCATTCTTTCTGTTTGGTGAAAACTTCTCGCATCGCGAAGTGTTTGGCATTTCCCTGGTCGTGATCGGCACCGCGCTGGCCTGGGCCTAAGCGCGACAAACTGGTTAGGCTTTTTTAAAGCCTTCATGAAGCTTCCTTAAGGTAAGTTGCAACCAGCCCTCAGCCACCCAATCTGTGTAAAAGGCCAGCGAAAGGCCCAGTGCAGGAGGTGAGCCAGTGACAGCAAATTCAACTATCGAAGCGGTAAATGCCCCTTCATTTAGGTTGGCTGCGTGGGCTGGCGCAAGATCCTTGGGCTGTATGTAATTTTGAATTTGCGTAGCCTGCGCGATCGAACGAGTTCCGGGCTCGTCTCTGGTCTCCAGGTGAACTGAAGCGTCTCTGGTCCGGTTGGAATTTAGGGGGTACTGGCTGCGAATTGCCGCAGCGCTTAGTAGGTAACCCAACCGGGTCGGAGCGCTTCTCAAATTCAGAATTGGACTTCAACGCGGCGAGCGGGCAGGGCGTCCGGTGTGGCCGATATGCCTGGTCCCGCGGTCGTCGTGGTCAGAGGGGCCGTTGCGGCGGGTTCGATTCGAAAAAACCGGTGTCCGGACCGGGGCAATCGCGCGCCAAATCCCGCAGAATGGCTGTTCAACCCGTTTGCGCCTGCAGAAAGAGCCCGAATTCTGGGGCCGAGCACGCAATTTCACTTGTCCAATCGCAACTCTGCGCAGAAACGTAAAATCTAGAGTTATCCACATCACTCTCCAGCGAGATATCAACAGTTTATCCCCGACTATTTTTTATGCTGCAGTGCTATTTTCTTGCCTGATTATGACCGCGATGTAACAGTCAGGTTACCGCAGAGGTTCTTAGGATCCTGGGTGGGACGCAAAGGCCAAGGGGGTCGCTGCGGTGAAGGGAAATCTTAGGATTTTGTTCTACTGCAAAGACTTACCGGTGCGTGATCCGCTGATTTGGGCGTCAAGTTTGAAACAGGTGATCAAGCTCTCAGAAGGTTAATGCGTGCTGTGCGGGGCCCTCGGGCTCTGTTCAGCGGCTGTGGCCCCTTAGGGGGACAAAGCAACTGGATCGGGACGTCCCTCGGGCGTGTCGAACCGGTAAGGCGTCAGGGGTGTCCTTTGGGCACGTGCAAAGACCGCGTCTGCGCACCTGACGCCTTTTCCTTTTTCCGGGCCCCGGATTCATACAGGCAGCGATTTAATTCCCCCTAAAACGGGAACGGGGTTCTTGCGTTTAAGCAAGAACCCCGTGATCGTGTCAGAAATGCAATGCCGCGTCTATGCACCTGTGTCCGCAAGGATAGCGGGTGCGGGTGCGGAGGGCAACTATATCTTGTATGTCGCCCGATTTTAATCGCTACATTCCGAAAGGAATCAGATGTTTTCCTGAACCTCGGTGGCTGCGCCCTGAATTGCGTCACCTGCTTTTTCAATATCTTTACCGGCGCCTTTAGCGGTTTCACATGCGGCGAGTGTGCAAAGGGCCAGTCCAATAAGTGCGGCTCGGATCATAGGTCTCTCCTTTTGTATAAGTCCCGATTTTCGTAGCAGTTTTGCTAATGGTGAACCAGAGTTTTGAACCGGCAATCTATTCTTTACGAAAAAGCGGCCCGATGGCGGCGGTTACCAGAAAGATCACAGCTGCGGCGCAGACGATGCTGGGCCCGGCCGGAGTGTCGGCAAGATACGCACCGCACAGCCCGACAAGGGCGGCAGCTGATCCGATGATTGCGGCCCCGAACGCCATATTTTCAGGTGTTTTCACCAAAGACCGCGCGCCGGCTGCCGGGATGACGAGCAGGGCGGCAATCAACAGAACCCCTACCACTTTGATTGCCACGGCAACGGCCACCGCCATGGTCAGCGTCAACCACACCTCCTCGCGCTTTGGGTCAATGCCGGATGCATAGGCCATGTCCGGGTTCAGCGTGGCGACAAGTAGGGCTGACCAGCGCCAGATCATGACTGCCAGGATCAACGCGCCACCGCCCCAAATGGTTGCCAAATCGCCTTTGGTGACAGCCAGGATATCACCAAACAGAAAGGCATTTAAATCCAGCCGGACGTCGGACAGCAAGGCGACGGTGACTAGTCCTGCGGCCAGGGCTGTATGCGCTATTACGCCTAGTAATGTATCCATCGCCAACCCCTTGCCACGCAAAAGCGTGACGGTAAGCCCCATGGCAAGCGCTGACGCCACAATCGACGGCAGCATCGGAAGCGAAAACGCCAGAGACAGTGCCACACCCAGAACAGCCGCGTGCGCTGTGGCCTCGCCCAGATAGGCCATCCGGCGCCATACTACAAAGCACCCCAAAGGGGCCGCCGCGAGTGCAACGCCAATACCCGCCAGCGCCGCACGAACCATAAAATCGTCTAACATCAGTTGGTTGTTTCCTGGTCGTGGTGGTGGTCATGGTCGTGCGAATGGCTGTGTTGATGTTGGTAAAGGGCCATCATGCCCTTGGTTCCGCTGCCAAATAAGGCCCGGTATTCAGGTGCGTCCGCGACGGTATGAGGCGACCCCTCGCAGCATATATGTCCGTTCAGACATAGCACACGGTCTGAGGCCGCCATGACAACGTGCAGATCGTGACTGACCATCACGATCGCGCAACCAAGGTCGCGTCTGACCTGCTCAATGCGTTGATAGAAGGCAGCTGCACCCGGTTGATCCAGGCCTTGCGTCGCTTCATCCAAAAGCAAGACCTGAGGATCGTCAAGGAGTGCGCGCGCCAGCAGAACTCGTTGAAATTGACCGCCCGAAAGCTGGGTCATTTGCCGGTTGCGCAGATCCGGGACGCCCGCTCGTTCTAGGGCATCCAGCGCTTTGCGGGCCGAGATCCGTTTGGGTAAGCCCAGGAAACGTTGCACGGTCATCGGTAAAGCGGCGTCCAAAGCCAGTTTTTGCGGGACATAACCGATGCGCAGGCCGGGTGCGCGGCTTACCTGGCCTTCTGATGGGGTAATGGCCCCAATGATCGCCCGTAAAAGAGTCGACTTACCAGATCCGTTGGGCCCCACAATGGTCACGATCTCTGCTTCGGAAACTGCCGCATTCACATGTTCAAGGATCGTGCGGCCGTCGATCCGAATGGACATGTTTTTCAATGAAATAAGGGGGGTATTCATGCCGCCGACCCTACACATTCGGGACATAGGCCCTCGGCCTCGACCACTACTCGTTCGATTTGAAACCCCGAGGTGTTCGCCGCAGCGCCCAATCGGCCCTGTGTCAGCTCGGTTTCCGTTTCAGCCACCGCTTTGCAGGACCTGCAGATCAGAAACGCGGGGACATGGTCATGGGTCGGGTGGGCGCAGGCTGTATAGGCATTCAGTTGCTCGATACGATGCACGAACCCGTTTTGCACAAGGAAATCCAGTGCACGATACGCGACCGGAGGTTGCGACCCGAGCCCTTCTGCAGCTAGCACAGCCAGAATGTCATATGCGCCCATTGCCCGGTGCTTTTCCAACAGGATCTCAAGAACACGGCGTCGGACAGTGGTGAATTGCAGGCGCTTTGTTCTGCACTTGTTTTCGGCCTGAGACAGCGCAGTGTGAACGCAGTGGGCGTGATCGTGTTGTCTGAATCCAACAGTGCTCATGGCGGGACTCCAATGATTTTCAACTTGATATGTAATAACGTCCGGATTAACAAGCGCTCAACGAATGTAATAACATATCATCTCGGAGGGAATATGTTCCGACCCACACTGTATTTGTTCTCAATCGCGTTTGCAGGCCAAGCCATTGCCGAGGCGCCAAGCGTGGCCGTCGATATTGCGCCTGTCCATTCGCTGGTCGCCCGGGTGATGGACGGCGTGGGTGAGCCCAGCTTGATCATTCCACCCGGCGCGTCACCTCATGATCACGCTATGCGGCCTTCTGAGGCGCGGTCTTTGCAATCCGCCGAGATCGTTTTCTGGACCGGAGAAGAGCTGACCCCTTGGCTGGTTAAACCCTTGGGCGCGTTGTCGCCGGATGCGCTGCATGTCTCTTTGTTGGATGCGGATGGAACAATTCTCTATGAATTCCGGGATGCGACCGATCATGATGACCATGATGACCGTGCGGATCATGATGGCCACGACGATCACGCGGATCACGACGATCATGCGGGTCACGACGATCATGCGGGTCACGACGATCATGCGGGTCATGACGATCACGACGACCATGCGGGCCATGCAGACGACCATGGCCATGATCACGAAGGGGTAGACCCCCACGCCTGGCTGGATCCCGAAAATGCACGTATCTGGGTTCAGGTAATTGCCGCAACGCTCTCAGAGGCGGACCCTGAAAACGCCGATTCTTATCAGCAGAACGCGGCGACCGCAGATCGGGAACTGATTGAACTGAAAGAAAAAATTATGACAGATCTGACAGATATGCAGACGCTGTCATTCATAACGTTTCATGATGCCTATCAGTATTTCGAAAAGCGATTTGGGCTGGAGTCATCCGGCGCAGTCAGTCTTGGCGATGCGTCCTCTCCCGGGCCGGCGCGATTGGCGGCTTTGCGTGAAAAGGTTGAGCATGAAGGAATTGTTTGTGCCTTTTCCGAGCCACAATTTGACACAAGGCTGGTACGGACAGCGATCGAAGGAACCGGGGCCACGATCTTTGAATTGGATCCCGTAGGCGTGAGTTTTGACACAGGAATTTCGCACTATGACAGTTTGCTAATGGCCATGTCCGCCGGCTATCAAGACTGTTCCAAAAGTAAGTCGTAAGTAGCCGGGATAGCGGATTGCTCTTATTCTTCGTTGCAAAAGAGTTCGTAGACAACCTCTAACATCCGGCGTGGCCGTTCATCGGCAAGTCTATAAAAGATCGCCTTGCCTTCGCGGCGAGGCGTCACCAACCCTTCAAGTCGCAACCGCGACAGTTGTTGCGAAACAGCGGCTTGCCTCGCCGAAAGCAG
Organism: Ruegeria sp. CDSC025; assembly: GCF_059610805.1. Lineage (NCBI taxonomy): Bacteria > Pseudomonadati > Pseudomonadota > Alphaproteobacteria > Rhodobacterales > Roseobacteraceae > Ruegeria > Ruegeria sp. CDSC025. The sequence goes on along the minus strand of NZ_JBXWOJ010000011.1, from coordinate 20,360 downwards.
CTCTTCCAGTTCTGTTACTGACTTTTCTCCCGATACCAGGTGGCACAGGATCATGAGACGCCCTTCGTGGCTGATGGCCTTGAGAAAATTTGCAGCATGCGTTGCGTTCTCAACCATTTTGTCGAAATTTTCCGGAGATGTTTCCTGTGAAAGTTGTGGAAGGGCCATCCTCTGTTTCCTTACCAGCCCACACTTTGGGCGCCTGTTTGTGTTGCTGCCTGGAGAAGGTCGCAAGTCAGCTAGTTATGAACATTTACTCTCATATGCATGAACCAAAATGAGGTGAGGGGAAAAGGGGAACTTGTGAGAGTTCGACGCAGATTTCGACTTTGAAGAGCGTATCGCTTTAGTCACCGCTGAATATCAATTTGCATTTGCAGGGCATGAAGTTTCCTGCACCCCTTGCAGCCCCACTGTGGCGATACTAAGACTCAGGTAACAGATTTTCGGGTAGTGTCCCGATCCATAGCAAAGCAGGCAGGTTTCTTATGTTCGATCCCGTTGACACATACATGAACACGCTTGTCCCAATGGTCGTTGAGCAGACCAGCAGGGGTGAGCGCGCATATGATATCTTCTCGCGCCTTCTGAAAGAGCGGATCATCTTTATCAACGGCCCGATCCACGACGGGATGAGCCATCTTGTGGTTGCTCAGCTGCTGCACCTTGAGGCGGAGAACCCGAACAAGGAAATCTCGATCTACATCAACTCGCCGGGTGGCGTGGTCACCAGCGGTTTGTCGATTTACGACACAATGCAGTATATCAAACCGAAATGTTCCACATTGGTGATCGGTCAAGCGGCCTCGATGGGGTCGGTTCTGCTGGCCGGTGGTGAGAAGGGCATGCGCTTTTCCCTGCCGAACAGCCGCATCATGGTGCACCAGCCCAGTGGCGGATATCAGGGGCAGGCAAGCGATATCATGATCCACGCAGCTGAGACGCAAAAGCTGAAGGATCGCCTGTATGATATCTATGTACGCCATACTGGACAGACCAAAAAGGCTGTTGAAAAGGCGCTGGACCGTGACAACTTCATGAGCCCGGAAGAGGCTAAGGAATGGGGTCACATAGACGAGATCGTTGAAAACCGCGCCAAGATGAGCGGCGAAGAGGGCTAAGCCCAGACCCCTCGTGTCGCCGATACGGGGGGTATTTTGAGATTGTAGCCGCCACAGTGCTGGCCTAAGCTGCACGAACAGGCGCAAGCGCGGCCCCGCAAAGGGGCATAGGATGGAGCCCGAAAGGTAGATCATGGCGACGAATTCAGGCGGTGACGGCAAAAACACGCTCTACTGCAGCTTCTGTGGCAAAAGCCAGCATGAGGTGCGTAAGCTGATTGCAGGTCCGACCGTGTTCATCTGTGATGAATGCGTCGAGCTGTGTATGGACATCATCCGCGAAGAGACGAAAGCCAACGGGCTGAAATCTTCTGACGGAGTGCCGACGCCGAAAGACATCTGCGAAGTTCTGGACGATTATGTGATCGGTCAGGCTACGGCCAAGCGGGTTCTGTCAGTAGCGGTTCACAACCACTATAAACGATTGAATCACGCTCAGAAGGCCGGCAGCGATATCGAGCTGGCCAAATCCAACATCCTGTTGATCGGCCCGACAGGCTGCGGCAAGACGTTGTTGGCGCAAACTCTGGCGCGCATTCTGGATGTGCCCTTTACCATGGCCGATGCGACCACGCTGACCGAAGCCGGTTATGTGGGCGAGGATGTCGAAAATATCATCCTCAAACTGTTGCAGGCCAGCGAATACAATGTCGAACGCGCGCAGCGCGGCATCGTTTACATCGATGAGGTCGACAAGATCACGCGCAAATCCGAGAATCCCTCGATCACGCGCGACGTGTCGGGCGAGGGCGTGCAGCAGGCGCTGCTGAAGCTGATGGAAGGCACCGTCGCCAGTGTTCCGCCGCAAGGTGGACGCAAGCATCCGCAGCAGGAATTCCTGCAAGTGGACACGACGAATATCCTGTTCATCTGCGGTGGTGCCTTTGCGGGTCTGGATAGAATTATCGCACAGCGCGGCAAAGGCTCGGCCATGGGCTTTGGTGCCGATGTGCGGGACAATGATGACCGCGGCGTGGGTGAGATTTTCAAAGAGCTGGAGCCTGAAGACCTGCTGAAATTCGGTCTGATCCCGGAATTTGTCGGACGTCTGCCAGTTCTGGCCACGCTTGAAGATCTCGACGAGGATGCGCTGGTCACCATTCTGACCAAACCCAAGAACGCGCTGGTCAAACAGTATCAGCGTCTGTTCGAACTGGAAGATGCCGAGCTGGGCTTTACCGACGATGCGCTCAAGGCTATCGCCAAACGCGCCATTGAACGGAAGACCGGTGCACGCGGGCTGCGCTCGATCCTTGAAGACATCCTTCTGGACACGATGTTCGAATTGCCTGGCATGAAGAACGTGACCGAGGTTGTCGTTAACGAAGAGGCTGTATCCTCGGACAAGCAGCCGCTGATCATCTATGCGGATGCGGCGGAATCAGCTTCGGCCGGGTAATCACTGAATTTGAATTACAACAGATGGCGCGGTGATCCCGCGCCATTTTGTGTTTGGGAGGGCAGGATGACGATAAGGCGAATTTCCTCGGGCGGTCAATATGAGGCCAAAGTCGGCTATTGCCGGGCAGTGGTTGCAAACGGTTTTGTCTTTGTTGCCGGAACCTGCGCACAAGGCGAAATCATTCCCAAAGATATCGTCGGACAGTGCAAATCCGCGCTGCAGGCGATTGAAAAGGCCTTGGATGAGGCTGGATCAAATTTGGCGCATGTGGTTCGGGTAAACTACTACCTTCCGGACATGTCAGAATTTGAACTGTGCTGGCCCTTGCTGGTTGAGGCATTTGGTGAAAACCCGCCGGCGGCGACAGTGACCGAATGCAACCTGATCACGCCAGAGGACCGCATCGAGATTGAAGTGACCGCAGTTTTGCCGGATTGATGCGCAACGTTACCCTAGCACTGGACCTTGGCGGACCTTTGGTCCATATCTGCAGAGACAAAAATGCCGGAGGCAGCCGATGGGAATCCTGAACAGTCTTTTGCGCGCCGTGACCTGGTGGAACGGGGCCACCCTGAACACCCAGATTTACACCGCGCGCAAAGGCGTGAAAGTCGGTGAAGATAATGAAGGCAATATATTTTATCGTACCGCGGATGACAGCAGGCGTTGGGTGATCTTCAACGGCGAGGCCGAGGCCAGCAGGGTTGATCCCGATTGGCACGGTTGGTTGCACCGCACCTGGGACGAACCGCCAACCGACAAACCTCTGGCACATAAATCCTGGGAAAAACCGCACCAGGAAAACCTGACAGGAACCGCGCTTGCTTATGCACCGGCGGGGTCTTTGCGCCGCCCGGATCCGGTCGAGCGTTCGGATTATGAGGCCTGGAACCCGGAATAAGACGAGGCGAGCAATGTCATCTTACAAAGTTTCAGAAGTTTTGGTCGGAGGCGCCGTCCTGGCCGGGGCAATAGCGTTTGGCGTCTATGCGAGCCAGTCGACAGGCCTGTCCCAGGGCGGTTCTGGTTATGAGCTTAACGCCTCTTTCCGCTCGCTCGAAGGCGTCGGCGTCGGAACGGACGTGCGGCTTGCCGGGGTCAAAATCGGCACCGTGACAGGGGTGACCCTGAACCCGGAAACCTACCGGGCGGACACGACTTTTGCGATTTCTGATGGAATTCTGGTCCCCGATGACAGTGCTATCGTGATCTCATCCGAAGGGTTGCTGGGTGGTAACTTTGTAGAAGTCATGCCAGGCGGATCGCCCTTTAACTTTGAACCGGGCGATCAGGTCGAGGATACACAGGGCGCAGTCAGCCTGATTTCGCTTTTGGTTAAGTTCGTCGCCGGAGATGGCGGCGAATGAAGCGATATGCTCTGATCGCGGCAATACTGGCAGCCTCTGGGGTAGCGGCACAGCAAAAGGTTCAATCCGGACCGGGTGCAATGCTCAGAGGGCTGGATAAGGTCAATGGCCAGACCGTTGATGTCGAACTGCAAAACGGCCAATCCAAGACAGTCTTTGGGCTGGATGTCGCACTGGGTGATTGCCGCTATCCTGCAGATAACCCAACAGGGGACGCGTTTGCCTACCTGACCATTTGGGAACAAGGCGGAACGGATCAACTGTTTGACGGGTGGATGATTGCCACCTCGCCAGCCCTGAATGCGCTTGATCATTCGCGCTATGACGTCTGGGTGATCCGCTGTATCACGCCATCCGGCGATTGATCGAGATCAGCAGAGAAATCTGCTGCAATAGTCACTGCCTCTTCCAGCGCGTTCCGATACTGTGCCCGCGGCACCTCGATCGCGCCGAGCGAGGCGAGATGCGCGGTTAAAAACTGCGTATCGAACAATTTGAACCCGCAGGACCGCAATCGGTCGACCAGATATGCCAGTGCAATTTTTGAGGCATCCTTGCGTCGGGAAAACATGCTTTCGCCAAAGAAGGCAGCGCCAACAGTAACGCCATAAACGCCCCCAACCAAATTCCGACCGTCCCAGATTTCCAGTGAATGGGCGTGACCGGATTGGTTCAGCTTATGGTAAAGGGTGCGAAGTTCCTGATTGATCCAGGTATCCGTGCGATCAGCGCAGCCATCAACAACGCCGGCAAAATCCCTGTTGATTGACACCGTGTACCCACAGTTCCGAATCCTGCGGGCCAAGCTGCGTGAGATGTGGAAACCGTCCAGAGGGAAGATGCCGCGAAACTTAGGATCAACCCAGAACAGGTCCGGATCATCGCGATGTTCAGCCATCGGGAAGATACCGATGGAATATCCATGGAGCAGTAATTCCGGGGAAAGGCTCATGCCAGGCGCCTCAGGGTCGGAAAGCGGTAGCCCTCCGACCCAGCAGAGTTAGTCGGCCATATTCTCCGCAAGCCAGTGCTCCAGCCAGTGGATGTTATAATCACCGCTTTGGACGTCACTTTCTTGCAGAAGTGCGTGGAACAAGGGAACCGTCGTGTCGATTCCGTCCACGATCAACTCTCCCAATGCGCGTTCCAGACGGGCCAGTGCTTCGGGTCGGTCGCGGCCCTGCACGATCAGTTTGGCGATCAGTGAGTCGTAGTAGGCCGGGATCGTGTACCCGTCATACAACGCTGAATCCATCCGCACACCCAGACCGCCCGGCGCATGGTAGGCCGAGATTTTTCCGGGGCAGGGCGAGAAGTTTGGCAGTTTCTCGGCGTTGATCCGAACCTCGATGGCGTGACCATTGATTTTCAGATCATCCTGACCGAATGACATTGGCTGACCAGCGGCAACGCGGATTTGTTCGCGCACCAGATCTACGCCAAAGATGCCCTCAGTGACCGGGTGTTCGACCTGTAGGCGGGTGTTCATCTCGATGAAATAGAAGTCGCCATTTTCGTACAGAAATTCGATCGTACCTGCACCGATATAGTTGATCTTGGCAACCGCATCGGCACAGACCTTACCGATCCTTGCGCGTTCTTCGGGGGTGATGCAGGGGCCGGGTGCCTCTTCGAATACCTTTTGGTGGCGGCGCTGCAGGGAACAGTCGCGCTCGCCCAGATGAACCGCTTGGCCCTTGCCATCGCCAAAGACCTGAATCTCGATGTGGCGCGGTGTGGTCAGGTATTTCTCAATATAGACCTCGTCATTACCAAATGCGGCTTTGCCTTCGGCGCGCGCGGTCATAAAGGCGCTTTCCATCTCATCCGCACTCATCGCGACTTTCATGCCGCGTCCGCCGCCACCGGCGGTGGCCTTGATGATGACAGGATAGCCGAATTCTTCACCGATCCGCTTGGCTGCGGCCAGATCCGGCACGCCACCATCTGAACCAGGCACACAGGGAACGCCCAAGGCTTTCATCGTGTCCTTGGCTGTGATCTTGTCCCCCATCACGCGGATATGCTCAGCGGTGGGGCCAATGAAGGTGATGTCGTGATCTTCGACGATCTGCACAAACTCGGCATTTTCAGACAAAAAGCCGTAGCCCGGGTGGATCGCCTGGGCGCCAGTGATCTCGCAGGCTGAGATGATCGCAGGCACCGACAGATAGCTTTGAGGGCTGGGCGGGGGGCCGATACAGACCGATTCGTCCGCCATGCGTACATGCATCGCGTCACTGTCTGCGGTTGAATGGACGGCGACTGTCTTAATCCCCATCTCGCGTGCGGCGCGGATGACGCGCAGGGCGATCTCGCCTCGGTTGGCAATCAGGATCTTGTCGAACATGGGGCCGCCTTACTCAACAATGACCAGAGGAGTGCCGAATTCCACAGCATCGCCATCACCCACCAAAATACGCTTGATAGTGCCGGATTTAGGCGCGTGGATGTGGTTCATGGTTTTCATCGCTTCGACGATCAGCAGCGTGTCGCCTTCGGAAACACTGGCACCGATGGAGATGAAGGACGGCGCACCCGGCTCGGGCTGCATGTACACGGTGCCGACCATGGGCGAAGTCACAGCGCCCGGATGGCTGGCTGGATCGTCACTTGCTGCGGGTGCTTCAGCTGCTGCTGGTGCGGCTGCCGGGGCTGCGGCTGGCGCGGCCGCCGGGACCGCAACCTGGACCGGAGCGGCGACGGGTGACATGCGGCTAACGCGTACGTTCAGGCTGTCATCTTCGCCATAATCACGCTTTACCTGCAACTCGGTCAGGTCGTTTTCCCGCAGCAGTTCGGCCAGTGCCTTGATAAACGCCACATCCGCTTCGTGTTTGGTATCTGTCATGAGTGTCCTCGACGGTTCCCCTTTGGCCCGTCTGTTTCGCGCGGGCTTTGGTCTGATTACGCAGCGTTATAAGCTAAGCGTACGGCCATGAAAAGCACAGTCTCGGCCTGTCAGATGGGGGTTTTGCTGAAGATTACCAGTGGTAAACAGCGTTACAGCGGCATTCCGGAGAGTTTCGCAACCAGTTCAGGCAGTTTACGTGCCCCGAATTTTTCAAGCAGCCGCGCACGGTAGGCTTCGATTGTACGATAGCTCAGGTTCAGTTCCGCACCGATTTCCTTGGCCGACAAGCCCTTGCAGGACAGAATGGCAACCTCGCGCTCACGGCTGGTTAGCTCGACCAAAGGGCGTTCCTCGGAAATATCCGAAAAACTCCAGATGCCATGGCGGAATGGATCTTCAGGCGTTAGCGAACGTCCGCGCGCGCGGCACCAGAATAAGTCGCTATCGCGGCGACGCATGACCCTCTCATCCGTGTAATATCCGGTGTCGCGCATGATTTGCAGGCTCCGTGCGCCGATACGTTCCCAATCTGCGACAGAAGGGTAGAGATGTAGCAGGGGCATGTTGCGGTAATCGGCCTCTTCACCGCCGAAAGTGCGTGCGAACTGCAGATTGCACCGGCGGATCACGCGGTTCTCCAACTCGACCAATCCGATCGGCGCATATTCAAAGGCTGGGTCGCTCATATGTCCATGGTGCAGGTGTTTTTCCGAAAATAGAAGGGGAAGGCCTGTGATTTTCGAAATATGCAAATGGGTTACACCGTGGTCCGGGTGTTTGGAACTGCGGGATGCGTTTGTGAAGAAAGTAAATTGCTCAAGAAAATTAATTGCTAAAGACTTATATTTAAATAATAGTTTTGAAAATGCTTCTGAGGTTGACCAAAGGAGCCAGCGGAAAAAGAGGAAAATTTTGCGGGACACGTTAACAGGCAGCCGTATTCGCGAAAGGCGGCAGATCGCAGGATTGCGTCAGGCCCAGCTTGCACGGCAGGTTGGAATCTCGGCATCCTATCTGAACCTGATCGAGCATAACCGCCGCAGGATCGGAGGAAAGCTGCTGGTGGATATCGCTGCGGCCCTGACCGTTGAGCCTTCGGTGCTAACCCAGGGGATCGAGGCGACGCTGATTTCTGCGCTGCGCGAGGCTGCGGCAGATGCTGTTGGCCAGAAAGCCGAAGTGGACGGGCTTGAGGAGTTCGCAAGTAGGTTTCCAGGGTGGGCGGGCGTTTTGGCGCAAATGCACAGCCGAGTGGTGTCGTTAGAGCGAACGATTGAAACCCTGTCGGATCGTTTGACGCACGATCCGCATCTGGCAGCATCCATGCACGAGGTCCTTTCGACAGCCGCCGCGATTCGTTCCACCGCTGCCATTCTTGCTGAAACGCAAGAGATTGAACCCGAGTGGCAAGACCGATTCCACCGGAACCTGCACCAGGATGCCGAACGGCTGGCCGATAGCTCCAAATCGCTGGTGGCCTATCTGGATGATTCCGAGGGGGCCGAGGATCGTCGCGGCGTCCCTCTGGAAGATGTCGAAGCATTTTTTGACAGGCATGATCACCATTTCCCGGAAATCGAAACCGGAGGGGGAAGCGCGGATGTTAATCTGAATGAGATTGATTCCTCTGCCGCGCGAAAAGTGGCGCGGGATATTCTGGACGTCTACGAATCCGACGCTCGGCTTTTGCCTCTGGATGCGCTCAAAGGGGCTTTGGATCGGGGAGTTACAGATCCTTTGCTTTTGGCAACAGAGTATTCAGTCGACATCGCCACCGTGCTGAGGCGGCTGGCCGCCTTGCCCAAAGGGTATTTGTCGCGCCCGACCGGGCTGGTGATATGTGATGCCTCAGGCAGCATTTTGTTCAGCAAATCGGTGCCCGGTTTTGCCATGCCCAGGTTCGGCGAGGCGTGTCCTCTGTGGCCGCTGTTTCAGGCGCTGAACCGGCCGCTGGTTCCGATCCGAAAACGGATCGTTCAGTTGGGGCGAACGGCCGCGGAATTCGATTGTTATGCCTATGCCTGGCCGCAATCCATTTCCGGCTATGATGATGCGCCGGTTTATCGTTCTGTCATGCTGGTTCGATCCGTCGAAGAAAGCCCTCAGGGCAGTCAGGCGGTTGCCCATGTTGGCCCAAGTTGCCGGGTCTGCCCCAATAAGGACTGTGAATCGCGCCGAGAGCCCTCGATTCTGAGCGAAGGTTTTTGACAGTTTCGTGACACTGCGCATAAGCTGTTTCGGACAGGTTGACAGTGGTGCAGCCCGTCTCGGGGAGGAATGAAATATATGAGCCGAAAGGTTCTGTTGATCGAGGATGAGCCGAACATTGCTGAAGCCATTCGGTTTTTGCTGACCCGCGAGGGATGGCAGGTTGAAACGCATGCTGAAGGGACGGATGCGCTGCTGGTGATTCAGGGCGCGAAGCCCGATCTTGTGATTCTGGATGTGATGCTGCCGGGCAAAAGCGGGATGGAGATTTTGCGCGACTTGCGCGAACTCGAAGAACTGCGAAATCTTCCGGTTCTGATGCTAACGGCTCGTGGCCAATCGAAAGATCGTGAGATGGCCGAGAATGCAGGGGTCAGCCGGTTCATGACAAAGCCGTTTTCCAATGCAGAAGTTCTGACCGCCGTCCGCGATTTGCACGCGCAGGCCTCGCGGTCATGAGCATGCAGGACGACCGCCAACCATCTGGTGCGCGGCCGTCGCTGTTTCTTGAGCGCCAAAGTTACCGCCGACGCAGGCTAACCGACGCCGCCCGTTTATTGCCTATATTGGGGGGCGCGCTGATTGCGATTCCGTTGCTGTGGCCGCGTGGGGGCGATGCAGCGGACGGAGTGCCGCTGTCTTCTGCGATTCTCTATATCTTCACATGCTGGGCGGTTTTGATCGTTGCCAGCGTTCTCTTTGGGTTCGCCGCAAGACGCATATCAACCGGCGATGATTCCGAGCCAGGTCAAGACTGATGGCAACGCTGAACGTGCTGATCCTGGTTTGTTTGGGCTATGTGGTGCTGTTGTTCAGCGTCGCATTTGCCGCCGACAGAATGGCCGCGGCGGGCAGGGGGGCGTGGCTGCGATCTCCGTTGATCTACACGCTGTCGCTGTCGATCTATTGTACCGCCTGGACCTTTTATGGCGCGGTAGGGAACGCCGCCCGGTCGGGGCTGGAGTTCGTAACGATCTATCTGGGACCCACGTTGGTCATGATCTGTTGGTGGTGGGGATTGCGCAAGCTGGTTCGGGTTGGCCGCAGCCAGAGGGTGACCTCAATCGCCGACCTGATTTCGTCTCGCTATGGCAAGTCGAACACTCTGGCGATTTGCGTCACAATTCTGGCCGTGTTGGGCGGGACGCCCTATATTGCGCTGCAACTTCAATCCATTACGCTGTCATTCTCAATCTTTGCCGAGGCCGACCCAAGCGGTCTTTACCGCGAAGGGTCCAGTGTGTTCTGGGTTGCGGCGGGGCTGGCAGTGTTCGCCATTCTGTTCGGTACCCGCAATCTGGATGCCAACGAACGCCATCATGGCGTTGTCACGGCCATCGCATTGGAATCTGTCGTTAAACTTTTTGCGCTGCTGGCCGTGGGCATTTTCGTTGTCTGGGGTATAGCCGGAGGAGTCGGTCCGATGATGGACCGCATCGATGCCTCTGAGATCGGGCAGTGGAATGTGAATGCCGGACGCTGGACCACGTTTATATTTTTATCGGCTGCGGCCTTTGTGTGTCTGCCGAGGATGTTTCAGGTGATGGTGGTGGAGAACGCCGATGAAGGGCATCTGAGGACAGCCGCATGGGCCTTCCCCCTGTATCTGCTGTTGATGAGTCTCTTTGTCGTGCCAATCGCGGTCGTAGGATTGGACCTTTTGCCCGAAGGATCGAATCCGGATCTGTTCGTGCTGACGGTGCCCCTGTCGCAGGGCAATGAATGGCTGGCGATGCTGTCCTTTATTGGCGGCTTTTCATCCGCCACATCGATGGTGATTGTCACGGCAATGGCCCTATCGACCATGGTGTCAAATCACGTCGTGATGCCGATCTGGTTTAGCCGGCAGGAGGGCGCTGGCGCCGTATCCGGTGATGTCCGCAATGTGGTTTTGCTGTCCCGGCGGATTTCAATCGCCGTGATCATGGTGCTTGGGTTCTCGTATTACCGCATTTCCGGCGGCGGGGCCGCGCTGGCCTCGATTGGTCTGGTGGCCTTTGCCGGGATTTCCCAGATTTTGCCTTCGCTGGTTGGCGGGCTGTTCTGGCGCGGGGCGACGCGAACAGGGGCTCTGATCGGACTGACGGTCGGGTTCTTGTTGTGGATCTACACGCTGTTGTTGCCCGGCATGGGCAGCGCGATTATGTCGGATAGTGTCCTGCAGAACGGACCGTTCGGATGGGGCTGGTTGCGCCCGCAGGCCTTGTTCGGGATCGACGGAATGGACCCGATGGTGCACGCTGTGTTGTGGTCGCTGTCGCTGAACACGCTGGCATTTTGCGCGGCCTCTTTGCTGAGTTTTCCAAGCCCGCTCGAACGTTTGCAGGGGGCGCAATTCGTCAACGTATTCGACCATTCGGTTGCGCTGCGCGGTTGGACCGGATCGGTAGCGCAAAGCGAAGACCTGATGATCATGACCCAGCGCATTTTGGGCGCAGGTCCGGCGCAAGAGTTCTTTCAGGCGCAGGCGGAACAGCAGGGTGGGCGTTCCAGCCTGCCCGAACCTACGCCTGGGTTTTTGGAGCGGTTGGAACGTGAACTCAGCGGCTCGGTCGGGGCGGCGACAGCGCATGCGATGATCGGGCAGATTGTTGGTGGTTCCTCCGTTTCGGTCGAGGATTTGCTCGCCGTGGCCGACGAATCCGCGCAGATGTTGGAATACTCCAGCCAACTGGAAGCGAAATCCGCTGAACTCAGCCGTACGGCGCGCCAACTGCGTGAGGCGAACACCAAGCTGACGCAAATTTCCGAACAGAAGGACGGGTTCCTCAGCCAAGTCAGCCACGAATTGCGAACCCCCATGACCTCGATCCGAGCATTTTCCGAGATCATGCGGGATACCGAAGGTCTGACCAGCGAAGAAAGAACGCGTTACGCTGCCATCATCCATGACGAGGCGCTTCGGTTGACACGGCTGCTGGATGACTTGCTGGACCTGAGCGTTCTGGAAAGTGGGCGAGTCAATTTGAACAAGAGCGGTGACACCCTGCGGTCGGTTTTGGATCGTGCTGTGTCCAGTGCCTTGGCTGGAACCAGCCAGAAACTAACCGTCCGGCGGTCGAAAACCTCCGAACGCGTTCTCCTGCATACGGATTTGGACCGTCTGGGGCAGGTGTTTATCAACCTGATTTCGAACGCTCAGAAATATTGTGATGCCAAAGAACCGGTTCTGACCATTTCCGCGCATGATGTCGGCGGACAGGTCGTCATTGATTTTGCTGATAACGGCACCGGCATTCCCCCGGATGCCCGGCAGATGGTTTTTGAGAAATTTGCCCGCGTCGGAGGCGACAAGGCAGGTGGTGCGGGGCTGGGATTAGCGATCTGCCGTGAGATTATGCAAAGACTGGGGGGCGATATCAGCTACTTGCCCGGCCATGGTGGGGCTGCGTTCCGGGTCAGGCTGCCACAGGCCTACCGACAGGCTGCGCAGTGACGGCTGTATAAACAGGTTGGTAACTATCGCCGGGTTAGACCTGAAAGAGAATGCAGGAACAATCAGCGGTTTTAGGCATGACGCAATCTGTCAGCGCGGCTCTGGCGCGCAAGCTTTCGATCAGTCAGGAGGAAAAGGGTGACAAGCCTCGCTCGATCCTACGTGCGCTGCGTCTGGCTTTTGCTCGCGCGGCAGAAGATCGTTTGCAGCTGCCGTTGTCGGTAATCGGCGCCAAACAATCCTGTCGGCCACCAGGTGGGCTGACACAGTCTTTGGATGAGGAATGGATATTGCTGCTCTTTTCAGGCTCTGACAGCAGCTTGGCTGCGATCTGCATGGATATAGGGTTAGTGTCGGCTGTCGTGCAGGCTCAGACAATAGGCGAGGTGATGCCGGGAGCGCATTCTGCGCGGGGGTTCACCGATACGGACGCGGCCATGGTGTCCCCTTGGATCGAAGAGGGGCTGTCCCGCGCGGCATCACTTGTCGAAACGGCGAGTGACCGCATGTGCCTGATCGGTTTTGAATATGCTTCGCGCCTTGCGGATCTGCGAACTTTGACCCTGGCGATGGTGGAAGAGGAATACCGAGTTTTTGAACTGACAGTCGAACTTGGCGGTGGGCTGAGACAAGGTCAGCTTTCAGTACTGTTGCCTATCCGACCGGCTGAAACGGCCGAGACGGAGGTGATTCATGATGAGCCAGAGGGCAGGCTTGATCAGGCATCGGGCGTGTTGAGAGCAGATTTGAATACGGTGGTCTGCCGGATGCCCTTGTCCCTGGCGACGCTGACAGAACTGGCGGTGGGGGATGTGTTGCCATTGATCGGGGCGCGGCTGGATCGTACCGAGATTGTGGCGATCGACCGCAGCCGGGCCGCGATCGGACGGCTCGGCCAATGCGGAGGACTGCGTGCGGTGCGCCTGAACGAAACCTACCAAACTCAGACATTTTCCCAGCCCGAAGCAAATGAGTTCCTTGAGGCGAGTTCAGCCAGTATACACGAAGAGGGGCCAACCGAACACGGGCAGGAAACAATGCCATTTTCCCGCGGCGCGCTGGGCCTAGAGGGGACAGAATTGAACCTCGAGAATTCGGAACACATGGTTGCCGAGATATCTCAACTGGCTGGTTTATCTGGGGATGAAAGCGCGCTGAAAGGCAGTTAGCAGACGGCTCAAGTCACTGATCTGCGTATTTCTTCCAAGGTTGGACGCAGGTTGTCCAACGCATAGCCTGCCTTGGTCGTCGCCTGAAGGATGTCTTCGGTGCTCATGCTTTCGCACTGCCCCAATGCCCAGATCACAGAACAACGCGTGCCCGATGCACAATATGCGAGAACCGGACCGGCACAGGATTCTGCCAGGTCACGTTGCAAGGAGACGTTTTCGGGCGTCATGGTCTGATGCGTCAGCTCTAGCACTTCGTATTCCAACCCGGCAGCACGCACGGCCTGTCCGATAGCATCTGACTGGAGATCCTCGGGAACTTCGCTGTTCGGCCGGTTGCAGATCACTTTGACAAAGCCTGCCTCGACAATAGTGGGAACATCCTCGACCGAAATTTGCGGCGAGACGGCATAGCGGGGGGTTATCGGTCGAATCTCCATGGCTACTGCTTAGGTCGCGTTTACGGTTCTGTCCAGTTTTGCACCTACGGCAGGAGCGGCATACATCCCTGCGAGCATGGAAATCAGAAACACAACGCCTCCGGTTCCGCCATACGTAAGAGACGCGATGGCTGGACCGGGACACAGTCCCGCTAATCCCCATCCCATGCCAAACATGACCGATCCGATGATAAGGCGGCGATCCAGTTCATGCTGCACCATTGTCGGGAAATTCCCACCCGACAGCGGTTTGCGATCTGGAACCAGCCTCCATGCGATCATCATGGGCACAATGGCTCCCCCCATCACAAATGCGAGTGTCGGATCCCAGTTGCCGAAAATATCCAGCCACCCCTGCACCTTGGTTGTGTCAGTCATGCCGGAAATCAACAGGCCTGCTCCGAACAAAGAGCCCGAAAGAAGCGATATCAGATTGCGCATCAGATCAACCCCCAGACATGGCGAAACAAGGCCAGCGTCACTGCCCCGGCCGCAATGTAAAGGATCGTTGCCACGATCCCGCGCACCGAAAACCGGGAAATGCCGCACACCCCATGTCCAGAGGTGCACCCGTTGGCAATTCGTGTCCCGATACCGACAAGCAGCCCAGCCCCGATCACAACCGTCAAATTCGAGGTCAGGTTTGTCTGCGGCCCCGGCGACAAAAACAGGCTTAGCATCAACGGCGTCCCAATCATCCCAGCGAGGAAATACAGCCGCTCGGCCGAGCGGTCAGAGCGATCGACAAGCCCTCCCAGGATACCGCTCGCCCCCATTACACGACCGTTTCCAAGCAGGTAAACTGCTGCGCCAAGACCAATCAACAGGCCGCCTACCAGTCCCCATATCCATTCTGAATACACTGATTTGTTCCCCCAAGAAGTTCGGCTCTAGCCGTCTAAAGTTTGTTCACTGGTAGTTTCAGGAACACGTCGCCATTCTCATCCTCAGGCGGCATCTGACCCGCCCGCATATTGACTTGTAAAGAGGGCAGGATCAGCCGCGGCATGGCCAAAGTGGCATCGCGGGCGTCGCGCATTTCAACGAATTCCTCGATAGGTCGACCTTGCCCGATATGCACGTTCAAGGATTTTTGCTCTTCAACAGTTGTTTCCCACGCAAACTCGTCCCGCCCAGGAGCTTTGTAGTCATGCCCGACAAAGATGCGTGTCGCATCCGGCAGTGAAAGGATCCTCTGGATCGAGTTGTACAAATCTCCGGACGATCCGCCGGGAAAGTCGCATCGCGCAGTGCCAAAATCCGGCATGAACAGCGTGTCTCCGACAAATGCCGCGTCGCCGATGACATAGGTCATGCAGGCGGGCGTATGGCCGGGGGTGTGCAAGACGTCACCTCTCATTTGACCGACATGAAATCCGTCGCCGTCGCGGAACAAGGCGTCGAACTGGCTACCATCGCGCTGAAACTCGGTACCCTCGTTGAAAATTTTCCCGAAAGTTTCCTGGATGGCGACGATTTGATCACCGATGCCAATCTTGCCTCCGAGTTTCTGCTGCAAATAGGGGGCTGCTGAAAGGTGGTCGGCATGGACATGGCTTTCCAGAATCCATTCGGTTCGCAACGAATTGGATTGGACATATCCGATGATCTCATCCGCAGATCGCGTATTGGTTCGGCCGGATGCGTGATCGAAATCCAGAACACTATCTATGATCGCGCAGGCATCGCCTTCAGGATCCTGAACCAGATAAGACACCGTGAATGTCTCGGCGTCAAAAAATGCTTTCACTTTGGGCGTCATGGTTTCCTCCGCCGGTTAGGTCTTAGTCATATATTAATAACGGAATGTGAAGCAATCAACATTTGGTGATTTGATGCCGGTCAAGGCAGAAGCGGCAAAGTCGGGCTAAAATCCAGGCATCCTGCGAAAGCGCGCCGATGTTAGGGGGCGGTCGGGCGAATTTTCGCGCGATAGAATAACCGAGTGATGTAAGTCTTAAAACCGTTACTAAACTATAGGTAACTGATGACATTTGGGAGGATGGATATGCCGAGAATCGATTTGTATTCCGAAGCCGAACAACTTGAGAAAAAACTGAAGGGCGCCAGTGTTGATACCCGCCTTGCCCTTCAGCCCAGTGTCACAAAGGTCATCGAGAAGATGCGTCTGCAGGGTGTTGAGGTTCCTGCGCGCCTGCGTCGCCTGGATGCGGCCCTGTGCGAGGACGTTATGGAAGCGCGTTTCGACAATCTGCCGGTTTGATGGCCGCAGTCAACCGAACGAGATTCCAAGTATAACCAGCATAAGACCTATCACCGACAAAAAGAGCGCGCCCATGTTCCAGGGCAGCACCCGTTGAACAACGGCGCGCAGTTCATCGTCAGACAGGCCGGATTTGCGGGCTTTCATGACATGCAGAATGCACCAAACCAGCCCAGCCAGGCCGATAAGTGACAGGGCGGCACCGCCCCAGGTGATGAATTCGAACATCGTTTTCCATTTTTCAGCGTCTGACCTGAGCGCTTAACTGATCGCGCTGGCCCGCACAAGCGAGACTGGTTTTTTGCATGCTTGCGGCTTGGCTCGCACCGATGTATCCCGCTTGTTGCCCACCTTTTCAGCATGACAAACCAGCCTCCGGGAGAGACTTAGATGGAAGAGAATACCGAAGATCAGGCCGCCGCGAATTACCGTGTAACCGCGGGTGAGTTGCGCCAGTTCATCGAACGGATCGAGCGTCTGGATGCGGAAAAGAAAGATTTGGCGGAGCAACAAAAAGAAGTGATGGCCGAGGCAAAAGCGCGGGGCTACGACACCAAGGTCATGCGGAAAGTGATCGCATTGCGCAAACGTGACAAAGACGACATCGCCGAGGAAGAGGCGGTGTTGGAAATGTACAAGGAAGCGTTGGGAATGTAACGGCTGCTTTCCCGCTATAGACTCAAGGTTTTAGAACCTGCACTCCGGGCATGGACTCAAGTCGGTCCATGTCCTGCGCATATAATTCTGCAAACGCGTCGACGATTTCCATGCTCCAATCTGGCAGATCAAGCTCTTCTGTTGTGAGCTCGGTTTTGGCGTGTTCCTCCAAAACCGTGGCAAGGTCGTCACGCAAATGTTCGTCCTGTTCCAGGCTTTGATCAATCAATGCCAGACCTTTGGATTTGCCTGAATCGTCTAGAAGTGACAGCAGTAAATCAAACTCATCAACCAGTGTGTTGTCCGAGGGAAGGGCCGCGATTGCACGGACTATATCTCCCCAGATCAGTGGTGCGTCCTCGTTGCTCCAGAGTGTGATTTTGACATTGGGCGCAAGATCTCTGATGTCCTCGACCATGCTGATCCAGCTGAGGCAGCTGATATCGGTACTTCGCATTTTGTCGAGGCGACTCTGTTCAGGTAGCGACATCAAAGCTTTGGGAATAAATCTGCCAGGGCTTAAAAAACCCATACAAAGCTCAATTTCGTGGTCAGGAAAGGACTTTTCAAGCAACTCCATTCGGCGTCCCGCATTTGGGTATAGCTGCCCGTCGTCCAGTGCATTTCCAACATCGCCTGCAAAGCTGGCGCATGAGTAAATCAAACGATCGACCTTCGGAGCTGATCGCAACCCATCCCGGAGCATTTCCATTGCGGCACCGATTTCATCCTGGTTTTCAATGGCAGCAAAGGCGGGTTCGAAAATTTGTCGATATCGGCGCGGGCCAAATACGGATGCACCATTTTGATGCAACGCGCCGGTGTTGCGTTGAAGGGACCGCAATACGAGACCTTCA
This sequence comes from Ruegeria sp. CDSC025, assembly GCF_059610805.1. NCBI lineage: Bacteria > Pseudomonadati > Pseudomonadota > Alphaproteobacteria > Rhodobacterales > Roseobacteraceae > Ruegeria > Ruegeria sp. CDSC025. Next base: position 2,625 of record NZ_JBXWOJ010000011.1, on the reverse strand, counting down.
TCGGTGAACGCAGCACCTGCGTGGATTGCAACCTGCATATTCGGTTTTTACCCTCGCGTTCGTGCACATTATCTGCTGGGTTACAGGCTGTACTCCGCACAGTCAAACCAGGCGGAGTAAAATCTCTGGGCCAGACCCAGTACCACGAATACAGAAAATCGTTAAGCGGCGGCAAAATTCTGTCTTGAAGTCCGTAACAAGAGGCATTAATCGACACCAAGTGCCCCTATAGCTCAGCTGGTAGAGCAACTGATTTGTAATCAGTAGGTCCGCGGTTCGAGTCCGTGTGGGGGCACCATTTCACTCTAAGATTCTTTCTATTTCTTGATTTTCCAAAAGTCAGAATGATTGGGACAGCGCAGGCGAATTGCGTAACGAAGAGTTTTTCCGAGGACTTTTTCTGATGACCTGCGTAAATGGGGTGGTGGTCAAAGGCGGCGATTGAATTTCCGCAAGTTGCATCGGCGAAACGCATTGTGTTCATAGCCTTATGGCCTTACTGGTGCTTTCAGCCTAAAAACTGGCCCAACGCGCTGTGCGGGCGTGATGGAATGGTAGACATATCAGACTTAAAATCTGAAGGGCGTATGCCCGTGTGGGTTCGAGTCCCACCGCCCGCACCACCTCTGATGCCCTGATTGATTTTCAAGTCTCGATGCAGCAGAACCTCTCCCGGTTTGCTTTGGTTCGGGTTCGGCGGGAATTGAATACCGGGATTGGTTCAGCGCAAAAATCGGTGTCCTGCAATAAATGTCCAATATCTATCCAGCCTAAGGTGAAGGCCTGTCAGGCTACACCTTCCAGTTCCTGCATGTTAGCATCCCGTAAATTTCTTCAGGAGACACCATATGCCGTTGACCGTAAAACAAATGATGGAAGCTGCGAACTCCACCGTCGAGCGAATCCAGAGAGCCAAAGCGGTCGAGATCCTGGAGCGAGGTGGCCTGCTTCTGGACATCCGCGATGCAGCGGAATTGCAGCAGACAGGGCGTGCTTCGGGGTCACATCATATCCCGCGCGGTATGTTGGAATTTCGGGCCGATGACACTCTGCAATCACATGATCCAGAGCTTCGCAAAGATCGCCCAATTGTCTTGTATTGTGCCTCGGGTGGCCGCGCTGCCCTTGCGGGAAAACTGTTGCAGGACATGGGGTATGAGCAGGTCTATAACCTGGGTGGCTTGGTCGATTGGGTGAATGGCGGGGGCGAAGTCGCCTAGCCAATAGGAAACGCCAGAACCCGAGCTGTGATCGTTCGAGAGGTCAGGTCAGGCGTTGAGGAACGTCCTGACGGCGGCCTCGAACTCACGCGGTTTTTCCGCATGCAACCAATGTCCTGCACCAGGTATTTTTGCAAAACGTGCCGAAGGGAACATTCCGCGGATCACAGAGCGATGTTCAGGCAGCACATAGTCGGACTCCCCCCCGGACAAAAACAGTGTTTGACCACCCCAGGATGCGTCTATTTCAGGAAAGCCCATGATCTTGGGCATTTCAGAGGCCAAAGTATCCAGGTTCAAAAGCCAACGCTGTCCGTTGATGTCGAGTGACTGCGTGAAAAAGCTCTGAAGGGCTTTTTCGACTCCGTTGTCGGCCAGTTGTTGTTCAGCGTCCGAGCGACGCTCGACCCGGGAAAGGTCCACCGCGCGCATCGCTTCAATAAACTGAATCTGACTGTGGCTATAGGCCACCGGGGCGATGTCTGCCACCACCAGTTTGCGCAGCTTTGCGCTGTGCAGCAGGGCTAAAGTCATGGATGCCTTGCCGCCCATCGAATGTCCGACGACATCTGCCTGTCCGCCGAACTGGTCGATAACTTCGGCCAGATCATTCGCCAGATCGGAATACCCATGGTCATGCGTCCACATGCTGTTTGCGTGGTTGCGCATATCAACCGCCACAACTTGCCGCTCGTCAGATAGCCGGCGGGCGATGACCCCCCAGTTCCGGGCCGAGCCATATAGGCCATGGGCGATCAGCAAAGGGGGCTTGTCGGTTGGTTCACCATGTATGATCGTGTTCAGCATATAGCCGTGATACCCGCCGCAATCTGAAACGGCCAGCCCCATTGTGGCTCCTATTCCACATGGGTAAACTGTCAGCTCAGGAGGCCGCAGCATGCCGCAAGACACAGATATACAAATCCAAATTGCGCAGACCATACAGCTGTTGCGTGACAAGTTGGGTGTGCGCGACAAAACGCTGACCGCCTCGGTCAAAAAGGCCAAAAGGCAACTGCCGCGCCGGATATACAAACAGGCAATGGTCCTGGCTCAAGCAGAGCAGATGGCGGCCCATCCAAAACTGCGACTTGTGCTGGACAATCCAAAACTGATCCAGGCCTCGGAAGAGGTTCAAAAACATCTGGGGGGTATCAATTTGGCGGATCGGAGGATGGGATGGTTTCTGGGAATGCTGGGCGGGCTGACTTTTAACCTGTTGGCCTTTTCTGCTTTGTTGCTGATCTTCATGTTGTGGCAGGGGCTTATCTGACCACAAAAAAAACGGCGCCGGATTGGCGCCGTTTTGTTCTTGGATGACTGAATTCTTACAAGTTTGGATAGATAGGGAATCTGGCGCAGAGGTTTGCGACTTCGGCTTTGACTTTGGCCTCGACCTCACCGT
>NZ_JBXWOJ010000010.1:0-128486 GCF_059610805.1 Ruegeria sp. CDSC025 | reverse complement strand
ATCTGGGCCGGTCAAATTAGGCAAGCGAAACTTTGAACGGCAACTTTGCAAAGTCAGCTTTGCCCGCGCTGTGCCGTTTCTCTTCCTCAGGGCACAGGAAACGCGGCGCGTGAATGTCGGCTTGAACGGCAACGCCGTATTCATCGCGAAGCCAGAGGCAGAAGCCGCGGACAAGCCGGACCTGCTCGGGAAGCGGTAGCTCGCGCGGCAGGGATGGGCGCAGTTCGCGGATGACTCTTGCATTCTTTCGGCGTTCCGAACGCTCAGCAGCGTTCCAGAGCTCCTCGGCGTTTCCTGTCCAGTTGATCAATTCATGAGACAGGAGGCCACCCTTTCTGCCCGGCGAAAACCGTCGTCTAACCCGCGCATCAACTTGCATCGTAGTTCCGCAAGGACTCACTTCGAAAAGTACTTTGACCGATTGCATATGCAGCTCTCTATCGCATCAGAAAACCACAAGAAACCTGCATCCGTCCGGTGGGGATTGTGCGCGCATCGTAGACCGGGCGCCGCACAGAGGTCGGTTTCGGGACCAAAGGCGACTTAGGGGATGAGCGCAGCATTTGTCGTTTGGGCGGGAACCGGGGGTATTCTGCATTCGTAAAAGATCGGCGGGGCGGAGAACAGTCGAACTTTGATCAACAAACCTGTCTGAAACCTGCCAGCACCGGTCTCACATAGAGGTGCCGAGTGATTTTGTCGACCGGCTGTTGGCTCCGGATGGGAAGATCTTCAAATCCGAAGAAAAAGACACTGGCCGCACCTCGCAAACTTGGCATGGCATCGGGACAACATATTTTGTCAAATGGCCGCCGAAGGTTCCGCTCCTTGTGAATAATTATTAGCCTGCGAATATGAAAAACTTAATTTCCCGCGGCATATCGAAGGCCCTTGGCCGTGGCAAACAACAGCCACTTGAAAGCCCCGAGGCTATTCCGCCGGGAAATAAGCATATTCAAATGCCGCGGGAACAAGCCAACGTATTGTCGCGTTGTCTGTCGATTGATCTGGAGGTTGATCCCAAGGAAGCCAAGTTGTTCGCCTTTGCAGCCGTGCCAGACGGTGATGGAGAGGGGATAATTCATCGTAAAGGCGATCCGAAGGCCGCGCTTGAAAAGCTCGACTTGTTTTGCGCCGGTTTCGCACATGTCATTGGACACAATATTCTGCGCCATGACCTGCCGCATCTCATGGCGGTCTCGCCGCGCTTCGCAAAGCTCGCGGACGGACCGATTGACACGCTGTGGCTCAACCCCTTGGCGTTCCCGCGCAATCCCTACCATCATCTGGTCAAGCACTACCGCGATGGGCGGCTTCAAAGTGGTCACGTCAACGATCCCGAGCTCGACGCGCGTCTTGTGTTCGAGGTTCTTCGCAATCAGATCGACGCCTTGGTATCGCTGAACACGTTGTCGCCAGAAACGATGATGGCCTATCACTGGTTGTGCTGCCGAGGTCCCGGTAGCGACGGGTTTGATCGGTTGTTCAGCGACGTGCGCGGGGCGCCTATCCCGACAGAAGCAGAAGCGCACGAGGCCATTCGGAAGTTGCTTAAAGACTTGGCCTGCGGCGCGCAGGTGGACGCCTTGCTCGAGCGGCTCTCGGACACTGGGCTGGGCTGGCCGATGGCATATGCCCTTGCCTGGATTTCGGTCGCTGGTGGGGATTCTGTTATGCCGCCTTGGGTGCGGGCGCAATTCCGTGACGCAGCACGGCTGGTCAAAGACCTGAGAGATACGAATTGTCGTGATCAGCACTGTGCCTATTGCGCAGAGCACAATGATCCCACTCGTGCGCTCGAACGATGGTTCGGTTTTCCAAGTTTCCGCCCGGAACCAATCGACGAGAACGGACGCCCGCTTCAAGAAAAGATTGTGGCGACGGCCATGGAAGGCGACAATTTGTTGGGCATCCTTCCGACGGGCACGGGTAAATCCATCTGTTACCAGATCCCCGCGCTGTCTCGGTTCGACAAGACCGGGGCCTTGACCGTCGTAATATCGCCGCTTGTGGCGCTGATGGCGGACCAAGTTCAGGGCCTGGTTCGGGCCGGAATTTCCTCGGCAGTGACTATTAACGGGCTATTGTCATTGCCCGAGCGTCAGGATGCGCTTGACAAGGTGCGGCTCGGGGATGCTGCGATCCTTTTGATTTCGCCCGAACAACTGCGCAGCACAACAGTTCGGTCCGTTCTGGCACAGCGCGAGATAGGGCTGTGGGTGTTGGACGAGGCGCACTGCGTGTCCAAATGGGGACACGATTTCAGACCCGACTATCGCTACGTTTCGCGGTTTATCAAGGAGAGCTCAGGCGACGAACCGGCTCCGGTGCTTTGCTTGACCGCGACAGCGAAGCCAGACGTCGTGCAAGACATCCGCAATCATTTCAAAGAGCGTTTGGGGTCCGAACTGGTGTTGATCGACGGTGGCGCATCGCGGTCGAACCTGAGCTTCCAGGTGCTGCCAACGCAGCGTGCCACCAAGATGACCGATATCCTCGACACGATCGAAGCCCAGCTTCCGCGCGAGGGCGTGTCAGGGGCCGTCGTCTACTGTGCGACCCGAAACGCAACCGAGCGCGTGGCGGAGTTCTTAAAACAACAAGGCATCGCCGCTGAACGCTATCATGCGGGCCTCAGCGCCGATGACAAACGTGAGATCCAGGAAGATTTCCGCGTTGGCAATCTGCGCGTGATCGCGGCCACCAATGCCTTTGGGATGGGGGTCGACAAGCCGGACATCCGTCTGGTGGTTCACGGGGACGTGCCGGGGTCGCTGGAAAACTACCTGCAAGAGGCGGGTCGCGCCGGGCGAGACCGCGAACCTGCAAACTGCGTCCTGTTGTTCAATACCGAAGACGTTGATCGTCAGTTCAGCCTCAGCGCGCGTTCTCGACTCGCGCGGCACGAAATCGGCGCGATCCTGAAGGCGCTTCGGCGCCTTGATGCTCGGACCGGAAAAGGCGGTGAAATAGTCGCTACACCCGGTGAGATCGTTCATGAGGAGAAAGAGCGAGATTTCCAGCGGGACAGCAATACCGACGATACGCGAGTGAAGACGGCCGTCGCCTGGCTGGAAGAAGCACACCTTCTGAACCGCGAAGAAAACCGGGTGCAGGTGTTCCCCGCCTCGCTCCGAGTAAGAAGCATGAAGGAGGTCCGTAAAATCCTTGCATCCGCTGAGATCACCGAGCGGCGGCGCGAGGATCTGGCCGCCATCGTGCAGCATATCATCAACGCGCCGCAGGAAGAGGGCATCACCACGGACGAGCTCTGCGGGGTCAGTGGGCTGACGATGTCGGGCGTTCGCAAAGCTTTGGCGGACCTCGAGGCCTTGGGGATTGCAAAAGATGATACAAACATCACCATCTTCGTGCATGTGCGCGTCGAGAATGCCTCGCCGAAACGATTCCAAGCGGCGTCCCGGTTGGAAGCTGACCTGATTGCGATCCTTAGAGAGCACGCGCCAGACGCGGACATCAATGAGGCTGTGCCCTGCCATCTGGCCTCAGTGGCGCAGGACCTGCGGGAGCGGGGACACGCCTCCGTGCGGCCCGATATTGTCGAGGGTTTGCTCCGTGGGATTGCGCAGGATGGCCGCGACATGGATGGCGGCAGAGGCAATATTGGCCTGCGCAAGGTGTCTAAAGGCAGTGTAATGGTGCGAACGCAAAGATCATGGGGGACAATCGAACAGACCGCTCAGCTTCGCAGGCAGGCCGCAGAGCGATTGGTTTCATTCTTGATCAACAAGGTTCAGGCTGGCCTGCGTGGGAAAGATGTTCCCGTCGAGACCACGCTTGGCGACCTTCTTGCAGCAATCAACAGCGATGCGCTATTGCGGACATCTGTCAATCACCCTGCAAAGCTGATGGACCGGGCGCTTCTGTGGTTGCACGAACAGCAGGTGGTGACTCTGGGCAAGGGTTTGTCCGTGTTCCGCTCGGCCATGACGTTGCACATCAATCAGAAGGGCGGCGCTTTTACCACCCAGCATTTCGCGCCGCTCGAAGACCACTACACTGAACAAACCATCCAGACCCACGTGATGGCGGCATATGCGGGCAAAGGTATCGACGATATCGATCAGGCCCAGCGGCTCGCGCATGACTATTTCGCAATGGATCAGTCCGACTTCATGAAAACTTGGATGCCAGGGAAAATTTCGGAGTTCAGACGGCAGGCAACACCTCAGTCTTACGCCGAGATCATCGACAATCTGGGGAATTCGACACAAGAGCAGATCGTGCGTGACGACCGCGAACAGACCAATGTCCTTGTCCTCGCGGGGCCGGGGTCGGGCAAGACACGCGTGCTGGTCCATCGCGTCGCTTATCTGGTCCGGATCAAGCGCGAAGATCCAAACGGTATACTGGTGCTCGCCTACAATCGTCACGCGGCCGCCGAGATCCGGGAACGCTTGCGTCTGCTGATTGGCGAAGATGCTCGCTTTGTGACCGTCTTGACCATCCATGCCTTAGCCATGCGGTTGATTGGCGCGAGCTTCGCCGGACGGGAAACGGCCGATGAGCCTGATTTCGAGACGCTTCTGATCGATGCGGCACGTCTTTTGCGTGGCGACGGGCTGGACAAAATCGAGGCCGAAGCCTTACGAGAGACCTTGATCCAAGGGTTCCGATGGATTCTCGTGGACGAATATCAGGACGTTGGGCCCGAGGAATACGCCTTGATCGCAGCGGTGGCCGGTCGCAGTATCGACGACCCCGATCAACGCATCAGCCTGTTCGCGGTCGGCGATGACGACCAGAATATCTATGCGTTTGCCGGCGCATCGGTGCGCCACATCCGGCAATTCGAACAGGATTATTCAGCCAAGCCGGTCTTTCTGACCGATAATTACCGCTCGTCGAAAAACATCATCAGCGCAGCGAATGCCGTGATCGAAGGATCTCGGGAACGTATGAAAACTGGCCATGGGATTACAGTCGACAAATCGAGGCAAAAGGACCCGGCCGGGGGGATCATGGAAAGCCTCGACCCGGTTGCGCAGGGGCGGGTCCAAATCCTTGGCTGCCCGGCCGGAAATGACGCTCAGGCCCTTGCGGCGGTCAACGAGATGATCCGCCTGTCAAAACTGATCCCGGATTGGAGCTGGAAGGGCGCGGCAATCATTTCTCGTGATTGGCGCAAGCTTCTGCCAGTCCGCGATTTTGCCGAGGCGCATGGAATTCCAGTCGAAATGGCGAACGAAAACTTGCCAAGTGTGTGGCGCACCCGTGAGATGCGGAGGTTCATTGGTGGCCTGCGCGAGAGGCACGTTGCCTTGGTCAGCTTGGGCGACCTTACCGAAACTCTGAATGCGATACCCACGAGCCGTTGGACTGACCGGATCGGCGAGGGACTTGGCCAACTTGCGCGTGAAGTTGATGGCAAAGCGCTTCCGAGCCCTGACGTGATCGAATGGTTTGCTGAATGGTCGAAAGACTCATGGGGCGAGCAGCGTGGCCTCAAGTTGTTGACGGCGCATCGCGCGAAAGGCCTCGAATTCGACGATGTCGTGATCCTGGATGGTGGTTGGGAGCGGCCCTCGCGAAACGAAGATCAGGACGCGCCGAGGCGTTTGTTCTATGTCGCCATGACACGTGCGCGGCGCAATTTGATCGTCATGAGTAACGACAATCACGAATACCTTCCCACCGAGTCACCTTCCGTCGTCAAGCGGCACGTGGTGCCCGACTTGGCGACAGTCCCTGGCCCGCGCCGGTTCTTTCAATCGCCAGAAATGAAGATGGTCGACCTGTCATTTGCAGGGCGCCAAGGTGATCGGCACATTGTTCATGACGCGATCGCTGAAGCGCAGGTCGGCGCGCCAATCAAGCTCGCCAGTGTTGGAGATCGCTGGCAGATCGAGGATATTCAAGGGCGGGTCCTCGGGCGGATGGCAAGAGCATTTACGCCCCCGATTGGCACGAAATTTGTCACCGGCGAGATCGCGGCCATCATACACTGGCGTAAGGAAGATGCCGATGAGCGTTTTCATCACCTGATTAAACGCGCCAATTGGGAAGTCGTAGTGCCTGAACTGGTTTTCGAAGAGGCCAAGGGGGCAGTATAAGATCAGAATGGCAAGTGGGGCGGTCAAGCAATCGTTCGCTGCACTTGCCACTAAGGACTGCTCAGGGCCGTTATCACACATTCCAACAAGATGGATTATTGGCAGCTTTGTCCGCATGGCGGGCCAACACTGTTTTCGGACACCCCCAACATTTCCATGTGAAGTACACATCTTGAGCGGAGCAAATTGTGGAGCAAGTTGTGGAGCAAACAGCCCCTTGCCCATTCAATCAAGCAGACGCAGTCTACATTTAAGGATTATAAAACAGATTGTTAGCTACAATCTGATCCTGGATAAATGGTGCCCGGGGGCGGAATCGAACCACCGACACGAGGATTTTCAATCCACTGCTCTACCCCTGAGCTACCCGGGCACGGATACGGCTTCTGCCGTTGGGTGGAGGCGTTCTATGACTTGCTACTGGCAGTGTCCAGAGGCTTTTTTACATTTTTTCAATGTGGGCGCGTCATCTCAGTTTCAGTTGAAGAAACATCCTGTTCAACGTCTTCTTCACGCTGCGAAGGAACCGCGTAAGACCCGTTCAGCCACTTGGCCAAATCAATGTCTGCACAGCGTTTCGAACAAAAAGGACGGAATTGAGACACCGTTGGTTCGTGACAGATCGGACAGCTCATTTCAGCACTTCCGCAAGGGAAATCCGGCCGCGTTTGCGTTGCAACTCATAGTGACCCAACGGGGTCCATCCTGCCAGAATCGTCTCGATCGGATCAGACTTGAATGCAGATCGCAAAGCGGCTTCGAAACCGCGCCGGTCTTTCTTGGGCATTGGAGCGAGGTCGAGCGTGATCTGCCCCCCCAACCCACGGACACGCAATGCACGTGGCAGTGCTTTTGCGCAGGCGAAATTGGCCTTGGTTCCGGCGGCCATCGAGGTGTCTGAACCCGTGTTTACATCTACGGCCACCAGGGCGCGGGTGGGCTGGATATAGATGTGTCCGCCCCCGGCCAATGGTTCTGATATTCCGCCCGCCTGATCCAATGCATCCAAGACACCATGCGCCTCAAAGGCGCCGGGCTCGGTGACGACCTCGGCCGGGTCGGTCCAGTCGCGCCAGGCCAAAACATGCGGCCCATCACCTGCGAGCAGAACCTCAGGCTCGGTACCGGGATCGTTCATCACAGCATCGGCATGAGCCAGCATGACGCCGATATCCTCGGCAATCTCTTGGGCATTCTCGCCCTGACAGCAGGACCGCAGGATCAACCCGTGTTCGCTGCCTGCCATGGCCTCATGTGCGATTTCCAGCAAGCGGTCGCGTTCATCCTCATCCCGGATACTGCGCGATATATTCAGGCCCGGTGCATCCGGAGTGACAATCGCAAAGCGGCTTTTGAACAGCACGCGATCCGTCACCGGCAGCGCCTTTCCGGGTTCGACAAAACCGGTCACCTGGACCAGTTTAAGCTCTCCGAGGGCCAATCCTTTGACCTGTCGCAAAAAGGCCTGGCCGTCCGGCGTGGCCAGAAACATCCCGCCCTGCCCCTTGACCGGGCGATCCGCCCGCGCCCGGTAGATGGTACCGGGGGCCGGGGCTTCGGAAGCAATCAGGAAATCGTCAAGCTTTCCGTCCACCATCAACGCCGCTGCCTCGCGGTTGTTGATGTGGTCTAAAACGATGGTACGCCCCTTCATGGTGCCTCACGATACAAAGGATAGCCGATGCCCTGCAGCAAAGCGGCGGTCTCGGATAATGGTAGTCCCACGATGCCGGTAAATGAGCCGGAAATCCATGGGATGAACGCCCCTGCAGGCCCCTGGATTGCATATGCACCGGCTTTGCCTTGCCAGTCACCCGTTGCCAGATAGGCATTGATCTCAACATCCGATAGGCACTTGACCTTGACCTGAGACACCACATCGCGTTGCGATATGCGGTCTCCGCGCCGAACTGCAACCGAGGTAATCACCCGGTGCCGCCGTCCAGACAGAGCGTGCAGAAACTCGGCCGCCTGACCTGCATCTTCAGGCTTTCCCAAGATGCGCCGACCCAGCGCGACCGTGGTGTCCGCACAAAGTGTGACATCATCGCTTTCGGCGGGAACAGCTTGCACCTTGGCGCGTGTGATCCGGTGGCAGTAGGGCACCGGCAGTTCACCTTTCAAAGGCGTTTCGTCAATGTCAGGGGCGCGGATGGCGTCGGGCTGCACACCAAGCTGCGCCAGCAGGTCCAGCCGCCTTGGACTGCCCGATCCGAGAATAAACGCCATGTGTCGGGCGTTACTTAAAGCGATAGTTGATCCGACCTTTGGTCAGATCGTAGGGGGTCATCTCGACTTGAACTTTGTCGCCAGCCAGAACACGGATGCGGTTTTTGCGCATCTTGCCTGCCGTATGTGCGATGATCTCATGGCCGTTTTCCAGCTCGACCCGAAACGTCGCATTAGGCAGGAGTTCCTTCACGACACCGGGAAATTCGAGCGTATCTTCCTTGGCCATGTTGTCTCCATAATTACGTTGCACCCGCAGAATCTACGGGGATGTGCGCCTAAATGAGCCTATTTGGGGCTTATTTCAAGGGCGTATTCACCTAAAGAGAGGATATTGTGACTGTTTCGACTCGACCGCACTGCTCGTCCCAATGGGCGCGGTTCAACACATGGCCATCCCGGCGCACATTGGCGATCGTTGTCAAGTCGACGTCGGCATAGGTCCAGCCAGGTTGGTTCAGCGCACCCTCTGCTAACACTCCGGTCGCGGGAAAACCCTTGTCAGGTGGACCAAAAATACCGCCCGTTCCTGTATTCATATCCACCGCATCGGACCATTCGTTTTTGCCCACCAGAGACGCCATGACCGTAACACATTGGTTTTCCAGCGCACGCGACATAGCCCCGATGCGGACACGCCAGTATCCTGCCAACGCCTCGGTGCATGAGGGAACCAGGATTATATCCGCCTCACTTAGGGCTCTGCCCAGCAGGGGGAATTCACTGTCATAGCAGATCAGGATTCCGATTTTTCCAAGTGGGGTATCAAACAATTTCAGTGGTCCGCCCGGCGCGATATCCCAGTCTTCGCGTTCAAAGCGGGTCATGATCTGTTTGTCCTGATGGTCAAACGTCCCGTTCGGAGCGTAGAGCACAGCCCGGTTTACCGGACGGCCTGACCCGTCAATCACTGGAGCGGATGCGCCCAGGATGTAGGTCTCATGCTCTTGAGCCAGACGCGAATGCAGGGCCTGCACGTCCCCCATCCGATCTGAAACAGCACGGATCGAACGCTCTAGATCACCCGCTACTTCGGCCCCGTCCAAAGTCGACAATTCCATCGCGCCGTACTCGGGGAACACGAGAAGATCTGCCCCCTGCCCTGCGGCATCCGAGACCCAGCGGGCCAGCTTATCTTCATACTGCGCCCAGTTTTCGAGCCAGTCGAGGTTATAGGCGGCGGTGGCAAGTCTCATGGGGCATTCCTTGCAGTCTTAACTCGGCTGAAATCTAAGTGTGCGTTCGTGGACTGTATAGCCCAACCGTGACACATTGAATTTAGGACAGCTAGTTCATTTGTAAGCCCATGGCATACGAACTTCAGCACTGGTAAATGAGAGCAAGAAAATTGAGGATTTTCCAGTGATGAATTTTAGAATCCTTTGCTTGGTTTTAGGAACAACGTGCTTATCTGTGCCCGCGCTTGCGGACTGTTTTGATACGCCAACATGGCACGACGAACCGCTTACTCAGTTGTTTTTGGATGGTTTGGGTGATGGCAAAGAGCAAGACGTTAGACGAGCCAGTTTGACCATGTTGCTTATGTCCAAAGAACCCGCCCGCGAACAGCGGGATGAGTTAAAGTTCTATTTGATGCGGACGGCATTAATGCAATTCGATGGCGACAAAGGGGCGCTCAGGAAGAAACTGCAAGATGGTTCGCTTTATGATGTCATTCAACTGACTGACTTCTCCCGTTCGAACCCGAGGGATCAAAGCAGGATCATCTCCGCTTACTGGTTAAACGGGTGCGTTGAGGAAGCGCTTGAATTACTTGCCTCGACGAACAACTCGCTGACAAGCCAATACTATATGCCAATAGCCACCGGAGATGCCGAGTTACTTCGCAGCCTAGCGCAACGCCTGGAGCCGGGCGGATACCATCAAAAAAGACTAATTACTTTTGCAAAGCTGCTTGAGAGCCCGGACACCAAAGAAGAAACTCTTCAAGAGTTTTTGGATTATCTGGAGTCGGAAAGAACAGGTGCCGAGTCAGAGGATTGGATTGACAGCACTGGAGTAAAGGTTGCTCTGAACGTAATTCGAGGCCAGCAACCGGACCTGGAGCTGTTACCGACTGAACCTGTCTATGACCCGGTCGAACTAGAGCTCAGCGGTATGCGATTCTCAGCCTATGTCGCATGGATGGGCGCCGCTGGATTTTGCGAAGCGACTTGGAAAACATCTTTTGTCCTTCTAGGCACGCCAGCCAAAAGCATGCCCTTCAATCGCGAGCTTCTTGAAGCGTCTGTGATCAGGTGCGTAGAAAATCATGATGGATGAGGGCCGGTAGACGTTGATTTCGGCTTTCTCCGCACAGCGGGCAAAACCACCTACAAATCCCTGATCCAGAATTGCAAAGGCTTCAGCGTCTCGCCTTCTTCACCGATATCCCTCCACGAAAACTGCGCAATAGCGCCGGGCAACGGCTCATACTTCCGCGCGCTCCAAAAAGCATCCAGCGGGCGGTAGGTATCAGGCCGCATCGGGTGATCGGTCGTGCGTTGCACACCGCAAAAGGCGCATTTCGTGAAGCCAAAGCTGCGCGCATGGGCTTCGCGCAAATCAAAGAACCTATGCCCCACGCCCTGCCCGCGATAGTTGGGCAGCAAGACGGATTCCGCGCAGTAGAAGATCTGGGACAAGTCCAGCCCAGAGCCATCGAAGGCCGCCGCGAAATCGGCGGCATGGTCGGCTAGCGGGGCGCCGGTCGATGCGCCGATCAGACGATCCCCGTCAAAGGCACCAACAACGATGGATCTGTCGCTGTCACGGTAGGATTGCAGGTATTTCCGCTCGTATTCCAGATCGCCGCCATAAAGATACGGCCATGCCCGAAACACCTCGATCCGCAAGCGAGCGACGTCATCCAGAGCCGCCTCAAGCGCCGCCCCGGTCAAGGCGCGAACGCCTGTGACCTCAGCCATTCGAGACCTGCTTGGTCCAGTCGGCCAGGTTGTAAAAGGTGGTGACCCGCGTGATCTTGCCATCCTTCAGGTCAAAGAATGACCCGGCTGGTAGGCGGTAGGTCTGCCCGCGTGCTTTGGGCAGGCCTTCATCCGTCTCAAGATAGGTGCCGTTCACGATGAATTCAGCGGCGGCACGGGTACCGCCCTCGGCCGCGAACACAACGATATCGGTGAGGTTCTCGCGATAGCAGCGGTTCATGTGGTCACAAAAAGCTGCGAATTTCTCTTTGCCCACTCGTATCTGCCCTTCGTTCACATGATGGGCCACGTCGTCGGACAAACAGGCCAGCATGCCGGTTACGTCCCCGGCGTTGAAGGCTTCGAAATAGGTTTTGACGGTTTCGTTCATGGTCACTCCGTTGGTTCGCCCCAGCGGTCCTTCAGATGCTGAATGATCTGATCGCGGGTCTGTCGGTAGTGATGTAACTTTTCCTCGCGGCTTTCGCCCAGCCCGGTAGGGTCCATTATTGGCCAATAATCGACATCCAGATGAAAAACCCGCGTCAAATCCAGCGCACGGCGCTGGCTGGCCGGCGACAGCGCTACAATCAGATCGAACGAGCTGAGGTCGTCGCCCCATTCCTGCATTTCATCGAACGACCGGGACCGGTGACGTGAAAGCTCGACGTCGATTTCATGACAGACCGAAATGCAAAAGCCATCGATCTCAAGATCGTTGTGCACCCCGGCGGATTGCACATAGGTGCCGGTGCCATAAAACTTCTTCATGATGCCTTCGGCCATCGGAGATCGGACCGAATTGTGGTCGCAACAGAACAAGATGGACTGCGGCAGAGACGTCACCCGTCACCCCCCGAAATGCAATACGCAGATCAGCGTGAACAGGCGACGGGCTGTGTCTGAATCAACTTCGGCCTTGCCTTCCAGACGTTCCTGCAACACCCGACTGCCTTCGTTGTGGATACCGCGCCGGGCCATGTCGATGGTTTCGATCTGGCTGGGCGGCAAAGTCTTTACGGCGTCGAAATAGCTTTCACAGATCTGGAAGTAGTCCTTGACCACCTGCCTGAATGGTCCAAGGGACAGATGGAACTCGGCCGCTTTTTCTTCGGCTTCGGTGGCAATGTCGAAGACCAAACGCTTGTCACGGATCGAGAGCTGCACATGATACGGCCCTTCCGGAACCACACGATCATCGCGTTTGGGCAGCGCGAAAGCGTTATCCTCAAGCAGATCATAGATTGCCACCTTGCGCTCCTGCTCGATCTCGGGAGTCGGCGGGGGCAAGTTTCTATCATCCAGTTCGATGTGCGAAATTCGGGTCATGGTCGTTTGGTCCACTCAGGTCGGGACAGACTTATCCCAATGGAAATAAATGGGCAACGCAGTGACCGCCCGTCCGACGAAAATCGTCAAAGCGGGTGTTCGGACGGATCTATTCCGTGTTTGCGCAACAGCGTATCGACCAGTGAACCAGAGTTGATTTGGCGGCCAAGAAAGATCTTTCGGAACCAGGATCCAAAAAAATGGACAGACATCTGTTGGTCCCACTTCAAAAAATCCAGTTTGGAAAGGTCAGGATCATTCCAAAGGCCGCGATATCGCAATGGGATAGGATAGAGGACCGACCTGTGCACAGCCATCTCATGCTCTGGTGTGCCATAAAGAAAGTGAAACAGCATGGGCGGACCAAAGCTGAAAATTGGCAGGCTCCAATAGGTCGACCCGTTGAACATCTGGCGGTAGGTTTCCCTATGTTCTTGTGTCCACCATGGCGGCACCAGATCGCTGTCAAAAGCATATTTGCACATGGCCTGCAGCCCCGGACTGTCGCTGGGCAACGCAAGTACACCGTTCATGATCCGTTGTTTCTTGAGGTTCGCATTCGGAAAAAGATACCCGTTCTTTGTCTCGAATGGCCGGACCGCATAAGCATCCGCATCGGCCCAGATATAGTCGGTTTTTTGCATCAACTGCAGACGGAAAAGATCTGCATGAACGGCCACGGATCGGGTTATCGGATCGCGGTAGATCTCGGGAGTATCATAAATTTCGCGGGCATCGCGCGGTTCGATATAATCCGGAATGTCTTCAAGATCGCCATAGTGATAGACGATTGGCTTCTGGTCGACATCGGCGAAGGACTTCAGGCACAGATGCTCCAAAAAGCTAAAGCGCTTACCGATCCAGAGGGTCGCCACACGTTCCAAATCAACCTCCTTTAGATCCGGTCGCACACAAAGAGCGCCGCAATTTGCCCCTTGATTTCAAGCCCTGTCGGGGAAAATCGGATGAGGTAATTGCAGGTGTGACCCTCTGACCATAGGTGATCAACCGTTCAATCGCTTCAACCGTGCCGTCACGGACAACCCGTGCGCCTCGAGGCTTTCCGACTGCGCAAGTTGCTCTGCCGCTGGCCCGATTGCCCGCAGGGCTTCGGGTGTCATCTGGCTGAGCGTCGTGCGTTTCAGGAAATCCATCACACTCAGACCGGAAGAAAAACGCGCCGACCGGGCGGTGGGTAGGACGTGATTAGGCCCACCAACATAATCCCCGATTGCCTCGGGCGTGTACTGACCAAGAAAGATTGCACCTGCGTGAATTGTCTTTTCGCTCAGAGCGACGGGATCTGCGACGCATAGCTCAAGGTGTTCCGGGGCAATTCGGTTCGACAGAGAGGCTGCCTCATCCAGACTGCCCACAGTGATCACCGCACCAAAATCGCGCCAACTGGCCCCGGCTATGGCCCGGCGTTGCAGGGTTTCAAGACGTTTTTCCACGGCTTGCGCCACGGCCCGTCCAAAATCGGCGCTATCCGTGATCAGGATCGACTGAGCACTTTCGTCATGTTCTGCCTGGCTGAGTAGATCCAGTGCAATCCAGTCGGGGTCGTTGTCTTTGTCAGCAATAACCAGAATCTCGGACGGTCCCGCAATCATGTCTATACCGACCTTACCAAAGACTCTGCGTTTGGCGGCAGCAACAAAAGCGTTTCCGGGGCCTGTGATCTTGTCCACCGCTGCGATGGTATCTGTTCCATAGGCCAGTGCCGCAATCGCCTGCGCCCCGCCGATGCGATAGACCGTATTCACGCCTGACAGGTGCGCGGCCAAAAGGACCAGAGGGTTCGCCTGACCGTCTGGTGTGGGCACGGCGATGGCCAGACGCTCGACCCCTGCGACATTGGCCGGGATCGCGTTCATCAGAACCGACGACGGATACGAGGCCAGCCCTCCCGGCACATACAGCCCCGCCGCAGACACTGCGGACCAGCGCCAGCCAAGGGTCGCCCCGGCCTCATCCGTCCATTGGTGATCGGCGGGCATCTGTTTCTCGTGATAGGCCCGGATGCGTTCGGCTGCCAGTTCGAGCGCCTGACGATCCGCGTCCGAGACCTGCGCAATGGCGACGTCGATTTCCTCTGCCGAAAAGGCCAGCGTATCCGGTGTCAGCGCTAACCGGTCGAATTTGGCCGTCAGTTCGATTACCGCCTCATCCCCACGGACCCGCACATCGTCAATGATCTGCGCGACGATGGCATCCACATCCGGGCTGTCTTCGCGCTTGGCCGACAGCAGGGTCTGAAAAGCCGCGTCAAACTCGGGCGACGTGGTGTCTAGAAAAACGGGCATGATCTGGCACTCCGTGGTGTTTCACCGGGTCATATCGCCGGGATGGGCTGTCCTCAACCCTCAGTCCACCGGGTGCAGCGATTTGCGCATCTCAAAACAGGATATGCTTTTGCGCGCCGCGCAGCCGCCAGTCGGTTTCCAGCCATGCCGGATATAAAACGCCTGGGCCGTCCGTGTCCCCTCAAGCTGTGCCTCGGTGCAACCGGCAGCGGCCAGTTCCTGTTCCAGCCGGGCCAACAACGCGCTTCCCACCCCAAGACCGGTATGAGCCGGGTCGATATAGAGCAGCGTGATCTCGCCGCCCTCACGCAATCCGCCGACAGCCGCAACCTGACTTGCGCGCTCGGCCAGCCAAATCTGCGCGCCGGCCTTGATCCAACCCCGAATGGTCTCCGGGTCTTTATTGGCGGTCCATTCCGCAACGGCCTGTGGATCATCGCCATGATCCACCCGGCACAGCTGCGTGATCGAACGGATCAGTACGCGGCTTAAATCAAAGACATCAAACACGGTCGCGCGGCGCAACATCAGACCAGCGGGTGGTTCTGAGAAGGCCTGCGCGATACCGCGCTTATTCTGCATGATGCGGTGCTTGCCCCGACGGCGCCTGATACGGGCGGGTCACATCTTTGAGCGTGACGTCTATTGCCTCGACCGACAGGCGGATCGCGCCATCACCGGCCAATGTCAGCAAAATCTGACCCGCGCCGTCTTCGCCGGATTCAAAATCGACCGAAAGCAAGGACATCACCAAATCCTTCTCGCTACGGTCGATACCCTGGCTGGCCACGGTTAGAACGGAAGCGAACACCAGCACAGACTGCACCCTTTCGAATGGACGGCCCCGGCGCGTGGCCGCATCCTTGTCCTCCCAGCGGAAACGGTTCAGCAACAGGCCAAAGCGGCGCTGCGACGGGTGCCAGGTCATTTCGGATACTGGGAACACCGCATCCTGTGTCAAAGTCGAGATCACCTGAAGGTCATCCCCATCCTCTGCACCCAGATTCAGTGGAGCCTCACGCCCATCGTGGAAACTTGCGTCTGTCATTGGTCTTTGATCCGTTCAATTTTGGCGCCCACGCCTTCCAGCTTGCGCACGACATGCTCATACCCACGATCCAGATGATAGACCCTGCTGACAGTTGTTTCACCTTCAGCAGCCAGCCCCGCCAGTATCAGCGAAACCGAAGCGCGCAGATCTGTCGCCATAACCGGTGCGCCCTTCAGACGTTCGACACCAGTCACGGTTGCCGTGCCACCGTGAACTTCGATATTCGCGCCCATCCGCACCAATTCGGGGGCGTGCATGAAACGGTTCTCGAAAATGCGTTCTTCGAGCACCGAGGTACCTTCGGCCGTGCACATCAGCGCCATCATCTGGGCCTGCAGGTCGGTCGGAAAACCCGGGAACGGCTCGGTCACGACATCCACGGCTTTGACACGCCCGTTCTTGCGGGCGACCAAAAGACCGTTTGCTGTTTCCGAGACATTCACGCCGGCCGCATCCAGTTTCCCGGCAAATGATTCCACCAGAGACATCCGCCCGCCCAACAGTTCGACTTCTCCACCACAAATCGCCGGCGCCAGCATATAGGTGCCCAGCTCGATCCGGTCAGTGACTACTTGATGGGTGGCGCCATGCAACCGGTCTACGCCTTGAATTTCGATGGTCGGCGTGCCTTCACCGGAAATCTGGGCACCCATCTTCCTCAGACACTCGACCAAATCGACGATTTCAGGTTCGCGCGCCGCGTTCTTCAGAACCGTTGTGCCTTTGGCCAGCGTGGCCGCCATGACAATGTTCTCGGTCGCGCCCACGGATGCAAATCGCATCTCATGCACGGCACCTTTCAACCCGCCCACAGCTTTGGCATGCAGATACCCGTCCTTAAGCTCAATCTCAGCGCCCAGCGCCTCGAGCCCTTCGACGTGCAGATCCATCGGACGCGCGCCGATTGCACAGCCTCCGGGCAGCGAGACGACTGCCTGCCCGAACCGCGCCAGCAAAGGACCCAGCACAAGGTTTGACGCGCGCATCTTTCGCACGATGTCATAGTCCGCTGTCTGACTGGTCAGGTCGTGGCTGGACATTGCGATCACCTGACCATCCTGCAATGACGACACCTCGGCCCCCAAGGACTGCAGCAAAGCCGTCATCGTCTTGATGTCGCTCAGCCGAGGCGCATTGGTCAGCGTCAGCGGTTCTTCGCTGAGCAAGGTCGCCGGCATCAGCGTCAGACACGCGTTTTTTGCCCCTGCAATCGGTATCTGACCTTTAAGCGGCCCGTTGCCTGTCACCAGAATCGAATCCATCTGCTCTTATCCCTCGTCTTTGTCGGCTTTGCCGTTCTGGGTTGCCCGCGCCTTAGCCTGCGCCTTACGCCGCGCCATATTCGCCTTGAGCGCCGCTTTCAGCCGCTCTTCGCGCACATCGCCGGATCTGCCGTGTTTTTTAGGTGTATTTTTTTCTGCCATAACCTTTCTCTACAGGAGGCGAAAAAAACCGTCCAGACACCCTTGCGCCGCGTTTCGTTTGAGTCTAATCACCCGCCCACAGCGCTGCTGTAGCTCAGAGGTAGAGCACTCCCTTGGTAAGGGAGAGGTCGAGAGTTCAATTCTCTCCAGCAGCACCATATCCCCAAAAAATTCATCTAATTATCAATGCGTTGTGTTTTTGATTCTATTTACAGCCCACCCCTTGGCCCACCTTCTGAAAATACCATTCTCAACTTCCTTGTTTGCTATCCGAAAAATCGGCGCGAGTGCCAACTGTGGTATACGAAATTGGTTTTCTCGAAGCCTTGCGACACTTCCACCTCAGAATTGGCAGGCCTTAACTGACAGAAAAGTAAGCTGATTCTCGGGGCTCGATACCTCAAGCTAAAGGACTTTTCTTTAATTCTCACTTTCGTCCGAAACCTAAGCATTCTGAAAAAATGTAGGTGGTGCTATATTGAGCATCCAAAATCAGAGCTTCACTTTAACCGCTACAATTTCTCCCACACCGATTAAACACTTGAGTCGCTACAGTGATCGAGTTGCACAACAAAGGGGTCGGGTTGCGGGCATAAGGAGCGTTGGCTGCAGCAAAAAAGTAGGCAGCTGGCACATTACAGCTAAAGGTCACAATAAGGAGATGAGGTTTTTCGGTGAATACCCAATTCCCAGAGAAATCGCTGGTCGCTACAACCCGATCCATGCAATGCTATTCAGGTGAAAAACCCAGCTAATACAAACGTTCAGGTGCTAAAATGTTGAAGCGGATGTGGGCGATGATCACCTGGAAACCATCGCGTAAGCATCCGCAAGATTTCTATTGCCTGACACCCTATCTGAACAGCCTAGACCCGATTGAAAATCCCCGCACCCGGATCCGCGACGGACAAAAGGAACGCGAAGCTGGGCGAGACAGAAGGACCGGCAAAACAATCTGGTTGCCGCTTTCTGATTAAGCGTCCTTCGTGCGTCAGCGATAGATCTGCCCCGACCATCGTCAGGTTCGCTAACCCGCGCCTTCGTTTTTCGGCATTGTGCAGCAAACACAGCGACCGTGATTTGCGTAACACAAGCGGATGGGGTGCTCTTTATCAATTTCTTTTTCTTGTTCTTTGTCTATGTCTTGATGGAAGTACGTTCGCGTCGCGTTCGTAGAAACCGCACATTGATTTCATTACAAAAACTCAAATCATTTCGGTTTTAACGATCACCGATTGCTACTGAAACCGGTGCGTTTTTTCCAACCTTGTATTCATCCGGAAGTTCCAATGGCCCTAACCGGCCATTGACCGTCGGCAACTGGTGCTGTGACGCGGCCCGCCGAACCTGCCATTCGCTGCAAGCGCAAATTCATCGGCTGGCTGAACTCACACAATGCGGACAAAACGGATGTACAGCATCACCGAAAGGTGGATGATCTCGAGATTGGTTTTAAGAATTTGAAAGAGGCAGGTCTAGGCATAGGCAAAAGCAAGCAAAACTCCTGCCCCGCCCAAGTAAAGTTCTTCTGACAAGACGCTTGAAAGATCTGCGTTTTGTAGCGCCGGATCGCTATTCAGCTCCCCGTCCGCCCAGAACTGATCTCTTCAGATGATCGCCAGCAGAATCTTAGTAAAGACCCGCGACCTTTGCCCTCAGTTTTATCAGTGATGCAACAGTGTCGATTGTGGGTGTTGCGATCCCGGTCAGTTGCCCCAATTCCTGTACTGAAGTGACCAAGGCATCAATTTCCATAGGTCGGTTCAGCTCCAAATCCTGCCACATCGAGGTCTTGTGTGCTCCGACAGCCGCTCCTCCGTCAATGCGCTTTTCGACATCAATCGGGAACCTAACCCCCAGTTTTTCACCGATTTCCTGAGCCTCTAGCATCATTCCACGTGCCACGGAGCGTGAACCTTCATCAGTACACAAGACATCAAGTGTTGAGTGGGTAAGTGCGGAAATCGGGTTGAACGACAAGTTGCCCCATAGCTTCAGCCAAATTTCGTCCCGTATTCTTGGTCTTACGGGCGCGCGTAACCCGGCGGTGGACAATGCAGCCGAAAGATTGGAGGCACGGTCTGATTTAGTGCCATCGGGCTCACCCAAAGAAAAACGATTGCCTTCGACATGCTTGATCAATCCCGGAGCAATGACTTCCGCGGCCGGATAAACAACACAGCCAAGCACACGATCCGGTCCGAAACCGTTCCATTGCGCGTCTCCCGGGTCTACAGATGACAATCTCGTCCCCTCGAAGGGACCGCCCAGCTTGTGGAAATACCACCAGGGTACCCCGTTCACTCCGCTCACTATTGTCGTTTCATCCCCAATCAGTGGCTGGATCGAGTCCACAACTGCTGGAACGGAATGCGCTTTCAGTGTCACAAAGACATAGTCTTGGGGGC
This sequence comes from Ruegeria sp. CDSC025, assembly GCF_059610805.1. NCBI lineage: Bacteria > Pseudomonadati > Pseudomonadota > Alphaproteobacteria > Rhodobacterales > Roseobacteraceae > Ruegeria > Ruegeria sp. CDSC025. The sequence goes on along the minus strand of NZ_JBXWOJ010000010.1, from coordinate 108,738 downwards.
CGAGATCGGCGGCATTGTCCGAGGCGCGTATTGGCACGTTGATCGGGTCCTGCCCATCCTCATGGAGAGTCAGCCCTTTTTCTTGCATTGCAGCCAGATGTGGGCCACGTGCAACGACACTGACGTCCACGTCAGTCTGCGCGAGCTTCGCAGCAACGTAACCTCCGATAGCTCCGGCACCAAAGATGCAAACTTTCATGTGTCTAAGCCTTTGCCAGTCCCAATTTAGCGGCCAGCCCAATCCTTTGTATCTTACCAGTCGCACCTTTTGGTATCTCTTCGAGAATAACCACTGAAGTCGGCACCTTGAATTTTGCGAGCCGTGCGCCAACAAAATCCCGGACGTCCTGACCTGCAATCGTCGCTCCTTCTGAGAGCACCACCGCCGCCGCTATGTCTTCGCCCAGTTTCTCGTGGGGAACGGCAAAACAAACTGCCTGAGCAACGTCCGGATGGCTTAGAAGCACGGCGTCAACTTCAAGTGGACTGATTTTTTCTCCACCGCGATTGATAAGCTCCTTAAGGCGTCCAGTCAGTAGCAGATAATCCTCTTCGTCGAACGACCCTTGATCACCGGTGCGAAACCAGAGTTTTCCATCCGCTTCAAAGAAATTGTCTGCATTTGCCTGCGGGTTGCTCTCATACCCAGGGGTCACGTTCGGACCGCTGATAACGATTTCTCCGACATCCCGCGAAGCGATCAATACATTTTCCGTTTCGTCTGCAATTCTGACTTCAGGGCCCGCTGCTACTCCGACGTATCCGGGCTTTTGCTTTTGTGGAGGAAGCGGGTTGCAACACATTTGATGCGTGGCCTCAGTCATACCGTAGGCCTCGATGACAGGCGCATTGAATGTCGCCACCAACTCTTCCATGACCGGCGCGGGCAACGACGCAGAAGACGACCGCAAGAAACGCAAGCGCGATTGCTCAATGACTGATTGGTTTCGGGCGGCTCGGGCGAGAATAGCTTGGTGCATTGTCGGAACCGCCGTGTACCATGTCGGATCAACCTCAGCGACCTGTGAAAAAAAGCTAAGAGCGTTGAACCCAGGGGCGCAGCTAATTTGCGATCCGGCGCCTAAAGAAGCCGCGACTGCTGCGATCAACCCATGGATATGGAACAGCGGCATGATGCTTAGACAACGATCATCGATTGTCAGCTTCAAAGACGAAGCCACGTTCCGTGCCGACGAGTAGATATTGGCCTGCGTCAAAGGAACGATCTTGGGGCGCGACGTTGTTCCTGATGTATGGAGTATCAGGGCGACGTCATCTTCACCCGGCGCTGATGTATCAGCCACTCCAATTGGGTCACAGGCCAAAACGGAAAACTGTCCAGCTGGACGAGAACTATCGCTAGAAATCCGCAAGACGGCCACACCCAGTTCAGTCGCCGCTTGCACGGCTGGGCCACTTTCGTTTTCGCTTACTACAAGAGCCTTGGCTTTCAAGTCTTTGAGATAGAATACATATTCTTCGATAGTATAAGAAGGGTTTAAAGGCGCCGTCGTCGCCACTTGGGCGACGGATATGAATGCCGTCGCCATCTCTGGTCCGTTAGGCAACACAATTGCCACCCTGTCGCCGCGCCCTATTCCGATCTGATGCAGATCCTCTTCGACCTTCGCGCAATGCTCGCGCAAACCAAGGTAGCTTAACCAAGGCTGGCCAGGGGCGCCAATGGCATTTGCCGTGTCTGCATGGTGTGCAATCAATTCAGCGACTAAATGGGGCATCTGTTATCCGTTTACACAAGCATCGGTTTCTTTCGCAATGTTAGGTCGTCGCAGCAGGTTCTAAGTCACGCGTACGTTCAGGCTGCCCAGCTTGTCGACGGCCAAGACCATAACATCCCCTCGGTTGACGGGACCAACACCAGAAGGTGTCCCTGAAAGGATAACGTCCCCGGCCGCAAGCTCGAAGTAGTCGCTCAGATACGAGATCATCTCGGGGACTTTCCAAATCATCTGGTTCAAGTCGCCTTCTTGCCGAACTTCACCATTCACCGTCAGAGTAATCGGACCTCTGTCGAGATGCCCGACCTCTGATGCCTTGTGAATTGGTCCGCATGGCGCCGAGCGCTCAAACGCTTTCCCAATTTCCCACGGGCGGCCCATCTTTTTCATCTGCCCTTGCAGGTCGCGACGGGTCATATCAAGCGAAAGGCCGTACCCAAAGACATGATCCAATGCATCGTCCACCGAGATATTCGTGCCGCCGGACTTGAGCGCAACAAGCATTTCTGCTTCGTGGTGCACGTCGGAACTGTGCGGAGGGTACGGGAATTCCCCTGAAGGGTCCAAATTGTTTGGGTTCTTTTGAAAGAAAAATGGAGGTTCCCGGTTCGGGTCATGGCCCATTTCAATTGCATGCGCCGCGTAGTTTCGCCCAATGCAGTAGACACGCCGGACAGGGAACGTGCCGCCCCCCGATACGGGTATGACATGCACCTGCGGCGCGGGAATTACATGATCGGACATCGCTTTCCTCCTGAACGCTTGACTGCCAAAGATCGGATTTCCGAACGGTCAGATACCTTCCGATCGATGCCACGCCACATTCAAACGGGCGCGGCGGCTTACCAAGTCATCGCCAAAATTCAGGCTGTTTTGCAAGACCAACGGCTACAATCTGCCCCGACCATTTCCCGAATTGGTTGGGCGCCAGCGCTACTTCAGCTGTCGGACTGGATGCTCGTAGGCAGCACCCGCGAATAAACCGATTTCAGGTGATCCACCATGGCACTGGCCGCAAGCTCACAGTCGCCCTTTGCTATGGCAGACACGATCACATCATGTTCGCTAAAGCTGGAATAGTTTTCTGCGGGCTTTAAAGTTTCGCGTGGCTGCCCCCAAACAATCGATCTTCGAACCGAATTCAAAGTCTCAAAGAAGTATAAAAAGAGCTGGTTACGAGTGGAGCGGGCTATAGCGTAATGCAAATTATTGTCCCAAGCTTCGTACGTGCGCCAATCCTCTGCGGTACGACATTTGTCCGCGCATAGCCTCATTTGCTCACGATCGGAACGTGTGGAATGGAGCGCTGCGAGGCGGCTAAGCTGCGGCTCGATAGTAAATCTAACAGATACAACCTGCTCAGGTTTAATTTGGTTGCCCAAATAAGTTACATCGGTGAGGTTGAGAACCGGCCTGGAACCAACAAATGTTCCCCGCCCCACATGACGCCAGATCAGCCCCTGGGCCTCAAGCTCTGCCAACGCTCTTCGCAACTGATTGCGAGTGGTCCCAAGTTTTGAACACAGCTCACGTTCAGGTGGGAGCCTGTCGTTATGCCTGTATCCGGCATTGTTAATCAGGTCGCGTACACGGTGCGCGAGTTCGGTTGGTGCACTCATATCTCCACCCAATTTGGCGATTGGTTGATTGATTGAAACGCCAAGTCGGAAAAAACTCAAGGGCAAGAGGAAAGCAAGAAACGAGTCGCCGGACAGGATCCGTGACCACGTCTTGACACAAGCACGAGGGAGGAGTGCCGAGTGCGGTTAGCAACTGTTTCCGTAGAGGGCCACGCCGTTTGCGTGGCAATACTAAACGATGGCGGCAAGTTGGACGTTTTGCGCGCAGCGCAAGTGCTTGGCGAAGCGCTGGACGCAGGTTCAATGCAGCATCTGATCGCAGGCGGAAAAGAAACGCTCGGCGTTTTGAAAACCCTCGTTTCATCGGCCGAAACGGGTAATCTAAACGACGCACTGGTCCCGGATGACGCGCCGTTTCTGGCACCAATTCCTTCCCCGCGTAAGAACGTTTTCTGTGTCGGGCGCAATTATGCTGAACACATCGCCGAGGGCGAACGTGCCCAAAACCAAAAAATTGGCGTAACAGAGCATCCGGTCTTCTTCACAAAACCGCCGACATCGATTGTGGCGCCAGAGGCAGACATTCTGATATTCCCCTCGGTCTCACATGCCATTGACTATGAAGTTGAACTGGCAGTTGTGATTGGAAAACCGGGGCGAAACATAGCCAAGGCTGACGCATACGACCATGTATACGGCTATACGATCCTCAATGACATCACCGCACGCGACATTCAACGCCGACATGGTGGGCAGTATTTCAAAGGCAAAGGTTTAGATGGGTCTTGCCCATTGGGCCCCTTCATAGTGACCGCTGATACAATCAGTGATCCGCACGCTCTATCAATCGGATTAACAGTCAACGGCGAACAGCGCCAAAACGGATCGACGTCGGACATGATTTTCGACATTCCAACGCTGATCGCATCCCTTTCAGAAGGTATGACCCTGGAACCTGGCGACGTAATCGCGACCGGCACACCGTCTGGTGTCGGATACGCCATGGACCCACCACAGTTCCTGAAAGACGGGGACACTGTGGTTTGTGAAATTTCAGAAATCGGCACGCTCAGGAATACCGTGCGCGTCGTTTAAGTGGCTCCTGCATAGCTGAATCTGCGGGTTGCCAACCATGCAAGGGAGGAAGACTAAAATGATGAACAGAAGGACTTTCACAGCGTCCTTGCTTTCGGCGGTTCCGGTAGCAGGAGCACTAGGAACACAGGGCTTTGCGCAGGACTTGCGTAAAATTACCTTCGTGCAGCCAAGCCCTTCGGCAATCAATTCATTTCCGGTTTTTGTCGCCATCGGCGAAGGTTATTTCGCTGATGAAGGGTTGGATGTGACCGTCGAGGCGATCAACGGCTCAGGAGCCGTGCTTCAAGCATTGTCCGCCGGACAGGCTCACTTCGGTCGCCCCGGTCCTGGCCCCTTAATTGCCGCACGGTCGCGGGATGTAGATGCCGTACACATCTACAACGTTGCGGCACGCAGCAACTTTGGCATAGCCGTGCCAGAAGACTCTGACATCCAAAGTGTTGAAGAGCTTCGAGGTAAAGTTATCGGAACAGGTACGGCCGATGGCGCAGAAGTCGGCTTTGCACGTAACGTGATGACCGGAGCAGGCATGAAAGAGGGTGAAGACTTTACCTTCCTTACCGTCGGCGACGGTGGCCCGGCGACCGCGGCTTTCCTAAACGGCGAAATCGACGCTTACTCTGCTTCGACGGCTGATACGGCAATTCTGAACCAGCGCGGAATGGCGGTGCGTGACATCACGCCTGCGGAGTTCGGGCGTTTCTTCGGTAACGGCATCGCCACAATGGCTGACACAATCGCCAACGACCGTGAATTGGTCGAAGCTTGGAGCCGCGCGTTCGCACGTGGTCATGCATTTGCACTGGATGATGCCAACCGTGAAGCTGTTTTGAAGCATTTGGCGGATGGCAACCCGCAGGAAGGCGAGGACAAGGAGTTCCAGTCAGCACTGTTCGATGCCGTACGCTCGAAAACTATCGCGGCGGATCCGAGCAATGGCCTGGGATGGTACCCCGCCGAAGTTTGGCAGGAATGGCAAGACGCACTTGTTGCAGGGGGCGAAATTCCGGGACCGCTTGATGACTTGAGCGCGGCCTGGACCAATGAATTTGCCGCCATTGGCAACGAGGCCGCCAGCAAATGAACGCTGCAGCCGCACAAGAGTTTTCCGGCGCGCCCTTGGGCACGCCGGTCTACGAATTGACCCATTTAAGCAAGACCTATGCACGCAACCTTGTTGTTGCGCTTGAGGATATTAATCTGACGCTACGGAAAGGAAGCTTCACTTCTGTCATTGGGTCCAGCGGGTGCGGCAAGTCAACTCTGCTCAAGATCATGGCGGGTCTGATCCCTCCCACCAATGGGCGTGTGATCCTACAAGGTCTGCCAGTCACCGGTCCCCGTCGAGACATTGGTATGATGTTCCAGCAGGCGACACTATTTCCCTGGAAAACAGCAGTGGAAAACATCGTGTTGCCAATCGAAATCCGCGACGGCAAGGCAGCCGCCAAGCAAGCAATGGGCAAGGCTCACGAGCTTTTGGACATCGTGGGTTTGAAGGGGTTCGAAAACGTATACCCGAACGAATTGTCGGGCGGCATGGCTCAGCGCGCCTCAATCTGCCGTATGTTGATCACTGAACCAGCTGTGCTTTTGTTAGACGAACCATTCAGCGCGCTGGACGAGCTGTCACGCGACATGATGAATATGGAACTGCAGCGGATTTGCCATGAACAGGATGCGACCGCTTTTCTTGTTACGCACTCTATTCAGGAAGCCGTGATTTTGTCCGACGAAATCGTCGTGTTGAAACCACGCCCGGGCAGGATTGCCGAGATCGTGAAGGTCGACCTGCCACGCCCACGCACGTTGGATATGATGACCACGCCCAAGTTTGGCGCAATTGTGGACTACATTCGCGGCCTTCTGGATAAGGGAGAAGAAATGTGAGCGACGTTCATAACCACTCACCTTCCCTAAAGGATTCTGACACCGCAGAAGACACGGTATGGGAACAGAAAATTCACTTTATCGACTCGGTCCCACGCTGGCTGGCGATGACCTTTGTCTTCGTGGTTTTCGTGGGCACATGGCAAAGTGTCACGAGCCTTGGGCTGGTTTCCCCAATCATTTTGCCGACACCGATGGAAACCCTGAAAGATATGATCTTCGTGGGACAAAATCTATTGACTGGCGGCTACATGCTTGTGGCGCTGTGGATCACAATCAAAGAAGTAATCTATGGTTTTGCGCTGGCAATCGCGATCGGTTTTTCGCTGGGCGTATTGGTGGGGGAAACGGCATTTGGTGAAAAGGCGGTGATGCCTTATCTGGTGGCCATCGATACCATGCCAAAAGTGGCATTTGCCCCACTCTTTGTAGCGTGGTTAGGCTTTGGTATTGAATCAAAGGTCGCACTTGCTGCCTTTATCGCGACATTTCCAATCGTGGTTGGCACTGCGGCCGGGCTTCACGCTGCCGACGAAAACGCGCGAATGCTTTTCAAGACGATGGGCGCAAGTCGGATGCAGACATTGTTCAAGATGAAACTGCCGACTGGCCTGCCGCAGATTTTTACCGGCCTCAAGATCGGAGCAGTCGGCGTAATGGCCGGTGCGATCACGGGAGAATTCCTGGGCGGTGGCAAGGGATTTGGCGAACTTATCCGAGTTGCGGCCTCGCAGCTCAACACGCCGCGCGTGTTCTCCTTGATCCTGTACCTAAGTCTCGTTGGTCTCGCTGTATTTGCGACGGTGGTTTGGACACAGCGAAAACTGGTGTTCTGGCACAAAGAGCAGGTTGGCAGAGATGACTTCTGAGCCAGTGAAAATAAACTGCCAGACCTTGCGTGAATTTGTGGCGAGCGCGCTCGAAACTCGAGGTGTTCCAAAAGCGGATGCAGATCAGGTGGCCTCGACGATGGTTGAGGCCGACATATTCGGATATGGCACCCATGGAGTCTTTCGCTTGCGCCAGTATCTTGCCCGATTGGCCGGAGGCGGGTGCAACGCCAAACCAAACGTTACCGTCATACATCAGTCTGTCGCGACCGCGTTGATTGACGGCGATGACGGCCTTGGGCATTTGGCTATGTCGGCGGCGCGAGATCTTGCGATAGAAAAGGCGAAAGAGGCAGGTATCGGATGGGTCGGTGTTCGGCGCGGCAATCATGCTGGACCTTTGGCACTTTATGTGCGCCCACAAGCCGAAGTTGGAATGCTTGGCATGGCCGCAGCGGTGGGCAGTGCTAACCACGTTCCGCCCTATGGCGGAAGCGACTTGCTTCTTGGCACCAATCCTATCGCCTTCTCTGCACCTGCCGATGGCCCCGACCCGTTTGTGTTTGATATGGCGACGACAGTTGCCGCGATGGGTAAGATCAAGACCCTGTTGCAGCAAGGCGAACCTATGCCCGAAGGTTGGATGGTTGGGCGTGATGGCAATCCGTTAACGGACCCTGCTCGCAAATCAGAAGGGTTTCTTTTGCCGATCGGAGGTCCGAAGGGTTTCGGCCTTTCCGTGGCCATAGGGTTGATGGCCGGAGTCTTGAACGGCGCTGCATTCGGCTCTGACGTAGTCAACTTCACATCAGACACAACCTCACCCACAAACACAGGGCAATTCGTAATGGCGCTTGATCCGGCGGCCTTTGGAATGGAAAAAGACTTTGCTTCGAATGCAGCCCGCGTCTACTCTGAAATGCGCGCATCCGCCCCCCTGCCCGGTCATGACCCGGTACGCCTGCCCGGAGACGGAAAAACGGCTGCAGCTGAGGCCCGTCGCAAAGACGGTGTAAGCCTCAACCCCGCTCTTTGCCGAGAACTTAACAATCTCGCCCTGGACTGTGGACTGCCTCCCCCGTTTCCTGATGTTAACACTGACTAGCGGCATATCTGAGGGAAGCCGGACTGCACTTTTGACCAGGGTTTAGCGAGGCGTCACTTCTGGCTTCAGCGCTTTTACAAGCGCCGAAAGTTTGTTCATCATGTGAAGTTTCATTGCCTTACCAAGCCCATCTGCATCTCGGGCCTTGAGCAACTCCATCATGGTTTCATGTTCGTCTATTGCCTGTGCCCAACGCTCGTCCGACAAGTTGGCCAAAAAACGTGCACGGCGGACCCGCGCGGCCAAAAGCTTGTGGTGGTTTTCCAGTATGTCGTTTCGCGCGCCCTTTATAAGTGCCTGATGGATGTCTTGATTGGCTTTAAAGTACGCCTGTCGATCACGCGCTTCGTACGCGCTCAGCATATCCTTGTGGCTACTTTCAATCCGTTGAATTTCCGCAACGTCCATTTGCTGACACGCTAGTTCCCCCGCCAGTTGCTCAAGCGCTGCGAGCACTGGAAACGTGTTTTCCAATTCTTCCCTCGTAACACTCGCGACACGGGCACCCCGGTTGGCTTGAAGCACCACAAAGCCTTCGGATGCAAGAACCTTTAGGGCCTCTCGCAATGGTGTCCGGGAAACACCCAATGAGTCGCAAAGCTGTTTCTCGGGCACTTTCTCACCCGGCTTCAAAACGTCTTCGACGACAAGATTGCGCAAGCGTTCGACCAACTCTTCATGTAGGGTCGGGCGATTAATGCTGTCCGTCAGGTTCATATCCACATCCTAATATTCAAGGACCATATCCAGCAGGCGCGCGACGTGCATCGCTTGGCGCTGCGTACCTTCGGCGATTTGGTGGCGGCATGATGTTCCATCCGCCACAACAATTGCATCCGCAGGCGCCGCGTCTAAAGCTGGAAACAGGTCGAGCTCTGCCATCTTGATCGAGACATCAATAGTACCGGGCGCGTATCCAAACGCCCCGGCCATACCACAACAACTGCTTTCGATCATGTGAACCTGTGATGCGGGAATACGCTTAAGTAAGTTGAGCATCGGTGTAACGGCATCGTGTGCTTTCTGGTGGCAATGACCATGCACATAAATGGGGCGATCTACCGATTTGAGAGGCAGATCCGGCTGTTTGGCCAGAAACTCCTCAAAGGTATGAGAGGCTTTGGATAGCAACTCCGCATCCCGCCCCGGACAAAGAGCCAAATATTCGTCCCGGAATGTGAGGATAGAAGAAGGTTCGAGACCGACTACCGGTATGCGCTGTGCAGCTGCTTCTCGCGTCGCGTCAATCACACGCTGTGCCTCGTGACGCGCCTCTTCCACGCAACCCTCAGCCAAAAGAGTGCGCCCGCAATCCAGCGGCCTTCCTGTTTGGTCATCTCTTGCTATGGCAACCCGAAGCCCTAGCGCACGCAGAACCCGGACAGCGGCGCGCAGATTGTCTGGCTCGAAATATCGGTTGAACACATCGGCAAACAGAAGCACCTGCGGATCTATGTCTTGGGCCTCGACATCCCGGAACGGGTCGGAGGACCACACTGGCAGGTCACGTCGCGCCGAAATTCCAGTTGGTTTCTCCAACAGCGTACGCAAGGGCCCAATTTTGTTCCGAGCATTCAATAACCACGCGACTTTTGCAGCTTTTGGCGCATATCTCGGCAGATAAGCTATTAATTTATCAGCCAATGTCAGCCCGTCTTTTTTGCGCTTCGCTGAAAGTACTTCGATCTTCATGCGGGCCATATCGACGCCAGTCGGGCATTCACGCGCACAAGCCTTGCAAGACACGCAGTATTCCATCGTGTCCTGCATTGCGTCTGAAGTTAAACCACCCGGCAACTGCCCGCTGATGGCAAAACGCAACGTGTTTGCCCGCCCACGTGTGGCATCACGCTCGTTTCTCGTCGCACGAAAGGAAGGACACATTACTCCGCCCTTGAGCTTGCGACACGCACCGTTGTTGTTGCACATCTCGACGGCACCCTGAAATCCTCCTCCGGCACCCGGCCAAGCGGACCAGTCCAGCGCCGTTTCGAATTCAGGAACTGAGTAGTCCGGGCTGTAGCGGAATAGGCGGCGATCATCCATGGCAGGCGCGTGCACGATTTTGCCGGGGTTCATTAGCCCGGCAGGGTCAAACCGGGCCTTAACCTGTTCAAACGCGGAAACGATACGAGGGCCGAACATCTTTTCATGAAACTCTGATCGCACGATCCCATCACCGTGTTCGCCTGAATGAGACCCTTTGTATCTCTTGACTAGATCAAAGGTCTCTTCGGCAATCGCCCTCATTGTCCGGACGTCTTTGTCCTGCCGCATGTTCAGGACAGGACGAACATGGAGACACCCGACTGAGGCATGCGCGTACCATGTCCCTTTTGTGCCGTGCCGGGTAAAAATTTCGGTCAGGCCAGCGGTATAATCGGCGAGATCAGGCAACGGGACGGCGCAATCTTCCACAAAAGAGATCGGCTTGCCGGCCTCCTTCATCGACATCATAACGTTCAACCCGGATTTTCGGTATTCGGCGATCGAGTTTTGCAGTTTGGTATCAGTAACTGATACAACCCCGCCCCAACGGTTTTCAGTCCCACTGAAATCAAACCCGAGATCTCCCATCAGTTGCGATAGCTCGACAAGCTTTGCAGCATTGGCGTCAGCGCTACCCTCAGCAAATTCCACTAACAACAACGCTTCAGGGCTGCCTTCTACAAACGCCTCAATCGTACTGCGGAATAATGGGATATCTCTCCCCAACGCAATCATGGTGTCGTCGATCAATTCTACCGCCTGCGGCTTGAGCGTCACGAGGTGCTGTGTTGCTTCCATCGCAGCACGGAACGTCGGGAAATGACACACGCCGACAACTTTCTCGCCCGGCAAGTGAGCAAGGTTCAGTTCCAATTCAGCGAAATAGGCCAGAGTGCCTTCTGACCCCACCAGCAAATGAGACATGTTGACGTCGTTGCCGACAAGCGCATCGATGTTATACCCGCCCACACGACGCTGGAGATTGGGAAACCGGGCGTCAATTTCCGCAGCCTCGCGACGCCCCAGAGCACGCATGTCCCCAACAAGATCGGCATAATCGCCAGATGGCGTCGTATCGGCGCTGAACCGTGCTTCCATACCATCGCTGAGGATTGCACTTATTGCACGGACGTTATCGCGCATGATCCCGTAGCGCAGGGATTTTCCACCAGAAGAGTTGTTGGCAGCCATTCCTCCAAGCGTGCAACGCGACGCGGTCGAGGGGTCTACGGGAAACCATAAGCCATATTGCTTTAGTGACTGGTTCAACTGATCCAGAACAACGCCGGGCTGAACACGCGCGACACGGTTCTCAACGTCCACGTCAAGAATACGATTCAAGTGCTTGGTGTTGTCTAAGATAACGCTTTGATTGACCGTTTGCCCACATTGCGATGTGCCGCCGCCGCGCGGAAGAACGGAGCATCCTTCGTCGCGCGCTACAGACATCACGGCCTGCACGTCCTCTTTGTTTCGGGGAATGACCACGGCGTCCGGCATCCTCTGATAGATCGAAGCGTCAGTCGAGTATCGTGCGCGTGATGCCGAGTCAGCCATCACCTCGCCTTGGACGTCAGACATCAGTCGGCGATGCAACGATCCATTCTCAAGCATCGGGTTCGCCTTCCCTTCCCAACTAGCCAATTAGAAGCTTCACTTCACCGTTGACTGAATAATGAATTCATAATTAACTTTTGCCAATAGGTAATTGCGCCACTGTTTCGGCGCCAGCGGAAGGATCAGTTCAAATGCGCCAGGCGGGCAGACATTTTTTGCAAATCCCAGGGCCAAGTGCCGTGCCGGAACGCATCCTGAAGGCCATAAGCATGCAGACCATCGATCACCGGGGGCCAGATTTTGCAGAAGTAGGCCACAAAGCCCTCTCTGGGATGAAAACAATTTTCAAGACAGAACAAAACGTCTTTATCTATCCTTCATCCGGTACAGGCGCGTGGGAAGCTGCGCTTGTGAATACAGTGTCGCCGGGCGGAAATGTTCTCATGTACGAAACAGGACATTTCGCATTCATGTGGTGCAACTTGGCTGAAAAAATTGGGTTACAGCCAGAGTTGATTGAAGGGGATTGGCGTGGCGGTGCGGACCCCAATCAGATAGAAGACCGCTTGCGCGCGGACAGTCAGCACGAGATCAAGGCGGTATGCGTCGTCCACAATGAAACTTCTACCGGGTCAGTCTCGCCTATTGAGGAAGTGCGCAGGGCAATAGACACGGCGAAACACCCTGCCCTTCTTTTGGTTGATTCAATCTCTGGCCTTGCATCGATCGATCTTAGGTTCGACGAATGGGGCGTAGATGTCTGTGTCTCCGGTTCGCAAAAAGGGATGATGCTACCGCCGGGTCTCAGCTTCAACGCTGTGAGCGATCGTGCTCTGGAACATTCAAAATCCGTGACCATGCCACGCAGCTATTGGAATTGGCAGGATATGGTCGAGCCGAACCAGAAAGGGTTCTTCCCTTATACCCCTGGCACCAATCTTATCTATGGATTGAATGAGGCCATCGATATGTTGCACGAGGAGGGGCTGGAGAACGTATTCGCTCGTCATGCCCGCCACGGAGCCGCGACTCGAGCTGCCGTGCAAGCATGGGGGCTTGAGGTATTGTGTGCCCGCCAAGGTCAGGAGTCAGGCGTACTGACCGCTGTCAAAGTGCCTGAGGGACATTCTGCTGATGCCTTTCGTGCGACGGCGCTGGAGCACTATGATATCTCACTCGGAAATGGTCTATCCAAAGTAGCCGACAAGGTATTCCGAATAGGTCACTTAGGCGATTTCAACGACCTGATGTTGATCGGCACACTCTCAGGCGTAGAAATGGGACTCGCCAAAAGCGGCGTGCCGCACACTACAGGCGGTACTCAGGCTGCATTGGAGTATCTCAAGGCCGCGTAACGCCGGACAGAGTCTCCAAAAACTCAACCAGGTCTGCAATCTCCTGCTCGGATAAATTCAGTTCAGAGAGTATGGCTTCGCCATCGGCGTGAAGCCTTTCTATATCAATTTCGTTATAGTGTCGGACCACGGCGTCCAGATCATCCAGGCTGCCGTCATGCATATAGGGGGCGGTTTCGGCTACACCTCGAAGGCTGGGCGTACGAAAGGTTCCAAAATCGGAATGGCTCCTTCGTACATTTCGGACCGCCCACGCGCCTTGCTTTTCCGGATCGTCAGTCCAGTCTCCGTCCAATGTGTAAGGGCTGGAGAGCAAGAAGTTCAGCCCTCCGAACCGGCCATCGTCGACTTCGGTTTCACTCAGAAAATATGGCACGCCCGCGTCGTGGAATTCGTTGTTGGAAAATCTCGGGCCATTATGGCAGAACGCGCAATTCCCGCGCCCCAAGAAGAGCTGAAGCCCTCGCTGGGCAGCTTCGGGGTAGTTCGCAGCCTCTGCCAGATCGCTGCGCTCCAACGCGTCGCGAAAATCGTCAAATTGTGTCCGCTCGGTTACCCGCGTTTCCAGGTAAGCTGATAGGGCTTTGGCAATGTTTACCAAGACCTGCTCTGTGTCTTGGCTTTGAACATCGCCAAAAATGACCTCAAAATCTTCAATGTGCGTACTCTCGGAAATGGCTCTCATTAGGCTTTCTTTGCTGTGCGCCATCTCTTGTTCTTCAATGATCGGATGCAAGCTGGCAGCCCACAGATTATCGCTCTTTCCGCCCCACCCGTACCATCGCAGACCTGCCAGATTTCGCAGTGATGGCGTATTCCGATCCAAAATCACGCGACCGAATGTTCGTGCCTCGGAGTTGGTGAGTGCCTGCTCGGGGTCGTGACAACTTGCACAGGCAAATGCACCATCAATCGACAACACCGGATGGTCGAAAAGCGCTGCGCCCAGCGCAATCGCTCGGGGATCGTTTGAAACCATGTTGCTTGGATCAGGTTGGAATGATGGTGGCCACGGCCCAAAGGACAGCGTTTGTTGGATTTCATCTTCTGACAATAGGACTTCTGCACGCACCGAACTCGTCAGTAAGACTAGCGCAGCTGTCACCCACAACTTCATTTCAGCGCAATGTCAAAGGTGTAGGATACCGATTGCCCTTTGTATTCGACGTCCACTTGAAGCTCCCACATACCCGGCATGTGAAACAGCATATCATCAACACGGAACACACCGTCGCCTTTTGCAGTGACGACTGGAAGGTAGTTCATCCCGTGTTGGTGAGCAGGCATGATTGCATCGACGCGCATATCAATCACGGTAATTTCGCTGCACACAGTGAGGAGTATTGAAAACGGTTGAGCCAACGGAATTTCGTTGACAGTCAAATGCACAGCAGGCGCGTTCTGAATTTCAGAACCCATCCGTTGCCCGGTCGCCTCACAAGCGACGGCAGCGCCGGAAGATACCAGAAACCAGACGAGCCAGCGGATCATTTTGTTGCCAGCAATCGTTCTGCGTTGGCATAGGCAATGTTGTCCGCTATCTGGTCTGGAAGCAAATCCAGCCATTCGCGTGAAAATTCTGCATGCGGGCCGACGTAATACCAGCGCTCCGGCGCAAATGTATCGGTACCGACCATAAACCGATCAGGATGCGCTTCGAACGCAGCTTGCCAATCCGGATCGACACGGCCCCGCGAGACCATGTCGGAACGGAACGCCAGATCGGCCCAAAGCCGGGGATACGCATTCAAAGCGTCGACAACCTTTCCTGGATCGTCAAAGCCAGAATGTGCCCACAGTACCCGAGCCTCCGGCCAGGTTTCGAAGATCAGGTCAACCGCGTCGCGATCACCGTGATGGTGCAGAATTAAGTTCCGTTCCTTCGCCAGTGCGATCATACGCTGGATAACCGGCGTTTTGATATCGTCCCCATAGGCGTGAAACTCGCCGATGGCTTCGTAGTCGTTCTTCGACAGATTTGCTTCCAGATAATCGATTACTGTTTCGTCGTGCATCCAGGTGTTGATCTCACCGCGACGACGATAGGGACGAAGTGCCGGAACAACGATGTCCGGCGCTGCAGCCAAAAGCAGTTGCGTTCCGCTATCGTCCGAGCTGGAAACCAGGGCTTTCCGCACGCCTGCATCCCGCAGGATTTTGGCCACTTGTTCGGGCGGAACCAGTTTCACGGCATCATGGCTGTAGTGAATATGTGCATCGAAAATCGGTCGCTCATCGGCGATGGCCACTCCGCTGACTAGCGCTGCATATACAATGAATATGTATTTTAGCACTTCAAGCATCCTCCATAGCGTTCAGTCCCGAGCAAGCGTGACGTCGAAATTCACGTGCAGGTAAGGTTCAGTGATCCTACCAGAAAGTGCCATGTCATCGGGAAATTCCGAAGCTGGTCGTTCAACATACGTCATCACCAGATCGTCTCGAACACCAAAGACCGTATCCTGATCCAGATAGGGATCGTCGTCCGGAAAAATCTCGGTCACGAGTGAGCGATAGCCGGGGGCTTTGACGATAAAGTGCAGGTGTGAGGGCCTCCACGGATGGCGACCGCAAGCACGCAGAATATCGCCAACTGGCCCGTCAGACGGCACAGTGTATTCAACTGGCTTTACTGTGGTGAACGCGTATCTGCCATCGTCACCAACTGTCATCAGCCCGTGGAAAGAGTAGGTGTCCTGTTCTTCATCCTGACTGGCGTAGAGGCCGTTGGGTGCCGTTTGCCAGATGTCGAGTTCTGCTCCTGCAATGGGATTGCCCGCTGTGTCCCGAATGATGCCTTCAGCAAGCAGAACCGACCCGCCGTAGTGTCGTTTCATATCCCCACCCATGGGCAGCGGAGGTGCGCCGGATACATGAAACGGGCCCAACACCGACGAACTTGTTGCGTCTGGACTTGAATGCAGCATGTCCACCAAAGAAGACAGGCCCAGCACGTCCGACGCCAGCACAAACTCGTGCCGGTCCTCGGTTTCCACAGCGGCACAGCCCTCGAGAAACGCAATCCCAGCGCGCCATTCGTCATGCGTCAGGTTGGTTTCGCGCGCGAAGTCATGAAGGTGTTTGACAAGTGACCCCATGATTTCGCGCATCCGCGGATCGGTGTCCTTGGACAGGTATCCCATGAACACGTCGGTGATATTATCTTTGGTGACAGAGCGCATCTGTGCCTCCTTAAATCAGGGCAAGGCTGAGGATCGGGAACTCGATCAGAATAAACAGAACGATCAGCATCACGAACGCAAAGGGAAGTGCGCCCATGAACACATCCTTGAGCGATATTCGGTCATCGTTGATCGTCGATTTGATGACGAAGCAAGATATGCCCAAAGGCGGGGTCAAAAGCCCGATTTCGGCGCCGACCACAGTGATAATGCCAAACCAAATAAACGACATGTCCAGGGCTTCGGCCATGGGCAGGAACAGCGGGACGACGATCAGAATGATGGACGCTGTATCGAGCAAAGTTCCCAGAAAAAGCATCAAGAGAACGTAGAGCAGCATGATCGACCAAAAGGACGCGGAATTTCCCGCGAGCAAATCCTGCAACTGATTGGGCAGCCCGGCCAGCCCCAGCATGCGACTATAGATCGAAGCCGCCGTAATCAGGAACAAGATCGCCGCTGTAATATGACCGGTTTCCAGCAACGCGTCCCAGAACGCTCTTGGTGTCATGGACTTGCGTACGACTGCGATCACGAGCGCAACCAGTGCCCCAGCGGCACCCGCCTCGACAGCGGTTAGCCATCCTGTGTAAATGCCACCGAGCACTACCGTGATAATGAACAATGTGGGCAGGGTCTTGGATGCGATCTCGCGCCAGGACATCCATTCGGTGTCTTCGACGACCCGGCCGCCCACAAATGCAGGTGTAAAGCGGCCCATCAACCAGATCGCGCCCACATAAGCTATTGCCAGCATGATACCGGGTATAACTCCCGCCAGAAACATGTCCCCTACGGACTGTTCGGCGACAAAGGAATAGATGATCAGCATCGCCGAGGGTGGAATAATCATCCCCAAAACCGACGACCCGGCCACAACCCCAACCGCAAAACGTGGATTATATGCCTGCGCCATCATCTGCGGGACCGAGACCTTGGTGAACACTGATGCGGACGCAATGGACGACCCGGTAACGGCCGCAAACACAGCATTTGCTCCGACGGTCGCCATTCCGATACCGCCTTTGACCTTGCGAAATCGCATGGTCATGACCTCGTAAATATCCCTCCCTAGTCCCGCTTTTGAAACGATGAGGCCCATAAAGGTAAACAGCGGGATTGTCGCGAAACTGTATTCCATCGCGCTGTCGCCCACCGCAACCTTCAGCAGGTTGAGCGCAAGCGTGAAGTTGTCCCGCATCAGCCAGATCGACACGAAGGAGACCACGCCCAAAGCAATTGGAATATAGACCCCCGCGTAAATCAGAAAGACTATGGCAACGACCGAGATCAGGCCAATCTCAATCGGCGTCATTCTGCGGCCTCGTCATGCTCTGGGGTGCGAATAAGTTGCGGGCGGTCCTGCGCCGTGACGACCTTGAGCAGGAAGATCACGCAGGCAAGCGCAGTACCGCACGCGATGACCAGTTTGACCGGCCACCAAGGCAATGTGAAAAGACCGGGCACTCCGAAGTAGTCCTGTGTTTCCCACATGTGAAGAAATTCTGGGAAGGTTACATAGGCGATCAAGGCCATGAAGATTGCCGAAATGGCGTTGATGATGCGCCTCAGGTTGGCTGTCAGACCGGGGCGACGATGGTGTAGCAGGTTCAGAAACCCATCTGAGCGCGTCAATCGATCCACTCTGACAACGTCGGCCAGCTGCAGGAACACGATCATCACGACCGAGAATTGCACCATCTCGTAGGTTCCGCGCAGTGGGGCCGAAAACAGGCCCCGCGCAATGACGTCAACATTCAGAATGACCACCAACGCTAGGACGACAAGCGTACCCAATGCGTTGGCGGCGATAGCAAGCGAATTGGCGACCCGCGACAGGACAGCAACAGCAGTCTTCAGCATGTAAGGCCCCTTTCTCAGGTCGCCGAAAGGTTATTTGACCGTCCAGTCGCGCACACCAGTGAATCCGGCGCCCTGAAGCTTGCTCAGATAAGCGGCTAGCATCTCTGTGCCCTGTTCGCCGTTTTCGTTAAGCGTTGCAGCCCATTCCTGCGCAACATTGGGCATAGCATTTGCCCACGCGGCGCGGTCTTCATCCGAGATTTCAATGATCGATCCGCCAGCTTCTACAAAGGCATCTCGTGACGCTGCGGCTCGGTCCATCGCAATGCCTGCCACATGGTCACGGTAGTCAATAGCCACGGCCTGTAGTACTTCTTTGACCTCATCGGGCAGACTCGCCCAGTAGTCGGCATTGACGGTGACTGTTTTTGTATTCACCGCACCAAGGTCTGCCTTCAACATGTAAGGGGCCACTTCGACGATTTTGAACGTCTTGGAAGCTTCCGGCCAAATCATTACGCAATCGACGAGGCCGGTTTGGACCATGTTGTAGAAATCTGTAAGGCCACCGCGAACGCCAGCCGCGTCCTTGATACCCTCGAGATAGCGCAGGTTCAAACCAGCACCCGCGATCTTGCGTCCTTCAAGGTCTGCAACTTTCTCGACCGGCTCTGAGCAGAACATCTGATATGTGTCGAGCACAACGCCTGTTGCCAGATAGACCTGATTTTGCGCAGCGAACTCATTCTGCATCGCCGGGTATTCTCGCGCGATCTCGTCGACCGCCTTGGCCACCGCGCGAGCATCCGACGCGACGAATGGTGTCGAGCCCGAGATCCCCTGGCTGGGCAGCTTGGACGAATGGAAGATGGTTGTGACGATGCCAATGTCGCCCAAACCCAACTGTACGCCCTCCAGAACACCTTTGGGTTTTACAATAGAACCGCCATAGTTCTCCTGCCAGTTCATCTTGTAATTGCCGGACTCGGCCAACCGCTTATCCACTTCAGGAATAAAGAAGTTTGTGAATTCTTTAACCCACAAGGCCCGGTCTGGGTAACCATCAATTACGACAGCTGAAATGGTCTCTTCCGCTGCGACTGACAGTGCCATAGTGCTTGCCACGGCAACACCCAGTAGACTGCACTTGGTCCAGTTTTTCATTATCTCTCCTCCCAGAAAGTTTGATCTTGTTGCCCTTTATTTGTTCGCCTTGAACCCCGGCAGTCAGTCCTTTCCACACCAACGGATTTGCGCAGCATTGCGACGGCAAAGTACTTGGCCGATTGGCCTCCCACTTGCGTCATTTCCTCATGCATAAGAACAAACCCTGTCGAACGGAAATCGCGGCAGTTTGTGAAACAAACCCGTTTCATCGGCGTAACCTAGATTGCACAGAAAGTTCGATTTGAGGGTGGTTCCTGCAAAGAACTCCTCGTCGACAATCTTGTTCGAAAAGCCTGACATGGCACCAACGTCCAACCCAACGGCCCGTGCCGCGATCATGAAGTAGGCGCCCTGAAGCGTACCATTGCGAAACGCCGTATCGGCCACGTAATCGGGATTATTTTCGAACAACGGCCGACGATCTTCGTGTGGGAAAAGGAAGGGCAGTTCCTTCCAGAACTCCATGTCGTGGGCAATTATGGCCGTGACTGGCGCGCCCATCATCTTTGGCACGTTCTTTGGCTTCAAAGACTTGGCAAGCCGCTCTTTGCCCTCGGCACTTTTCACGAAAATGAACCGCGCAGGCAGTGTATTCATACTGGTCGCGCCGCTGATCGTGATGTCGTAAACCTCTTCAAGCAACTCGTCGGAAACCGGCTTGTTTGTCCACGCATAGTGCGACCGTGACTCGCGCAGAATCAAGGCGATTGCGTCATCCGACAGACGAGGAATGCGCGCGCGCAGTTCGCGATGATCTTGCTGCGCCTTGGCGCGAAGTGCCTCCAGCTCTGCCCCGGTCGGTGCGCTCATTCTGCTGCCACCTTTGACCTGTTGTCTTTTTCGTCCACGATCGGGCTGGAACAGACGCCGATACCTTCGATCTCGACTTCAACGGTTTCGCCTGGCTTCAACCAGCGAGGGTCGGGTTTTTTGGCGTGGCCCACGCCCGGCGGTGTTCCCAATGCAACCAGATCTCCCGGTTCCAGAGTCATGAATTCCGAAATTGTCGCGATCACCTGGCGGACACCCCAGATCATGTTGGCGGTATTCGAACTTTGAAGAACCTCATCGCCAACGCGGCTTTCGATCTTGAGGCCCGAAGCGCCTTCGGGCAACTCATCCTGAGTCACGGTGAAGGGGCCAATTGCGCCCGTGTCGTCAAAGTTCTTACCCGGTGTCCACTGAACCGTTTTGCGCTGATAGTCCCGCACCGAACCATCGTTGAAAACGGTATAACCAAACACATGATCCAGCGCCTTTTCTTCCGAGATATGGCGACCGCGTTTCCCAACGATCAGCATCAATTCCGCTTCATAATCGAAATGCTCGGAAGCCGCCGGTCGCACCATGGGTTTGCCAGCCGCCATGATTGAGTTCTTTCCGCGCATGAATAGCGTTGGGTACGCGGGAATGTCGTATCCACCTTCTTTGATATGGTCGGTATAGTTCAATCCCATGCAAACAATGGTGCCGGGGGCGGCCACCGGCAATGCCGGCGTGATAGTCGAGACTGGCACAGGCACCGCTGCTGAGATTTTATCGGCCAGTGAGTCGCTCAAACCAGGATCGGCAATCAACCCCATCAGATCTGTGCCGACACCAGAGTCCAAAGCCGTTAAATTTACTGCTTTTTCGCCGTTCACGGCAAACACCGCGGTACCTTCCAAAGTCTCTCCCACTAGGTATTTCATTTTCATCATCCATATCAGTTTGCTTGATTTTTGCCGATTATTTTGCCATATGTCAATTAATATCGATTTTATTGGAGGGCGCAGATGGTTGCCTGGGCAGACTACAAATCAGAAGCACAGAGCCGCGGCGCACTTGCTTTGGAGCTTTACGTTGCACACAGCACGCCTGCCAAAGCGCCCGAAGACGTGAAGGCGTCACTTCCTGATCACTTGGCATATCAGGCGCAGCTTGAACGTTCGGGTCAGCTGGCTTTTGCCGGACCAATGTCGGATGAAACCGGTGAGCATATGCAGGGAATGGGCCTGATCATCTACCGCGCCGACAGCCTTGAGGTCGCTCGAAATCTAGCCGAGGACGACCCGATGCATAAAAGCGGGGCGCGCAGTTTTGTTCTTCGGCGCTGGATGATCAACGAAGGCTCACTGAACCTGACAGTCGGTCTATCGACCGGAACAAGCGCCCTCAGTTAAAAGCACTTCAAAGATTGCGCATTCAAAGAGGAAAAGTCGGATATGGACGTCATGCTTGATACCGAGGGCAAAGAGAAATCAGCCACTCATGGTGCGTATCGACGGCTGCGCGATATGATCCTCACAGGCGAGTTGCCGCCCGGACAGAAGCTCAAGATCGAACAACTCCGTGGCCTTCTGGATACGGGCGCAAGCCCGGTTCGGGAGGCGCTTAGCCTCCTGACGTCTGACATGCTGGTCGAGCGGATTGATCAGCGCGGATTTCGGGCGGCGCCAGTCAGCAAATCCAACTTCGAGGAAATACTGTTGCTCCGATGCAACCTCGAGGAAACAGCGCTGCGCGCTTCCATCGCTAATGCAGATGGAGCTTGGGAGGACAGGCTTGTTTTGCGGCATCACCATATGAAAAAGGCCAGTCAAAAGAGTGCACCAGACTTCGAAGACGCCCACAAAGTGTTTCATATGGCCTTGTTGGAAAATGCAAAACTGCCGTTGCTGCTACGGTATTGCTCGCAGCTTTATGACCTCAACATTCGCTATCGTTATCTGGCGGCGGGAGGGCCCAGTTACAAAAAGCGCGATATCGCTGCCGAACACCAGCAAATCCTGGATGCCGCACTCGACCACGATGCAGACGGCGCGACCCAGCACTTGCTCAACCACTACCGCCGAACGGGTGAGTACCTGAGCAGTCAGATGGAGTCCTGAAATGCAGCGGAACTGGTTTCTGGGCGATCTGCTGAATCAGCTGTTCGATCGTCCCGGCAAAAAGCGCGGCAACGATGACTATCGATCCATTGCAGAGCTTTGTGAGGCCTTGTTGTCCGCAGAAGGCGAAGTATCGGGCTTCACCCTCGGCTCCACAATTCTTGATCGGTACCAGACCTTAGAAGACCCCGAGAAATTGGAGTTTTTTGCCTATTTGAATGACCAACTTGAGCTGGACGCGGATCAGCTTGCCGAAGTGGCAAGCCTCTATGCAAACGACAGAAGTGTCAATTTATATCAAAAGCTTAGCGAATTCGCGGAACCCAAACGGCAAGAGTTGTTGCGCCGATTGAACCAACCATCCGGCGCGACACAAGAACTCGTAGCAATGCGCGTTGACTTATTGCGCTTTCTTAAATCCAACCCCGAGCTCAAACGAACAGATATTGATTTCGTTCATTTGCTGAGAAGTTGGTTCAATCGGGGCTTTCTTGTCCTCAAACAAATCAGTTGGGATACCCCTGCCCGCGTTTTGGACAAGATCGTTGCCTACGAAGCGGTCCATCAAATCAACGATCTGGATGATCTGCGACGCAGGCTCTACCCGCCGGATCGTCGTTGCTTTGCATTCTTCCATCCTTCGATGCCAGATGAGCCGCTGATTTTTGTCGAAGTTGCTCTGACGGCTGAAGTTCCAGACGCAATCGATGCGCTTTTGTCCGAAGATCGGGAACCGATCGAAACCGAACAAGCGAAAGTCGCGGCGTTCTACTCTATCTCGAATTGCCAGAAAGGTTTAACCGGTATCAGCTTTGGCAATCTGTTGATCAAACAGGTTGTAACTGAGCTGTCGCGAGAACTTGAGGGGCTTGATACATTTGTGACCTTGTCGCCGATACCAGGACTGAACCGTTGGCTAGAGGGCGAAACAGACAATCCTGAGCACGGCCACGCCGCCGAGGCCGTACTTGCGGCAACAACCTCGCCGCAAGATTTGCGCGCAATGGCCGCCCGGTACCTGTTGTTCGCCAAGCGCGAGGATGGGATGCCGTTGGATCCCGTGGCCCGCTTTCACCTCGGAAACGGTGCCGAGTTGCACGAGTTGCACGCCGAAGCCGATTTGTCACCGAACGGACGATCACAATCCGGCGGTGCGATGGTGAACTACCTGTACGATTTAAACAAAACAGAACGTCATCACGAAGAGTTCGCGACACATGCGACGATCGAAGCCTCGCGTTCTGTTCGCGCGGCCTCAACCGCTGCGCTTGCGACCAAGCCAAGGGAAAATACCGCGTGACCAACACTCTATACGACAGCCTGTTTGCCCGGCATGAGGGCAACGAGGCTCCGTTCCTGCAATTCGACGATGACCAGGTTGTGTCCTATGACGCGTTTTTGAAGCGCACCGCGCAGGTCGCGCATGTTTTGCAAAACAACGGCGTTTCACCAGGCGATCGCATCGTTGTGCAAGCGCCCAAGTTGGCCGATACGATTGCCCTCTACGCCGCTTCGGTACAGGCAGGTGCAGTCTATCTGCCGCTTAACACTGCCTACACTTTGGCAGAGTTGGACTATTTCATCTCTGATGCCCAACCTTCGATGATCGTTTGCGATAGCAGAGACGAAATTGAAGTCGGAAAATTGGCGGCTCGGTCTGGGGCAAAGCTGCGAACACTCGGCGGCGTTTACCCTAGCCTGAGCAGCGAGGCCGACGCGCAGCCCTGCGTCTTCGAAACCGTGGATCGCGCTCCGGACGATCTTGCCGCGTTGCTCTACACATCAGGCACAACAGGCCGTTCCAAAGGCGCAATGCTGAGCCATCAAAACCTATTGTCCAACGCCCAAGCTCTTGTTGGTCTGTGGGGTATCACAAACGACGATCGCTTGGTTCACGCGCTGCCGATCTTTCACACGCACGGGCTTTTCGTGGCGATGAATACGTCACTACTCGCCGGTGCCAGAGTTCGCCTTATGCAAAAGTTCGACCTCGGCGCCATCCTGGATGAATTGCCCAAGTCGACCCTTTTGATGGGGGTTCCCACTTTCTATACCAGACTGTTGGCAGACGACCGGTTCACAAAAGAGATCACAGGGAACATGCGCCTGTTCGTCTCGGGCTCTGCCCCCCTGCTTGCCGAAACCCATCAGGCATTCGAAACGCGCACCGGCCACCGAATACTTGAGCGCTATGGCATGACCGAGACGAACATGAACACCTCTAACCCCTATAGTGGCGAACGTCGCGCGGGAACTGTTGGCATGGCACTGCCCGGCATCGAGGTGATCGTCACACATACGAAAACCGGAGAACCACTTCCCCCGGGCGAAGTTGGAATGATCGAAGTCCGCGGCCCCAACGTGTTCAAAGGCTATTGGCAGATGCCCGAGAAAACCGCCGAAGAGTTACGAGAGAACGGGTTCTTCATCACCGGGGACTTGGGCCAATTCAGTGAGGACAGCTATCTATCGATTGTGGGGCGGTCGAAAGACTTGATCATTACCGGGGGTTACAACGTGTATCCCAAAGAAATTGAAGAGATACTGAACGACATCGACGGTGTTCTGGAATCGGCGGTTTTCGGCGTCCCCGACAACGATTTTGGTGAAGCAATCATCGCCGCTCTGGTTATTGAGCCAAGCGTAAAACTTGAAGCGGATCAGATTGCTGAGACCATCAGGGACAAGCTGTCGCGCTTCAAACATCCGCGCCGCTACGAATTCGTCTCGAAATTGCCGCGAAACACTATGGGAAAAGTTCAAAAGAACGTGCTGCGCGAACGGTACGCGGACATGGAACTGTCGCCGGCAGAATCTTAGTAAGCCCATCCAGACGCTCAATCAAATAAAGACTTTCAGATCGGATACTACCCTCCCCTTCAGACTGCCAAACTCATTAGGAGATTCATAATGACCCGCATGACGGCAAAAGACTTCGACCAGGAACTTCTGGACCTGTACGACTTTTACGCGCACGGCAAGATCACCAAGCGCCAATTCCTGGATCGCGCCGGAAAGTTCGCGGTCGGCGGCGTGACAGCGGTTGCGTTGCTGAACATGCTCAGCCCGAATTATGCGATGGCTCAGCAAGTGTCATTCAACGATCCCGATATCCACGCAGACTACATTACCTATCCGTCACCCAATGGAACCGGTGATGTCCGAGGGTATCTTGTCCGGCCCGCTGGCGTTGAAGAGCCCCTACCTGGGGTGCTGGTGATCCACGAAAACCGCGGTTTGAATCCTTACATCGAGGATGTGACGCGCAGGTTGGCAAAAGCCGGATTTATGGCGTTGGCCCCCGACGGCCTGACATCGGTTGGCGGCTACCCGGGCAACGACGCCGATGGGCGCGAGTTGCAAAAGACAGTGGACCGTGTCGAGTTGATGAACGATTTCTTCAATGGGTTTGAATACCTGTTGAACCGAGATGACAGCACCGGAAAGGTCGGAGCAGTGGGTTTCTGCTATGGCGGCGGTGTAGTCAGTGCAATTGCCGTGGCCTACCCGGAACTGGCCGCAGGCGTGCCGTTCTATGGTCGCCAGCCAGCAGCTGAGGATGTAGCCAAAATTCAAGCGCCGTTACTAATTCAGATGGGAGAGCTTGATGAGCACATCAACGCAGGTTGGCCGGATTTTGAAGCCGCTCTGCAATCCAACGGAAAAGTTTACGAGGCCTACATCTACGAAAATGCCAACCACGGTTTTCATAACGACAGCACGCCTCGTTATGACGAGGAAATGGCAAACCTAGCCTGGGACCGCACCATTGATTGGTTCAACACTTATCTGAAGTAACTACAGTGTACAGCGAAGCGAGCATTGTGTTTTCATAGCTACGTCCCAACCCAAGGTTCATCTTAGCCGAGCCCTCAGTGGCCTTAGAAATTTGACTTTCGCAGACTGCGTTTCCGCGACCAGGTCTTGGCCTACTATCCCAAACATTGGATATTTTTTTGGTGTTGAAACGATTGGAAAGTAATGTCGAAGCAGATTTAGGTGAAGCGATCCATCGTTAGGTGTTCAGCTTATCTGCGGGTTAAGCACACTATCACTTTAATGCCGCTAATAGCAGCCATTGATCATGTGTTCGGAGAAAGGCTCCTCTTAGTTTGAATTAACCAATTCTATATTCACCAACCGCTACCAGATTTTTGATCGAGGTGCCCAGTCAGTTCTGTTTGAAACTCGGCTGGCTTTTAAACAGTCACAGCAGATTGGATCGGATAAACTTGGACAACTGCTATCGTTTCTACGCGTAGTTAGCCGTTCTTTTGGTTCTCTTCGGTATCCCGAAACCGCCGCACGAGATAATCTACGAACGCGCGGGTTTTTGGTGCCAGATTCCGCCTTTCGGCAAACATTACGACAATATCTGTGCTGGGTGGTGCATACTCCGGCATGACGTGGACAAGTTCGCCGGAGCTAAATTTAATGTTTGCCATATAGCATGGCAGCCGTGCGATCCCAATGCCAGCAAGAGCGGCTCGAAAGACGACATCGGTGCTGTTTCCCTCAAAACTACCCGTTGCTTCAAATTTTTCGCCTGCGTTCGGTTCGATGCTGTTCCAAGCGTTCCGCTGGCTTCTCCCAGCAACTCTCAAGCAGTTGTGCTCAGCCAATTCGGCGAAATTCGACGGTGTTCCAGAACGCTCAAGGTATTCAGGTGAGGCACATAGTACCCTCCGACTCTGCATAATGCGCCTGATGACCATATCTGGATTCTTGTGTTGTTCCGCAAAGCAGATCGCCACGTCAAACCCTTCACTGCGAGGATCAATCTCCCGGTCGGTTAAGTCCAACGATACTTGAACTTCAGGATTCTCCTCCATGAATTCAGGCAAGGCGGGGATCAACTGTGACTTACCAAAGGCGACAGTGGACGCGATCCTGAGTTCTCCGCGTGGGACGCCGTCAAAGCTATGGATCATCGCTTTGGCTTCATTGAATTTGTCAGCCATCGCTTTGCATTTTTCATAGAAATCTTGGCCTTCTCGCGTCGGAGAGACACCCGTTCGGGTGCGATTAAGAAGGTGGTAGTGAACCTGATCTTCAAGTAATCCGATCTGCTTACTTACTGCTGATGGGGTCTGCCCCATTGATCTTGCAGCCGCAGAGATGCTGCCCTGCTCGACAACCGTCGCAAAGATTAACATTTGCGCAGAAATATCCATGTCATGACCCTTGCTGTTCCAATCTGGCATGGGGCCTATGCCAGATTGCCAAATTGTGAGCGCTACCAAACAGGCGTACCTCTGCATTGCAGCATAAATACTGCACTGCAGCAACGGACGAGGCAATATCATGGCAATTACACGATCAAACAGCGCGCTGGATGTCGTTTTCGAAGCTGGCCGCACGTTCTTTCATCAAAATCTGGACACGATGCGAAAGGCACAGGCCAAACGCAGGGTTTATCGCGCAACGTATTATGAGCTCTCGGTGCTATCTGACCGTGACTTAATAGATCTGGGCATTCCACGCAGTAGCATCAAAAAACTTGCTATGGAGGCTGCATATGGCTGCTAACACCCAAACGGCTAGTACAGATCGTAGTCACTCCATCGCCCTATCAATCAGCTTCCTGGCGAGGATCGGAGCCACGGCCAATGCGGCCTTGAAGGCACTGAAAATGGCCCGGATGCTCTCTGCGCTTTCAAATATGAGCGATTACCAACTCTCTCAGATCGGAATTTCGCGATCTGAGATCCCGGAATATGCCGGAAAATTGATGGCTGACGAATAGGTAAGCGAGCCCTCAGGTCCAAAAGCTTACACGGAAAATGCTGGTTCTCGCTCCTCCCAGAGTAAGCCAGCATGAGCGGTGGCGAAAAAGCCAACAGGGAGCGCCAACGCACGGGCCAGCATTTTCAACTCCTCCCGAAAGTGCTGGCCCAAACCAACCTGCCAAGCAGGAGCCCCGAGAAATGAGCGATAGGAGAACTTCACAAGATCTGGTCGTCCGTCGTCTCGGTTTCGGCGATCAAGATAAAATCTGTGATCATTTTCTGCGGTTAGATGTCCAAACGCGGCCGGCACGGTTTTGTGGAGCCGTCGACGACAATGGTGTCTTGAGTTACGCACAGAATATCCTTCGATACAACAGTATCGCTTGTGGAGCGTTTGTCTGGGGCCAATTGAGGGGCCTTGTGGAACTGCGCGGCCTCTTTCATTCATGGCCATCAAAGCCAGAGGTTGCACTCTCTGTCGAAGCCGAATGGCAAGGCATTGGGATTGGCGACGCTTTGTTTCGACAGATGTACGCGATGGCGCAGAACAGAGGCGTCCGGACTATCCAAATGATGTGTCTGAAGGAAAACCGCCACATGCGCTATCTTGCGGCGAAACATAACGCGCGGTTTGTAGCTGACGCAGATGTTGTTGAATCAGTGTTGCATCCCAACTGGCCCACGCCAACGTCAATTGCCATTGAGATTTTCGCTGAAATTAGGGCACACTCACATCTGCTTTTTATTTAGACGACCAATGGCACACTGCGTATTGCGGTCTTTTGATTGCACTTAAGCGAATGACCTTTTCTAATGCCTTTATTGTTTCAGTGTTAAAGTTACCTTTCTTGAGATAATGGCCGTGCGGTGCGAATATTCCACGTTAAACACAAGTCGGGATTTATCGCCTCAGGCTGTAACACGCAGTGCATCGACAGGAACCAGCGCTCCCTTGGCTTGGATTACGTAGCTGGCCAATTGGCAGCCTAATGATATTCCTGCGCGGAAATCGCTTTTCTCCAAAACGCTGAGCAAAACGCCAGCGTTGAAGCTGTCACCAGCGGCTGTTGTATCAATAGCGGAAGTTTCCGGCTTAGCGGGCACCTCCCCTCTAATATTCCCATCTTGATAAACCACAGAATGCTCGCCGTTCTTTACGACGATCCGCTCCACACCATGTCTTGCATATCGTTCAAGAGTCGCGGTCGGACAGTCGTCATTAAACCACGCGCTTTCATCGTCAAAAGACGGCAACACGATATCCGAGAGTTCAGCAGCGCGCATGATTGAACGTTTCATTTCTTCGGTACTCGACCAAAGTTTGGGTCTGATGTTCGTATCGAAAGCCACGGTTTTCCCTACATCGCGCCCCTTTTGGAGAGCACCAAGTAGGTTTTCTCGCGATTGAGGACCAAGAATTCCCAGCGTAATTCCTGAGTAATAGATCAAATCCGCTTTTTCGATAGCACGGTCAAGCGCGTCTGGGTCGTCAGCAAGCCGTCTGGCGGCAGAGCTGTTGCGCCAGTAGGAAAAACTACGCTCACCGTTGGAAAGGTGGATCATATAGAGACCCACAGTTCCATCCGAGATTTCACAAATGTGAGAGGTATCGATGCCTGTTCTGTCAATAAAGGCTCGCATTTCGCGGGACAGTTTGTCGTCACCAACTGCCGTAAAATAAGCGACCTCTGTATTCGGTGATATTTTCGCTAAATACCAAGCTGTGTTGAACGTATCACCAGCGTACCCGATCTTGAACTCCCCTGGACCGCCTAGGGGAGCAAGTTCCGCCATGCACTCGCCGATTGCTAAGATACGCATGGGTTCTACAAAAAATCGTCACGCCGCGGAGTGAAGCTATCCACGAGCTTTCCTGGTTCCAGGCAAACACATCCGTGGGTTTGATCTGAAGGAATGACAAAACTGTCTCCTGGCCCGAACTCTTGGTCACTTTCGCCCAAAGTGAACCGGAACCGGCCGCTTTCGACATATGTTGACTGGACATGCGGATGGCTGTGCAACGCGCCTATCGCACCTGCTTTGCTGAACCGAAAGGCAACAACCATGAGATTAGGATGATCAGAGAGAACTTGCCGTGTGACATTCTCTCCTGTCGAGACAACTGGAAATTCAGGCAAGGTGTACCTCCGCTACATTATGAGAAAAGCATTCCACCATTCAGATCGACATTAGCTCCTGTAATGAAAGCACTGTCGTCGCAGGCTAGGAATAGGACAAGGTTTGCGACATCCTCAATGGTGCCCTGACGTTTCATTGGCGCAGCGGCTTCAAAGCCGCGACGTCCTGCGTCCGGTGTGTGGATGTTATGAAAATCAGTATCAATCATCCCAGGGCAAAGCCCATTGACTCTGATATCCGGGCCTAGCTCTTTGGCCAAACCCCGCGTCAGCGTCATGATCGCGCCCTTTGAGGTCGCATAGGGAACTGAGCCGGGGCCACCGCCATCGCGAGCGGCTTGGCTTGCCAAGTTGACGATTGTACCGCTTTTCATATGAGGCAAACAGGCGTTCGTCATCATGAAGTTGCTGGTCAGATTCAAGTCCATCACATACCGCCAATGCTCAAGTGAGGACTCTGCGACTGTTTTGCGGGCAACCAAACCGCCCGCATTATTGACCAAAACGTCAATACTGCCGAACTCCGCGAGAGATCGCGCCACCAATGCGTCAACGTCGCTTTTCTGCGTTAAGTCTCCTTGAAGCGCGAATGCGGTTCCGCCATTTGCTTTGATCCTGGCCACAACGTCCTCAACGCCTGCGCTGCTGGCAAAATAGTTTATTGCAACTTGTGCGCCCTCGGAGGCTAGTTTGATTGCAGCAGCTGCACCGATATCTCGGCCGGCTCCAGTTACAATTGCCGATTTTCCAGCGAGCTTCATAGCCATCCCTCATCATTGCTCTGAATTGAAAATTGTCGTGCTCCAGCGGGCGCTTGCTCAGGCTGCACCGCGTTTGACGAACATGTCGTAGATTTCGGGGACATTGCCTTCGCCCATCCCTGCATCAAGCGCCGTTTGAAGATTTGCGGAAGTGCCTTCAGCGATTTCGGAGCGTGTTCCAATGTCAGTGATCATCTGAACGAAGTAAGCGATGTCCTTGTTGGCATTGCTGATCGAAAACCCAAGATCACTTACACCATCGACGGCGTAATTCTTGCAAAATTGCATGAATGGAGAATTGGACGGGCCCGCAGACATGATCTCAAAAAGCTGCTGGCCATCGATGCCCGCTTGTTTTGCAACTGCAAATGCCTGGCTCATGGTACACGCTGTTGTCATACCCATGAAGTTGTTGATCAGCTTAGTCGTATGGCCCGCGCCGAGTGTGCCAAGATGGAACACGTTCTCGCCCTGCACGTCGAGCACAGGTTTGACCTTTTCAAACGTTTCGATATCGCCCGCTGCCATGATGTTCAGCAAACCGTCCTTGGCGTGCATAGGTGAACGCCCCAACGGTGCGTCGAGCATCCCGGCCCCTTTTGTCGCAAGGTCCGCGCCAATTTTCTTTGTTGACGCTGGAATGGACGTGCCGAAATCTATGACCACCGCGCCTTCTTTGATCCCGGCGAGAATACCATTCTTGCCGTAAATCAGGCTTTCGACCACGTCAGATGTTGTCACGCAGAGCATGACGATATCACTGGCCTCGGCGAGTTCCTTAGGGGTGCTGACCTCGACCGCGCCGCGCGCAACGGTTTGGGCAACCGCCGCTTTGTTGCGGCCCATGACCACAAGATCAAAACCATTGTTTTGGAGGCATTCAACCATCTTGCTACCCATTTGGCCTAGACCAATGAAACCGATTTTTGGGTACGACATTTGCGCCTCCTAAGCGTTTGGGTTTTTCATTTTGGAAAGGACGTCGGCCCCAGCTTGGGCGACGTCATGATCTTGCGAAGGTGAGCCTGAGCTAACACCAATGCCGCCGACGACATCAGAACCAGCAAGCACAGGAAGACCGCCGGCAACGGTCACCATACGTCCGCCTAAGGCCGAGGCGATGCCATACGCTGGCATTCCCGGTTGACTGACTTCACCCAGGGCTTGCGTGCTCTTTTTGATGCCGGATGCGGTGTAAGCCTTATCGATCGCCAGATTGACGCTGGTAATCTTGGCGCCATCCATTCGCTCAAATGCGATGAGGATGCCGCTTTCGTCGGTAACAGCGATGCACATTGGCACCCCGATATCCTCGGCTTTGAGCCTAGCGACCGCGATCAGCCGTCGCGCCTCTTCAATGTCCAATCGTTTGATATTCAGCATAGCGGTGTCCTTTGGGCTTTATGGGCCGATTAGGAGAGTCGGAAGTGTGAGCGAGATGGCAGGAACGAAGGTGATCAGCATCAGCGCTGCGAAGATCGCAAGGTAGAAAGGCCAGATCGTTCTAATGGCTTTTTCCATCGGCAACTGGCCAACCGCACAGCCTACAAACAGACACGTTCCGACCGGAGGCGTGCAAAGCCCCAGACCAAGGTTCACCAGAAGGATCATGCCGAATTGCAGCGGATCGATCCCCAGCATATTCATCACCGGTAAGAAGATCGGCGTGCAGATGAGGATCAAAGCTGCCATATCCATAATCATGCCAAGCAGCAAAAGAACGGCGTTGATCATCAGCAAAATCAGGATCGGGTTCTCGGTTATCCCCAAAAGGAACTCGACCGTTTTGGTTGGTACGCGGTTGTAGGTCAGCATGTAGGCGAAGGCCCCGGCGCAAGCGATCAGGATCATGACCATCGACGTTGTGCGCACGGACGAAATTACAGCAATCTTAAAGGCATCCCATGACAGGCTGCGGTAGACGATCAGCGTGACAACAAAGGCATACATAGCCCCGAACGCACCGGACTCTGTCACAGTAAAGATGCCTGAAAGGACACCTCCGACGATAATGACCGCAGTCAGCAAGCCGGGGATGGAGCCGACAAACGCGTACGCCAGCGCCGTCCATCCTGGAAACCGTTCAGCCTGATAGCCGCGCTTTACCGCGACCACATACGCAGCAATTGCCAAGCAACAGCACATCAGGATGCCGGGGATCACACCCGCCAAGAACAGCTTGGAAATTGATACCGCACCGCCCGTGGCAAGAGCAAAGATGATCATATTGTGACTGGGTGGAATGATGATCCCGGCGATGGAAGACGTCACCGTCACATTCACCGCATAGTCAGCGTCGTATCCCTTGTCCTTCATAACGGGGATGAGAATTGAGCCCAGCGCGGATATGTCCGCAATCGCCGAACCTGAAATCCCACCAAAAAGCATGGAAGAAAACACGTTCACAATGCCAAGCCCGCCGCGCACGGCACCGACAGCAGCTTGCGCGAACCTGACCAATCTGACGGCTATACCGCCGTGGAACATAAGCTCGCCAGCGAAAATGAAAAACGGGATCGCCATAAGCGAAAAAACGTTGATTCCTGCGACTATTCGTTGAAAGCCGACGAACAAGGGCAAGCCTTCATACCAAAACGCAGCCAAGGCAGAAATCCCGAGTGCGTAAGCGACTGGAGTGCCGATGATGACGGAAAGGGCAAAGACCCCGAGAAGAACTGCAAGTCCCATGATTAACCCTGATCTATACTGTCTTGACGCGCGTCCTCGCCCAGAAACAGGCGGATCAGATGACCGATGGAAAACAGAAGGACCAATGCTCCGCTAATGGTCATAGGCAGGGATCTCAGGCCCTCGGGCCATTGAATAAGCGGGATCAACGTGCCCCATTTGAATTCGGTCAATTCAAGCCCATACCAGAACATCATCGCGCCAAATCCGGCTAGCAGCATATCTGTGATGCAGACAAAGACTGTTCGTACTTTCGGCGGCACCATGCCACGAAAAAGAACAACAGAGAGGTGGGTATGGTTGTGCACTCCGGCTGCTGCGCCGAGGAAGGCAATGACCATGACAAGTAAAAGCGATACCTGTTCAACCCAAGTGGGCGTGTCATTGAGGACGTACCGGCCAAAGACCAGCCACGCGAAGATGGCGGTCATAGTCACGATGGCGACGCCGGCCAACAAGGTACAAAGGCGGGCGAGCAGGTCGAGGAAGATATCCATCCTCCTCATAAACTCTGATGTCTTGCCTGAAACTCGCATGCCGCCCCCTTTTTTGTTTTACGAGCCCGGCTTCTTTGAAGGAAACCGGACGCGCCTTTTTTGTGTTCGCTTTGGAAAATCACTCAGTGGCCTGGGCCATCTCGACCAACGCTGTCATATCTGGGTTGGCAGCAAGGTAGTCGGCATAGACTACGTCCATCGCGGACTGGAAGGGGCCCTTGTCTGCTATTTCGTTGACTGTGATGCCAGCCGCTTCAACGTCAGAGCGCGCTTGCTCAGATCCAACAGCCCACAGTTCGCGCTGATACAGAGCCGCTTCTTGTGCCGCACTGCGTACAGCTTCTTGTAGTTCGGGGCTAAGCGCGTTGAACTTAGCCGTATTCACACAGATGCACTCGGGGATGATCAGATGCTCAGATAGGGAATAGTGCGATGTGACTTCATAATGGCCAACGTTTTTGAACGACGGGAAGTTGTTCTCTGCACCATCAACAACGCCTGTTTTCAGTGCCTGTTGTACTTCCGAAAACGCCATGGGAGACGGATTTCCACCCATCGCCGAAATCATCGAAGTGTAGAGATCGTTGTTCATAACTCGGATCTTCAGGCCTTCCACATCGGCTGGAGAGTTGATCGGCTTCTGGCTGTAGAATGACCGGGCTCCAGCATCAAAATATGCAAGTGGAAGGACCCCTGCCTCACCCATCGCTTCGGCAACGACCGCGCCAGCTTCACCTTCCATTACTCGGAACATGTGCGGCACACTTTTGAAGATGAACGGAAGCGATACAAGGTTTGCCTCTTTGACCATCGGACCAATCGGGCCAAGGTTGAAGTTGCCAACCTCGATGGCTCCAATACGCACTTGCTCCAGCGCATCGGGCTGCGAGCCAAGAACGCCGCCGTGGAACACATCTACCGTGACTTCACCATCTGTGGCTGTGTCTACAAGCTCAGCAAACTTGTCCATCGCCGCCGTATTGGGGTGGCCGTCATTGTGAATGTTCCAAGCGCGCCAGCTTTCGGCCGATGCTGATGAGGCGATCAGTGCAACGGTTACTGCTGCAAAAAGCGATTTCGTAGAAGTCATGGGTCTCCTCCAGTTTTTTTGGGCAGCAACAGGCCAAAAAGTGTCGTCTGGAGGATGAAAGTCGCAAAACTTCCTGCTTCCTCCCTGAGCCGGAATCACTGCTGAACTTATAAGGACACTAGTATCCAAGTTAAGTCAACAACTCGTTTGAAACATGTGACGGCCTTGACTTCAATGATTACAGGCTCTTTGATATTAGCTGAAAAAGCCTTACTGAAATACGTAGGAGATACGGATTTTAGTATTATATAACAATGCCTTAAACACCCCCCAGACCATGGCGACAGAATTATGAATCAGAGGATGGAAGAAAAAATCGTGAACGGAATTAGAACCCGAACAACCACTGATGCCGTCTACGAAACACTGCACGATCAGATCGTTTCGCTCGCAATTCTTCCCGGTACAAAATTATCCGAGACGGAAGTCGCACGCCGATTTGGCGTCTCTCGCCAACCTGTTCGCAACGCCTTCACCAGGCTTGGAAATGAGGATTTACTACTTATCCGACCGCAAAAAGCGACAGAGGTGCGCGGCTTTTCAATGGACCGCCTAGAGCTTGCTCGTTTGGTACGCAGGGCCGTCGAACTTGAAGTTATTCATGGAGCGATCGAAACTTGGGACGCAGAGAAGGATGCGAAGCTTGGAGAAAACCTCGCCCTTCAGGAGAACGCCTTGGCCAAAGGGGATTTACCCGCCTTCCATGCGCTTGATTATGATTTTCACAAACTGATCTATGTTCTGGGCGGCAATCCACTAGCATTCGAAGTAATGCTGGAATGCAAGCAAAAAGTGGATCGTCTCTGCATGCTTGGCCTTGGGAAAGACCGCGAAGCAAATTCCATTTTAGAAGACCATTATGAAATCGCAGGCGGGCTCGCTTTGCGGGATCTGTCAAGAGCGCAGACCGCAGTTAGAAAACACTTGTCCCGCCTTGATGACACCATTGCGTTTATTCACGAACGCCATCCGGAGTATTTTGAATAAGTTCGGAAACCCGCGTATCGTATTTTTCTTTCACGACCTGGACCGGCGAAGAAACCGTACTTGCCGGCTTCTTTTTTAGCGAATGATATTCTTGCTTAGTTTCACCGGGCAACACCTCGCATACTAAAATCCAATGTCCGCTTATACTCGACAACATTCAGAACGGTTGTTGTATCGACATCGCTGGAGGGCTTGGCGTGGCCGCAACGGACGGCAGCTCTGGGCTCAAAGCAGCTATTCGCAGCACTCGGCTTGAATAACTGCTCTGCGGACGAAGCGGACGTGTGTACATGCGGCTATTGCTGACGCAGCATTCTTTTGCGGTTGCGGCAGGCCGGACGCTGCCCCGCAGCGAAGATCACCGAACCGGACGTTAGCCAGCGTTTACAAGGCTAGAACCGAGACCGCACTTTCGCCGCGATATGGTCAGACTAGCGAGGTGCGGACAAACCGGACTCGAGTAATCGCGGCTATTGCTAATGCAGAATCTGCTTGAACTTGCAGCCGCGGATTGCTGCGTTTGGATCGACGTCACCAAACCGGTCATTCGAGGGTGTCGAATTCCGCCGGAATGGGACCACATCTTGCGGCAACTCGGTTGAATAAATGAGACCTAGCCAACCCCAAAACTGAACATAGCGCGTCCAAACAGTGGCCGCCTTTTAGTTGAGTGAACTACCTGTTACCGCCGCAACAAAGGCTGTCTAATAGGCTTCCAGCTGGGCAGTGGCGTTGATATCTGTCAGTATGATGAGGTTCAGAGAGATGGAAACTCTGACGAATTCGTAGACATCAGCGGATAGCTCACCGAATTCGAGTTTTAATCCGTCGAGGCTCTGGCAATCTCACGAAATCCTTTCCGAATTGCATCCGCAAGCGCACCGACACGCCGCGGTTGCGCGCGTCCGGGCGGGAACATTATTTGCAGAGGGTTCGCAGATGCGGCGAAATCTTCAAGAAGGGCCACCAACCGGCCAGTTGACAAGTCTTGTCTGACATCAAGCTCGGACTTCAGAATGACTCCGTGGCCTGCCAAAGCCCAGCGGCGCACCAGATAGCCATCATTGACGACTTTGTCACCACGCACGGTAACCTCCTGAGCCGATGCGCCGGTTCCGAAGCGCCAGACGTTATCCAGGCTGTTGCCGAACCTCATGATCAGGCAATTGTGTCGCGTCAGGTCTTCCGGTGTTCGAGGGGTGCCGTGCTGGTCCACGTAGGATGGTGCGGCGCACACGATACGGCGATATCGACCGATGCTGCGAGTCCGTAGCGAACTGTCGGTGATCGTTCCGAACCGCAGGGCCAGATCAAATCCCTGCCCCACGATATCGACATAGCCGTCCGACAAGGACAACTCGACCGAAATCGCGGGGTGGTCTTGTGTAAATCGCTCGACAATGTCGGACACGATACTTCGCCCAAGATCGACAGGGGCACTGATGCGGATCGGTCCCGAAAGCGTATCCGCGCCATGCCGGATGCGCGTATCAAGATCTTCGATCTCGGCCAGCACTGACTTTGCGCCGTTGAGCAGGGTCCGCCCTTCTTCAGTCAGGCTGAGCGAGCGTGTGGTGCGATTGAATAGCACAACGCCGTAGTGCGCCTCCAACGCGGCAAGTCGTTCAGACACGGTGGTGGCCGACATCCCGACTTCGCGGGCGGCTGCAACAAGGCTTCCCTTTTCGGCGATGGTCTGAAACAGGCGAATGTTGTCGATCAGCATTAAACGGATATCTCGGATTATTTATCCGATGATCTCCCGTTTATCCGGTCAAGGCAAGCAGCTACCTTCGGCCCATAAGCTTTAGAACCCCGAAAGGTGACACCATGACCCAGCTGACCATCGTCGCGAACATTCACGCGAATGCAGACAAAATCGACCTCGTGAAATCAGAGCTGATGAAGCTGATCCCGATCACCCGCTCCGAAGAGGGCTGCATCAACTACGATTTGCACCAAGACAACGAGAACCCCGCCCATTTCACTTTCTATGAAAACTGGGAAAGCCGGGAGCTGTGGCAGGAACACATGAACGCTCCGCACCTGGCGGCCTACATGGCAGCGACCGAGGGCGCAGTTGCGCAGTTCACGCTCAACGAAATGACCCGGATCGATTGATCCGGGCAACACAGTCCACAGGAGCGCGCAACATGCCAGCTATTCGACGGCCTCCCCAGACGTTGCATCCGACCGGCCTGACGGCAATTCGGAATGCCGGGTCCGCGCAGATGGCCGTCGACCTGAGCGCGTGGCTGCGCCGCCTTTGGAGCAGATCGCCCCGCGTGTGAAGACATCTGCCTGCACGAAACAAATGGCCCGGCGCCTGCGTGCCGGGAACGTCTCACTATTGCTTGAAGACAGAACAGGATCAGAGCCATGACCATTCACATTACCGACTTCGCTCAACAACGCCACACCACCAAGGCCTATGTACCGCGCCGCATCTCGGGAGCCGATATGGTACAGGTGCGCGAGCTGCTACGCTTCGCGCCGTCCTCCACGAACCTGCAACCTTGGCATTTCGTGATTGCGGGAACGGACGAGGGCAAGGCCCGTGTCGCCAAGGCGGCGGAAGAGAAATTCCCCTTCAACGTTGGCGCAATCAAGAACGCCTCGCATGTCGTTGTCTTTGCCGGACGCATCGATGCCGACGAGGCCTATCTTCAGAAGGTTCTGGCGCAGGAAGAGGCCGACGGCCGCTTTGCCGGGAACCCGGATGAATTCAAGCCTGCCATGCACAAGGGGCGGTCGATGTTCGTCGACATTCACCAAAACCAGATCGGCGACGGCCAGCAATGGATGGCACATCAGGTCTACCTGAACCTCGGCCAGTTCCTGCTTGGTCTGGCGACGCTTGGAATTGATGCCACCCCGATGGAAGGCGTGGACACCGATGTGCTCGATGCGGAATTCGGCCTGCGGGACAAGGGCTACGCCAGTCTCTTTGTCGTGCCCATCGGCTATTCCGACCCGGATGCCGATTACAACGCCGCGCTTCCGAAGTCTCGACTGATCGAGGCCGAGATCATCACCGACGTCTGACGAGGACGTCCATCATGCCCTGCCGACCCATTCCCCTACGACGGAGAACCCCGATGACCACCACCAAGCTTCTCACATCCGCTGTTGCCCTGACAATTTCCCTCGCTGGTCAGGTCCTTGCGGACAACTCCTTGACCACGTTTGCCGAAATCACCGACACGCGCCCCGGCAATATCACCGTGACACCGGACAACCGGGTGATCATCACCCAGCAGCCGCTGGATGGCCCCGCGCTTCGAGTGGTCGAGGTGCTGGCCGATGGCACCAAAGTGCCATTCCCGACGCAGGACTGGGCCGACGGGCCAGAGACCGGTGATGTAGGCATCGCCGGGACGATCGGGATCAAGTCTGATTCGAATGGCGTGGTCTGGATTCTGGACATGGGCGGTGAGACCAGCGGGCCCAAGATCGTCGCTTGGGACACGCAGAAAAATGTCCTGCACAGGACAATCGACATTCCCGCCGACGTGGTGACACCGATTTCCTTCCTGCAGGATTTCGCGTTGGATGAGGCGCGGGGCCAGATCTACATCGCCGACATGACCTTTACGGCACCGGCGAGCGACCTGAAGCCTGCCTTTGTGGTCATCGACCTAGAAACCGGGGCGGCCCGCCGCGTGTTGGAAGGTGCTGAGCCGCTGATGCCGTCGGACGAGGACGTTGTGATTGACGGCAATCTTGTCGGCTTCACCGATGGAGAGGGCAACCCGCAGCCCTGGCATCTTTCGATGAACGCGATCTCGATCGATCCATCATTCGAGCATGTGTATTTCGGCACCATGAACGGCCGCGATATTCTGCGCATTCCGGCCGCTGCGTTGGCGGATGACAGCCTTGATGACGCGGCCCTGGCCGCGCAGATCACCCGCTATAGCGAGAAGGGCCCGAATGACGGCTTCATCGTTGACGGCGCGGGCCGCGTCTTCTCGGGCGATGTCACCAGAAACGCGGTGACCGTTTCCACCGCCGACAGCTTCGAGGTGTTTGCGCAGGACGACACGCTGCTGCGCTGGCCGGACGGGTTTGCCTTTGCGCCGGATGGCACGATGTACATCGTCGCCAACCAGTTGCACACGCACCCGGCCCTGAACATGGGCGAGGATGGCAGCGACCACCGCTATTTCATCCTGACCGCGAAACCCTGAACGCCACGCCTCCCGCCGTCCCACCGGGCGGCGGGCCCCTCTAGCCGACAGGAAAGAAACCATGAACCATCAGAACTGGCCGATCGAGGCCGAGATCTTTGCCGAACTCCCAGAGGCGGTGGGGAACATCACCTTCACGCCGCACAGCGACGTGATCTTCAGCCACCATCCGTTCTTCGAACCGGACATTCGCGTGGCCAAGCTGAACGAAGCACGCAACGGATCGAGCCCCTGGCCAAACCGTGAGTGGAACACGCCAAAGACCGACAGCGATCACTACCTCGATTCCGTTCTTGGTTTGCGCGGCGACGGCAACGGCTTGATCTGGATGCTGGACATGGGCACCCGCGGCGGGCTGACGCCCAAGCTGGTTGGCTGGAACAGCAACACCGACAGCCTGGAACGGATCTATTATATTCCCGCGCCGGCGAGCCTGCCGGAATCGCAGCACAACGATTTCACCATCGACGAAAAGCGCGGCCTGATCATCATCGCCGACGAGGGCATCGGCCCGGGCGGCGACGGCACCAAGGCCGCGCTGGTGACCATCGACATGAAGACCGGCAAAACGCGCCGTCTGCTGCAGGGCCACGAAAGCTGCCTGCCCGAGGATGTGCCAATCAAACTGGGCGACCGCGTGCTGACGGTGGACGATCAGGGCACGCCGCTGCGCATCGGCGCCGATGGGATCGTGGCCGACCTGGAGTATGAATGGCTCTATTTCGGCCCGCTTAGCGGATCCTGGATCTACCGCGTGCGGCTGGACGATATCGCCGACGAGCGGCTTGGCGCCACGGAATTGGGCGACCGCGTGGAACGCTACGCGCAAAAGCCGAACAATGGCGGCTTGGGCATCGACCGTGCCGGGAACCTCTACCTGACGGCAGTCGAAACGACGGCAGTCGGCGTCATTCCGGCTGAGACCCGCGAATATGCCGAATACGCCAGCCACCCCCGCCTGATCTGGCCAGACGGGGTCAGCTATGCCGCCGATGGCCAGATGTATGTCTCCGCCGCTCAGGTCTCCGAAGCCGCAGGTTTCAATGGCGGTGAAGAACGCACCGCAGCCCCTTATTACATCTTCCGCTTCCCGCCGCTCGCGCCCGGGCGGTTGGGCCACTGAACAAATTCTGAAAGGAAAAAACCATGAAAGCCATTGGCTACACGACACCTGGTTCCATTGATCGCGACGATGCGCTGATTGATCTGGACATCGCAAAACCCACGGCAACCGGCCATGATATCCTGGTCAAGGTCGCGGCCGTTTCAGTGAACCCTGTTGACACGAAGGTCCGCTCCAGCCGCGCGGCCGAAGGCGACACGCCCGTCATCCTCGGCTGGGACGCCGTGGGCGAGGTCGTTGAAACTGGTGAGCAGGTCACTCGGTTCAAAATCGGCGACAGGGTCTGGTACGCGGGCGCGATCAACCGCCCCGGCACCAATTCGGAATACCATCTGGTCGACGCGCGCATCGTCGGCCATGCGCCCAAGTCCATCGATACCGCAGCCGCAGCGGCCCTACCGCTGACCACCCTGACCGCGCAGGAGATGATCTTTGACCGGCTAAAGGTTACCGATCCGGTGCCCGGAGCAGCCAATGCCATCGTCATCATCGGCGGCGCTGGCGGCGTGGGCTCTATCGCCATTCAGCTTTTGCGCGAACAGACCGATCTGACTATCATCGCGACCGCCTCGCGCCCGGAAACGCAGGACTGGGTGAACGAGCTGGGCGCGCACCACGTTGTCGACCATTCCAAACCGCTGCCTGAACAGATCGCAGCGCTCGGGATTGGCGCGCCCGCCTTCGTGTTCTCGACCAACTATTCCGAAACCTATGTCGCGCAAATCGCCGAGTTCATCGCGCCGCAGGGCCGGTTCGGCCTCATCGACGACCCCAAAGGCTTTGATATCATGCCGTTCAAAGGCAAAGCCGTTTCGATCCACTGGGAATTGATGTTCACTCGTTCCCTGTTCACGACCGAAGACATTGCGCGCCAAGGCGACATTCTTGATACCGTGGCTGGCTTCATTGATGCGGGAAAGATCCGATCCACCGCCACCGAGAGCTTTGGGGTGATCAATGCCGTGAACCTCAAGCGTGCCCATGCCTTGATTGAAAGCGGCAAGGCCAAGGGCAAGATTACGCTGGAAGGGTTCTAAGATGCAGGTGCGCAGGCTCGATCACGTCAATATTCAAACCACGCAACTGGACAAGATGGTGGCGTGGTACGAAGAGATACTGGGCCTGCGCACCGGCCCGCGCCCGGCCTTTCCATTCCCGGGCGCATGGCTCTACGCGGGCGGGAACGCTGTCATCCATTTGGTTGGACATGATGGCACCCCTGCGGTGGGGTCCGAACAGGATTTAAAACTCGAACACTTTGCCCTGACCGCAACCGGCCAGAACTCGTTCGAAGCCAAACTAAACGAACGCAAGCATCACTATAAGCGCCTTGAACTGG
The DNA here is from genome assembly GCF_059610805.1 of Ruegeria sp. CDSC025. Taxonomy (NCBI): domain Bacteria; kingdom Pseudomonadati; phylum Pseudomonadota; class Alphaproteobacteria; order Rhodobacterales; family Roseobacteraceae; genus Ruegeria; species Ruegeria sp. CDSC025. The sequence goes on along the minus strand of NZ_JBXWOJ010000010.1, from coordinate 66,031 downwards.
AAGGCGTTGGGCTCGTTCAGTTTCATTTGCGCGATCCGGACGGCAATCACGTCCATATTGATTTCGCAGTCAACGATTAAACACGGTCGGACATGAGGGAGGAGGATCGCTTGTCGAAAGATCCAATCAAACACCTAAAAACGGTGGAGCAGCGGCTGTTGTGGCTCTCCCACTGGATGATCCACAACGCCAACCACCTGCGCACCAAGGAAGACGGCATCAAGATCGGCGGTCATCAGGCGTCCTCCGCGTCGATGGTGTCGATCATGACCGCGCTCTATTTCTCGGCGCTTCGCCCCGAGGACCGGGTAGCGGTCAAGCCGCACGCCTCGCCCATTTTCCACGCCATGCAATATCTGATGGGCCACCAGACCCGCGAGAAGATGGAGAACTTCCGCGGCTACGGCGGTGTGCAAAGCTACCCGAGCCGCACCAAGGATATCGACGATGTGGACTTCTCCACCGGGTCTGTGGGCCTTGGCGTGGGGGTCACCGCGCTTGCGTCCATGGTGCAGGACTTCATCACCGCAAAGGACTGGGGCGGTGATGTTACTCCGGGCCGGATGGTGGCGCTTGTGGGCGATGCCGAGCTTGATGAGGGCAATATTTACGAGGTCTTGCAGGAGGGCTGGAAGAACGACCTGCGCAATACCTGGTGGATCATCGACTACAACCGCCAGAGCCTTGATGGCATCGTGCGCGAGGGGCTGTTTGGCCGGGTCGAGAAAATCTTCGAGGCGTTCGGCTGGGATGTGGTGCGGGTGAAATATGGCGCCCTGCAACGGGCCGCCTTTAAGGAACCCGGCGGCGCGGCCCTGCGCGACTGGATCGATGCCTGCCCGAACGTGGAATACTCCGCGCTGACCTATATGGGCGGGGCCAACTGGCGCAAACGCCTGATGGAGGATCTGGGCGATCAAGGCGTGGTCTCGGCACTGATCGACAAGCGCAGCGACGCGGAACTGGCGGCTCTTATGGAGAACCTCGGCGGCAACTGCGTTGAAACGATGGCCGATACATTCGCCGCCATCGACCACGACCGTCCGACCTGCTTTCTGGCCTATACGATCAAGGGCTGGGGCACGCCGATTGCGGGCCACAAGGACAACCACGGCGGTCTCATGACCAAGGCGCAGATGGCCGAGTGGCAGACCCATATGGGTGTGGCCGAGGGCGAGGAGTGGGAGCCGATGGCGACCGTTTCTGACACAAAGGTCTTTCAGAGCTTCCTCGATCAAGTGCCGTTTTTTGCCAAGGGGGCGCGGCGCTACTCGGACGCGCGGCTTTCGGTGCCTGCCGTGGCGGTGGACACAAGCCGCGAGATTTCAACGCAGATGGCCTTTGGCAAGATCCTTGACGATCTGGCGCGGGGCAACAGCGATCTTGCGGCGCGGATCATGACCACCTCTCCGGATGTGACCGGCACCACGGGGCTTGGTCCATGGGTCAATCGCCGCAAGCTCTTTGCGCGACAGGCCCAAAAGGACGCCTTTATCGAACATCGCATCCCCTCGACGGCCAAGTGGAATTTTGACCCCAAGGGCCAGCATCTTGAACTGGGTATCGCGGAGATGAACCTGTTTCTCCTGTTGGGGGCGGCGGGCTTGTCGCACAGTCTCTGGGGCAAGCGGGTGATCCCGATTGGCACGGTCTATGATCCCTTTGTGCACCGGGGCTTGGATGCGCTCAGCTACGCCTGCTATCAGGACGCGCGGTTCATGATCGTCGGCACGCCCTCGGGGGTGACGCTGGCACCGGAAGGCGGCGCGCATCAGTCCATCGGCACGCCGCTCACCGGCATGGCGCAGGACGGACTGGCCTCGTTTGAACCGGCCTTTGCCGATGAGCTCGCGGTCATCATGGAATGGGCCTTTGATTACATGCAGCGCGATGGCGAAGGCGACCCGGACGAGCGCACCTGGCTGCGCGATGAAACCGGCGGATCGGTCTATCTGCGCCTGACCACCAAACCGCTCGAACAGCCGGGTCAACGGGTTGACGATGCCTTCCGTCAGGGGGCCATTGATGGGGCCTATTGGCTGCGCAAGCCGGGGCCGAACTGTTCAGTTGTCATCGCCTATCAAGGTGCGGTCGCGGATGAGGCGATTGCGGCGGCAGGTCTGGTCGGTGAGCATCGCCGCGACGTTGCCGTGCTGGCGGTGACCTCGGCGGATCGTCTCAATGCAGGCTGGACCGCCGCGCAGCGGGAACGGGCGCGGGGCAACCCGCAGGCCGTATCGCATGTGGAGCGTCTTTTGGGCGAACTGCCAGGCCATTGCACCTTGATCACCGCGATTGATGGCCACCCGGCGACGCTCTCGTGGCTAGGCTCGGTTGCAGGGCATCGGGTTGTGTCGCATGGGGTCGAGCACTTTGGCCAGACCGGCACCATCGGGGATCTTTACCGTCACTTCGGTCTTGATCGGCACAGCCTCGCGCGTTCAGCCATAGTGCTACCTTAGGTGGGGCCATCAATGGTCCAGTTTCGCCCGCGGTTGTCATCGGCCTTGGCAAATGACAACCGCGACAGCAGCATTACGGGCGGATGTGCCAAAGCGGCGACGGCCCTTAAATGCAAATTGCCCCCAGAATTTTTCTGGGCAAATCACCAAACGACCGGTTAACCGCCTACGTGAAAGCACTTCGACCGAGGCTACGGCAGCCAGTTCTCCACTGCGCGCCCATACAGCAAGAAATCAAATTCACAGGTTGGGCTCCGCACCGACCAACGCCGCAGAATGGACAAACACCCGCTTCGAAATGGCGAACGGCAGGACCGTTCGCCAAGATGGCTCAGATGTCGATACGCTCAGCGATGCTCAGGGCATCTTCGAGTTCGACGCCAAGATACCGAACAGTACTGTCGACCTTGGTGTGGCCAAGCAGCAGTTGAACGGCACGGAGATTTCCGGTTTTTCGGTAAATCTCCGCTGCCTTTGTTCGGCGGAGCGAATGAGTGCCATATCCACTGGGCTCCAGTCCGATCGCCGTAACCCAATCACGAACGAGCCGTCCATACTGGCGGGTTGAGATGTAGGGCCGATCATGGATGCGGCTGGGAAACATAAACCGAAACGCAAACATCTCCGGTGATTTGACCCAAGCCCGCACGGTTTCACGCGTGTTTTCAGTCAGTTCAAATTGAACCGCTCGCTTGGTCTTGCTCTGGATGACCGACACACGTTCACAGACGCGGTCATCTTTGACGAGATCGGATACTGACAGTTTAACCAGATCACAGCCACGCAGCTTGCTGTCGATGGCGACGTTGAACAAAGCCAGATCGCGAAGATAGCCCGCAAGTTCGAGCCTGGCCCGGATCGCCCAGACCTGTTTTGGCAACAGCGGCCTCTTCTGACCAATGATGCGTCCTTTGTTCCAAGCCTTGCGCTTGGGGGTGACTGCGGGAAGTTGAACTCGTGGCATAATATGCCCTCCGATCCGCCCTCCGCACCCAAGCATCAGCACCGCGCTGACGGGACGATCCTACAGTCTGAAAGAATGATCCTACAGTCTGAAGGGATGACCGGTGTCAGAGACGCGCGATTTCAGTCGTTGCCGCGCTGGCATTGGTCCGGTCAGAGCCCATGTTGTCGGATGCTGCGCGATGAATGAATGTCCGCTTGGGCTTCTGGTCGAAAAGTGGCTGTCGACGGTGTCGACACTTCGCTGCGCATGGCGCGCGCGATGGGCATGGCGGTGCTCATCGCGCGCTTTGATTGGCCTTGAGAGACATCCAAACCATCAGGCCGGAAATATGCAAAAATGCTGCTGCGCAACAAACAACTCCTGCAGCTTCTGCTCGAACCGATCATGCGCCGATCCGTTAGCTTCTGAGTTTGAGTGCTTACCGAACGAACGTTTTGGCCGCCGGAACCACATCTCCTAATCGTCCTCCAAGAAGTAGCTCAGTTGCTCGACGAAACCGAACTTACGCATCATCGCATCACCCTCCGGCGTTCGGCTGATGGCACGCATTTTTTCAAGGTCGTGGACCTCGCCAACGACGGCCGCCTGATTGGCATCATTCGGGTCCCGCAGGAAAATTAACTTACCGGCGGCATCTCCAAAAAGCTCTTTGTGTGCGGCGTGAAATTCTTCGAGTTCAGGTCCCACGGGGATGTGAGAGACGCGGGTTACAGATACGAGCAGTGCCATGATGTGTCCTTTCAATCATCAGAGATACCGGGCAGTTGCCCGATGTCCTGAATGTTGGCACACCCAAAATTATGTGAGTATATAGGCATTATGCGGTTCATAATTTCATAGGATCGAACAATGATTGATCAACTCAGAACGATGGCGATCTTTCAGACAGTGGCGGAACTAGGATCGTTCCGGCAGGCGGCGAAAAAGCTGAGCCTCTCACCATCAGTAATCAGCCACCACATCTCAAAGCTTGAGGAAGACCTCGGTACACCGCTGCTGTATCGCTCGACCCGCCGCATGTCCTTGACCGACGCAGGCGTAGCGCTTTTGGCGGCTAGTCAACGTATGACCGCAGCGGCTATAGACGGGCTTTCGGCGGTTCAGCGACGAGCGTCGCACCCGACGGGAACACTGACTATCGCTGCGTCGACCCCGTTTTCCCACAGCCCTTACGTCGAAACTTTTACCCGGTTTGCCCAATCCTATCCGGGTGTGCATCTGTCCATTCAGCTTGAAGACCGTGCGATCCCTTTGGAAGGGTCGACCATTGATGTCGCGATCCGGGGCCGCGTGGGCGACCTCGATGACAGCAGTTACAAAGCGCGCAAGTTGGGTAACGTTAAGTTCAGCGTCTTCGCGGCACCGTCATATGTGCAGGGCCGACCCACCCCCCAATCCATGAACGACTTGGCCGAATGGGACTGGATACAAAGCCTGCCGGTGCCTTGGTCTGCATTCGCAACGTTGGCAGACGGGACAGACCCAGATCGGGTACCAAAGACAGTAGTCACGTGCTGCAACTTTACGATGGCGCGAAAATTTGTTGATGAAGGGCTGGGGTTCATGATCGAAACCAATCCGCTCGTCGCAGATGATTTCCGCTCTGGGCGCCTTGTCCACGTGCTGCCGCATGTGAAGCTACGCCCGATCGACGTTTACGCGATCTATCCCACGAATAGTCCGCAAGATGGCCTCGCGCATCTTTTCATAGATTTTATGATGGATCAGATTTGGGCAACGGAATACGGTTTCGGTCTCAGGTGATCCTTACACGCGAAACGAGAAAAGCCGCCATTGGCTCTTCCAAACTCTTAGGCAGCTTTGTCCGCAACCCGTGAGTTGCCCTAAAAATCCTCGCTGCGCGGTGAACGATTGGCAGCGATCTCCGCCGCCGCGCGGCGTCACAAAATATGCACTCGCAGCATTTTTCGCGCTGCGAGCGCGCGCAGCGAAAAATGGCAATGACTGCCATGGGCTCTTCGGTAGCCTTCGCTGCAACGGACAGGAGTGGCTGCTTCTGGAAATCGCGCCGTTCGCTGCGCGGTGCACGAACTGGTAAGATGCGGACAAAACCGCCATTTACAAAAATCAGAAAGTGTCGGCCATTTACTCAAAGTAATGACCCGTTTGGGTCGCCAAAAATGTAGTTTCACAAAGGCGAGCTTGCGGCTGTGTCCAACGAAAGCTCGCCCTGCATTTGAATAGTGGAAGTTCAGTTTTCTACTGAGACATGCCACCTTCCTTGGAAGTTTGTTCTTCTACGTGGCTCTGATTTGCTACCGGTCGTCCTCGCGGCGGGAAGTCTTGGAAGGTCGCCAAGTGCGATTGCACAATGCGTGCGGCGGGCCCGAACGCCCACATTTTTTCTCCCATCCAACGGACATACATGCCACTTTCATCAGCTGCTTTCTCATACGGGTCTCTGCGCAAGTTATAGAGCAACGGAGCTACCAACTCTTCTTTTGGGCCAGACCATCCATGGTTTTGAACTACGAAATGAGCTTTCCAATCATTATAGCGCACAGCTTGAAGGTCCGTTCCCTGGTAGTAGAGCAGTTCCCGACGGCTGCTCTCTTCCGCTTCTCCGCTCAGATAAGGAAGTTGATTGTAGCCATCGACGTGGACTTTGAAGCCTTCATAACCTTCTAACAGTTTCTCTTTGAGGTCCGCCGGACCACCCGCAGCAGCAACAAATGTTGGCATCCAGTCCAAGCCGCTGAAAATACCGTTCAACACCTGCCCTTCGGGGATCTTGCCGGGCCACCTGATGACCGCCGGGACGCGGAAACCGCCCTCCCAAGTCGTTCCTTTCTCGCCATGAAAGGGTGTCGTGCCTCCATCCGGCCACGTCAGCGTCTCCGGACCATTGTCCGCGGTGAACATGACGATAGTATTGTCGGACACTCCAAGGTCGACCAGATGAGCTAAGACTTTCCCGACGTTGTCATCCAGTTCTTTCATAATGACATCTTGCAGACCGCGACCGTCACCAAGCATCGCCTCATACTTGGGACTAAGATGTGTCCAGACATGAGCCCGTGCCGGAGCCATCCACACGAAGAATGGAGTATCTGCTTCTACCGCGCGAGAAATGAAGTCTTTGGTGTGATTTGTTACCTCATCGTCCAAGGTCGCTTGCCGTTCTGGTGGGGCGGGCCCATCATCGACAATGCGTTGTTTTCCAACTTTACCAAAACGAGGGTCGATCGTTTCGTCGTCTTCTTCGGTAGCGTACGAATGGATGATGTTACGTGGACCGAACTGCGCCACGAATTCCGGGTCATCGGGCCAGTCTGGGTCACTTGTGTATTCCATTGCGTTCAAGTGATACAACCAACCCCAATATTCGTCGAAGCCCTTGGTGGTAGGCAAAAACTCATTCAGGTCTCCAAGATGATTTTTGCCAAACTGACCCGTGGTATAGCCCAATTTCTTCAAAAACATTGGCAGCGTGGGATCATCGGGGTGCAACCCAACTGGATCGCCCGGGAGACCAACAGTGTGCATACCTGTTCGAATAGGCATTTGTCCTGTCATGAATGCCGACCGACCCGCCGTACAACTGGGTTCAGCATAGTAATCCGTCAGGCGTACACCTTCGGAAGCAAGCTGGTCGAGATTTGGGGTCTCGATACTTTTGATACCCCCATGGTAAACGCCGAGGCTTGCCCATCCTACGTCGTCAGCCATAATCACGAGTATGTTTGGGCGCTCACTTTCGTCACTCCAAACGCTAGACCCTACGATACACAGCCCAAGTGTCATTGCCGCTAATGTTTTCATTTGTCCCTCCGCCTTTTTACTTTCCGCAGCCTATCCACAGCGCGACTAGGTGACCACACTACATTTCAATAATCTATACTTCTGAATAAGATACTATCCTTTATACCGTTGGAGGGGGGTGCCATACTGGGTTAGTAGGCGACGCTCCAACAACATCGAAACCATGGGAACGGTATCATGACAGAACGCTCGTTATTGATCCTGGCTGCCTTGGGCCTTGTGCCCATAGCGTTATCTTACGGCCTCATGCCGTCGGCTTCCGTAACCTATCTGTTGGGTTTTCCCGTCGAAGGTGTAAACCAAACGCATGTCTTCCGCGCCATCATGGGCCTCTATCTGGCGAACGCACTGTTTTGGTTGGTTGCGTCGACAAAGCCGAAGTTGCAGCGGTCCGCGCTGTGGGTACTTTTTCTGTTCATGGCAGGGCTTGCTGGCGGCCGTGCTTTGAGCATCCTGTTGGATGGTCTGCCGGGGGCAATACTGGTATTTTATCTGATAGCCGAACTGGTTTTTGCTGCTCTGTCACTCATGCTCTTGCTCAAAAATGGGGAAAGCAAATGAAAGACCTGAAAAATCTAATCCATCATTGTCAATTTAGTCTCGTTGCAGCATCTCTGGTGCTGACCGGAGGGTCCGAAGCATATGCGTCCTCAGCCGAGGCGGCTGTAGATAACAGTTTTGCTGCCATTGAGCGCGCAGTGGAAGACGCCGGGTTCAACTCAGTTGTGACAATTGATCATGCGCGGTTAGCAGCAGCAGAAGGTGTTGAGATGCCGCCGTCACGGGTTCAAATATTTTCGGACCCGAGTATCAACACATCGATCCTGAGCGACAATGTCAGAGCAGGCTTAGACCTGCCGTTTCGGGTGTTGTCCTTTGCGCAGGATGGAACCGCCAAGGACATTTATACGAACGCAGAATTTTTGAAGATCCGGCATTCTTTAGACAACCAGCAATCACTCAACAACTTTGGGATCCGACTTAACGCGGTAGTGGATGGTGCAGGCGCAACACCGGCACCTACAGATGGATTGACCCCAGACTTCGGCATTATCGAACTGACCTCCCCACTTAGCGTCGCTGAAGCAGTATCAAACCTGACCAGGATTGTGACGGCACAGGACGATACGGTCTGGTTTGGTGAAATCGATTTCGCCAAGCAAGCCTACAAGCATGGCGTCACGCTACCTGACGCTGTCTTGCTTCTCTTTGGGGGGCCAGCGCCGGGCGGCGTTGCAATGGCGGATTTCCCCGCAATTGGTCTGGATGCATTTTGCCAGAAACTTCTTGTATATGCAGGCGAAAATGGAGGGTCTGTGGTGATATTTAACGACATCGCCGCGTTGGCAGAATTGCACTACGGTTCATCTGCTAAACCTCACCACGCGTTGAACGAGCGGCTTACAGCCACATTCAAAAAAGCACTCGAACAGAAGAGTTTGGCCGCAACCAAAGACTGAAAGTGGCAAGCAACGGAAGTGATTTGCATCGATTTGCAAAGGCTGCTTTGGGCTCACGGCCGCCGTTAGATCGATCGCAGCATCTTGGCCAGAAAGTGCCACAGCCCCTAGCAAGGACGGCCCATACCGGTCGTTGACCAACTGGTCGAGATGCTGCGGTCGCAATCCGCATTGCCGACTTTCGCTGCAACCGCAAAATCTGGATGAGGTCGAACTCACAGTCGCGGGACGGAGCTGACGTACTCCTTTTCCCTTTGAACGACCGCTACAGATATCTGAAGAAGAGTTCCAAATCAGCCATCAACGGTTGTATTGCGCATGTTTTCTCACTATCTGCACATCATCTGTAATGGAGATTTCATGTCCCGGTAAGGAAGGGAGGCAGCGCGCCTCCCGGAGCACATGCAACACCTGAAATATTGCCGTCGCTTTGCAGCTGACGGACAATCCTGATGTGCTCACTCGTTTCCTACCATCCGTGCCCAAATATGACTTGGGCCAGAGACATGAAAGTGAACACCCTATGACAAGGGATTATTTGGACTTCCTTCCGCGTCACGCGCGCGACGCCCAACCACACGCCAAACTCAGCCCTCTTCAGGCACTTGGATGGCAACCCTTCTTCGCCCAGCAAATCAGCGTGGACGATTTGACCGCGACACCTCCCGTTCGCGTTGTCGAAGTGCATCGCAGTGGGCTGCACGCCCTTGGAGACAACATTGATGTTGTACTTCCTCCCAGAGCGGATGTGACCGTGGGCGACTGGCTGATGCTGGACGCTTCGCACCCGCGATCCAGTCGCCTTCTTGAGCGTACAAGCCTCATCAAGCGGCGTGCGCCCGGCACCGACCGGCAGGAACAGCTGATCGCGGCGAACATTGATACAGCCTTTATCGTCACCTCCTGCAATCAGGACTTCAAAGTGGCGCGGCTGGAACGCTATGCCGCGCTGGCGTTCGAAGCGCGGATCGCGCCCGTCATCGTCCTCACGAAAACCGACCTCGTGGCGGATCCTCAAGACTACATCGACGCGGCCCGCGCGGTGTCGGACATGATCGATGTCGTCGCACTTGACGCGCGCGGTTCTGCCCCGAAGACGGACCTTGCGACCTGGTGCAAGCCCGGCAAGACGGTGGCATTCCTCGGCTCGTCCGGTGTTGGGAAATCGACGCTGGCCAATGCGTTGCTCGACAGCCAATCCATCGAGACCCAGACCATTCGCGAAGACGACGCGAAGGGGCGGCATACGACGACGCGGCGTGAGCTTCATGCGATGCCCAATGGCTGTCTGATCCTGGACACGCCGGGCATGCGGGAATTGCAGCTCACCGATGCGGCGGACGGGATCAATGACCTTTTTGCTGATATTCAGGAGTTGGTCGCGCGCTGTCGATTCAACGATTGTCGGCACGAAACCGAGCCGGGATGCGCTGTTCTGGAGGCTGTTGATGAGGGTATTCTCGATGCCCATCGGCTTGGCAGATGGCGCAAGCTCATGGCGGAGGACGCGTTCAACTCCGCGAGCCTTGTGGAACGCAGGTCGCGCGACAAGGCGTTCGGGAAGATGGTTCGCGGCGCCAAGAAAATCAAAGATGTCAGGAGGTAAGACGATGACGCAGTCGAAAGCAGGTCAAATCGTATGGCACGACCTTTTCACATCGGACAGAGAGTGCTCAATGGCATTCTACCAGCACGTCGCCAACTGGACGTATGAAGTCGAGCGGGCGACGGATTTTGCCTGGGGAGGCGGCGGGAAGGATTTCGTCCTTGCCCTCTCCGGGAACGAAGCGGGTGCGGGGTTTGCCGAGACGCCTGCCGAGCAGGAAAATGGCTGGATCGCTTATATCGAGGTCCCCGACGTGGACGTGGCGGCCAAGCGTGTCGCCACGCTCGGAGGCAAGATCGTTCGTGAGCCATTCGAGGTGCCAGGTGTCGGTCGCAATGCACTCGTCCGCGATCCGCTCGGTGCTCTGGTGGGGATTTCGCTGTCTCGGCACAGCTTCCCTGTTCCGCGGCGGCAGTTCGGCCCTGACGTGTACGTCGGCAACGGGACTGACTTCCCGCTGGCGTTCTATGCAGAGCTTTTTGGATGGCAGGTCTCTCCCGAGCAGGACACGGATTGTCTCGCACTCCTCGGGCCTGGCGGCGATCTTGTTGCACTCCAACATGCCGCGACCTGGCCAACCGGTTCAAATGCAGCTTGGGTCCCGTGCATCAAGGTTGCTTCAGTCTCCGATGCCCGCCGAGCTGCTGAAGCCAAAGGGGCGCGTCCGGCTTCCGTAGATTTGAATGAAACCGTTCAAGCCCATAACCCCATTCTGCGTGATCCAGACGGCACGCTGTTTGTTCTTGGCGTCGGGCAGACACCCACTTTCTAGCAGCGCGCCTCTTCTTCGCGGATGCTGCAGAGCGGATATTTGTTCGTTCTGCCGCATGCGTGACTCAGGGCTCGGACCCGACCCCGATGCAACGCAGCATCCTGTGATATGGTGGTTTGGTCAACGTCGGGTTGTCGTTGTGGGAGGGAATGGCGGATCGGAGGATCAGTCATGGAAACACCAAACTTACCGGCCATTCGTGCGCTTCGCCCGGCTTGGAACAAGGGGCGCATCGTCGGGCAGAAAAGGCCGCTGAAACCAAAACAGTTTTGGGCAATCCGGGTGCGACTTGAACTGGCGGAGAACCATCGCGACCTCGCGCTGTTCAATATGGCCATCGACAGCAAGCTGCGCGGCTGTGACCTGGTGAAGATGAAAGTCGTCGACGTCATGGCGTCTGGTCAGATCAAGGAAAGGGCTTCCGTGTTGCAAAGCAAAACGCAAAAACCGGTACGTTTTGAGATATCCGAGGGCACACGCGCCTCTGTCGAAAAATGGATGGAAGATGAACTCATGGTAGGCTCAGAATACCTTTGGCCCGGCCGCTTCCACGAGCGCCTGCATATATCGACACGCCAGTATGCCCGGATCGTCCGCGACTGGGTCACATCAATCGGTCTGGAGGCGAGCGCATATGGCACGCATTCGATGAGGCGAACAAAGGTGACCCAGATCTACAAGAAGACAGGTAACTTGCGGGCGGTTCAGCTTCTGCTTGGTCATACCAAGATGGACAGCACAGTCAGGTACCTGGGCGTCGAGCTGGAGGACGCACTAGCAATCGCCGAGGCCATTGAAATCTAGCAACTTCGGGCCGTCTTCGCTGGCGGCCCAAAGCTGCCATTCATCGGGTCAGGCCACGCCGCAACGCAGCTTCATCAAACCGGCCATTCGCTGCGCGGGCGAGATCCGTGCGTCGTGATAGGTAAGCACCGCGGACGAAGGGGGCTTTCGCATTATCTCGGACAACGACGCCAGGCAACCCTAAAAACAATCAAGGGATCTATCACGACCGGCCGCCAGAGCGGCGGCGACCTTGACCGACGCCTTCCGGCACAGCCGCGCGCCAAGCTGAGGTGCCCTTGCAGCGGGAACAGATGCGCTCGCCAAAACCTTCACTCCAGAAAGAGGATTTGCAGCGCAAGCAGAACCGTTCCTTGGGCGCATCTGCAAGCGCACGCTTTGGCGGTTCCGAGACGATGAATTCCTTCTTCTTTTGCATCAGTTCCTCGCGTATCGTTGATTCAGGCATTCGCTTCTTCAACCTCATTCGGGCATAGGCGAAGTGGACTGTTGGCATGGCATCCCTTCATTTTCGGCGTTCTGAATTTCAGAGCTGTCCTGCGAAAAAACTTGCGGGGTATCGTCTTTGGAACTTTGGTCAACGAGATCGATATTCTCCCGTGTTGTCCGCGATCCCGAGTAAAGATGGCGCAATTGGGCCTCGGATACCCCGTCGGCCTGCATCACAAGCTGCACCATTGGGTCTGCCAGCATTTCTTCCAGAAAAACATCAGACAGCTCTCTTCCTGAAAGCTTGTCCTTCGCGCGGGCATTGTCGAGATCAATCAATGAAACGGTTAGGCTCCGGGTTAATCCCGGATGGGAAAAGCGTGGATGCAGGTGGACAACAACCGAAGCCTTCCAAGCTTCCGGGTTTTGGTGATCCGGAGGCGAGGCGAGTTCGGTCTCGATTTCATACTCGCCGGCGGGGAGCGTTTCTGCGAAACCGGGCACTGTGAATGGCCCGTCGAAAACTGCGATGGTCTTGCTGAATTGGTCATCCATTGCGGTGGTCCTTTCGATTAAGGGCCAGGTAGGGCTCGTCAGCCCGCTCCGGCGCGACTCTCGGGATTTTTCGAGATTGGCTGAACCGGCCTTTGCCGCCCTGATTGTCGGTTTCCTTATTCGACGGTTCAGCAGGACGGCAGACCTAATAGCCAGGTCATTGAAAGACTTGATCCCAATCGATTTCGGATTTTCCACTGAGACCTCGGTGCGTCGGTCAGACCCGAAAATTCGCACGTAGCCTATCAGTATATGGGGTTTGAAGTGCCGATTTACTACGGCGCGTTGCCAAGCAAATCAGCACACGAGGCTCGGTATCGGACCAAGGAGCGCTATTTGAGAAGTTACAACAACTTCAAATTTAGGCAGGCTTCGCTATCCCCGTTAGTTTTGGCAAGTTTTCCTTGCATAATCGAATTCTCGCGACATCCGGCGCGTTTGTTTCCCCAATAAGAGCGCTGTAGTTCATGCCTATTTTCATTTCGGACCTGACGGGCCCGGTTGGTTTGGCTGAGCCGGTGTGATCGCTTGTTGCGCTGCGATAGATTGTACCTGAGGGAAATTTCAGACTGCTTGCATCGGTATCCCGCTTTCTAACATCAAGGGTCGAACAGGTTCCATGGTCACTTTCCAGTTGCAATCTAAGCATCCCACTGACCGTAGCAAACCAGTGTAAATTGATGAGGGCGGCATTAACGCAATCATACTAAGATGCATCAAGGTTCAGTCCTTCAATGCACGCTTTGGCGAGATCGCGGTTCGGGGAATCGGAACCAGGCATGGTCGCCCAACCCGCATCCATCACGGCGTCGCGTCGCTTGTACGACGTGGCAGCCTGGATCGTCGCGAGCTTTGCTAAACGCTGATTATCCGTGCGGGACATGTCGTGGCAAATTGGCACGAGCGCCGCGATCACCTGGTCCCGCGCCATTTCGCTTGCCAACTTGTTCGCGCTTCCGCCGGTCATCCAGCCGCCCCAAGAGAATCCAACGACGCCGACAAACACCGCGCCGAGCAGTGCGCCATACATACCGGGTTTCAGCCATTCAGGATTGGTCATATCAAGTCCTCCAGCGGAGAAAGCGCCGCTTCGCTATGTTGAATTGTTTCACAACGGGCCTAGTCGCAGGCAATGGCGTGCTCCAGATCCTTTTGTGTTGTCATGTGCATCGTTGTTTGACCGACATGACTCCCTCGACCCCTGACCATTAAGTAGGTCGCAGTGCGTCGGTAAGCCTCAAAGCTGAGGCCCTGCAGCAACTCCTCCTCGAAGAGAATTTCATACGCGCCAGCCGGAAACACGATGTCGCTGTTTCCCAACCTGAAGGCATTGGTGAACGTCACCTTTGACCTGATCGAACGCGTGAGCATCCCATACCTCCGTTGAATTGATCGCTGGATTTCCGGTACCGACCATGGTCGGCCGCATCAGTCCAGATGCCCCGTCAAGTCACAGCACTTAGGGCTATATTATTCCCAACCCATGGGCTTTATGCTGATCGAAGTTAGCACCCATCAGGTTCTTTACTGTCAGGATGTGAGCAACAGCCTCACCCCCAACAACCGGGGCTTGAAGGTGGCGCATTCAGGTAGATGCAAGTCTGTGCGCCTTGCAGCAATCAAGCAATATTGAATGCGGTATCCAACGCGTTGGTCGGTATCTTTGTCCCAACGATTTTTGTCGAGCGCCGCTCCCCTAGTCCGAAAGGAAAAATCATGTCTGTATCAGATGTTCTTCGCCCGGATGGCTCCGACTACGACCCTTTCCTGCTTGCAGAAGTGGGTGAAGACAAAACCGGTGCAACAGTCACGGTTTTGTCAGCCCTTGCGCGTCTCGGGCTCGAGCCTTGGACCGAGGCTCGTGAGCTTGCACTTCTGGGCCGCGATGCAGCGCATGCCCGGCTGAAAGCACATCTTTCAACAGTCAGGGATGTACCCACGCTTGATCATGCGAGCGGCAGTGTGGCGACAAAGTTGGTGGCCTTGTTACCTAAGCGCGTGTCGCATCGCGTTTCGAAATTGCCTGAGACAATAAAGTATACCGGCCCCCGGATCCCGATCTATTGGATGCTGATTTCACTCATGGGCGCTCTGATACTTGCGCGGATCTTTTATCTGGCTCAAGCGGGCTAACCTGCGTCAGTACGAAGGCGCTCCGAAACCCGTTAGGTAACATGTGTCCGCTGTGTATTTGGTTGGCATTTTTTTTGAGTATCTGAGGGGCGCGGGGAACATGGAGTTCCCCAAAAGAGCTGTATGAGTCTCGTGCTTCTTATTCTCAGACCGTCCAGGAAAGGACATTCCAATGAATGATGAAGACCAGAGTCAGGAAAACCACACCGTCAAACACATGGCCTCCGTCAAGGCCGCCTGGGACCAAGCGCCTGAAGGCCCCAAAAAGGCGACGGCATTGAAACACTATCAGGCCGCTGAAAGTGCCCATGAAGCCGAAAATGACGAAGAGGCTCACAAGAAACTCAAGGAAGCCAGTCGGGCGCTGATGTAACGTCACCCGTTAGAGATGTAAGCAGGATCGTCCAAAACCAGATTGTGGGACCCAATCAGGCCAGAAGTGGCCGCTTCTGATCCAGATACGCTGGATCGAAATCCGCCAGTTTAACCAGACCCTCATAGTTATTGAACGTCACAAACCCATCCCGAAATGTAACCAACTCGTCCTCCCTGAGTTTGCGCAGGACGCGGTTGACGTGAATGGCGCTCAATCCCAGTGCATCGGCAAGATGGTACTGTGTGAGCGGGCAGGCATAGCCTTTCTTGCTGCCCATCCCTACAAGCGACAGCCTGACTCCTAGTTCCAGTAGGAAATGTGCCATGCGCGCATCCGCATCACGCCGTCCAAGCCCGACAAGATGTTCGACAACCATCGCTTCGTCGCGTGACACGGCCCATAAAATTGCAGTGGCCAGCCGAGGTGTCTCTGCGAAGGTTTGCAAAAGATCACTCACCAGAACCTCGGCGGCTTCGATATCAACAATCGGCTCAATGCCATGGTCTGACGTGTGCAACAAAACGCTGCGCAGCCCAAGGAAATCCCCTGGAATCTGGAAATCGACGATTTGGCGTGATCCGTCAGGCTGAATCTTATATGAAACAACCCAGCCAGCGGCGAGGATATAGGCAGCCTGTTCCGATTGTCCCTGATGAACAAGATCTCGGCCAGCCTCAAAGGTTCTCCTCCGCTGGTGCAATTGTTCCAAAACTGCCAGTTCCGCCTCTGCCAAGGCAACAAATGCCGAGAGTTTCTGTGTTAGCGGGCTGGTGTTGGTGTTCATCGTTGGATTTCCCCGAGCCTGCAAAGACTCTACGAAGAATTTGGTATTGAGGCTACTTTCGATCAGTCCAAAATACCAAAACTCATGTGACAATAGAAAAACCATCACCACCTCGCCTGGTCACGAATCCAATGACTTTAAAAGGAATGACCCCAATGTCAGACCACCAAGATCCCGCAGGCATGGCTGCACTCTCGATCTGCGAGGCTCTTCTACTTGCCTTGAACGATCTCAATCTTCTTCAGGAACGTGAGATCGTCGGGGTTTTGCGCGATGCTGCCGTGACCCACGAGTGTGCCAATGGTTCGGAATTAGAGCTAGAAACCCATTCGGCAGTCGCCAAATTGATCAACGAGATTATTATCAGCGGTAACTTTTCGCGCCGATCTTAGATCACGCGGCCGGGTACTTGGACGTCCTGTTGTTCGTGTTTCTACCGACGATGCTCCTCGCTGCAATTGCCGGCATGTGGTTCTTTCACATGCAACACCAGTTCGAAAAAACCAGTTGGCAGCGGGAGCATGATTGGAACGTTCAGAATGCGGCGCTTGAAGGTAGTTCAAACTAAGCACTGCCCGGAATGCTGAGCTAGATCACCGGGAAAGTCTGAGTTCACCATGTTCATAATCTGGCCAGCCGTATCCCGTTCTATCGTCTTCTCGAGGTCCTTCGAGGTCATGACGTCCTTGCCAACACCCGGCGCAACACTCTCCGCGATAGCTTGCGCTTCACAAGCCTCGCGCTCTGGGAGGAATCCTAACGCATCGTTATAGTGAGTTATGAATCAATCCGGGTATAGATCAGAAACTTCAGAAACCAAATTGCGAAGCATGCCAAAGCGGCGCTCCAATGGCCTTCGGACACCATGGGCCGGAGTTGCGGCTATTGCCCATGTCTCCATCCCTTCCTGACGACGGGAATCCTGCACGCACCGCCTTGGTTGCAATCTTCGTCTTGCGACAATGGAAATTACTTTTTCTTACTCCCTATCTTGACCGGCTTCTGACCCTTTGAGAAATCGGCCGTCGCCACGATTTTTTCCTTTGCTTTCTTTGGTTTTTTAACTTCGCGGTTGCCGCGCCTCTTGTCACCTTTTGACATCTGAGTTCCTTTCAGGTTGGATTCTCTCAATACGTTTGCATGTCACAGACCAACCGACTGCATTGTGGTGGTCCCGTAGTTGGGTCAAAAGACCTGCGTCACGCCCTCAAGGATCCCAAATCTGACGCAGTTCCAGACCTGTAGGGTTTTTGTGCGACCATCGCCTCGGTTGTGATCAGAAGGCTTGCAATCGACGCCGCATCTTCCAGAGCAACCCGGACAACTTTGGTGGGGTCAATGATCCCCGCTTTCAACATGTCGACATAAGTTTCCGTTTGAGCGTCGAACCCGAAGGATGGGTTTTCGCTTTCGATGATCTTTGCCGCGACGACCGATCCGTCCACGCCGGCATTTTCGACAATCTGGCGCAGCGGTGCCTGGATTGATCGCCGGACGATCCTGATGCCGGCATCCTGGTCGGAGTTGGCACCTTTAAGGGTCGCAAGCGCTTTGTCTGAATGGAGCAGCGCAACACCACCGCCTGGAACAACACCTTCCTGAACCGCTGCGCGAGTGGCGTTCAACGCGTCGTCAACCCGGTCTTTGCGTTCCGTTACCTCAATCTCCGTGGCCCCTCCGACCCGGATGATGGCGACCCCGCCTGCCAGTTTAGCAAGACGATTCTGCAGCTTTTCCCGTTCGTAGTCGGACGTCGTATCTTCGATTTGGGAGCGAATCCGGGCGACCCGTGAAGAGATTGCTGATTTGTCGCCCGCGCCATCAATGACGGTCGTATCATCCTTGGAGATGACGACTTTTTTTGCGGCACCGAGCATGCCCAGCGTGACGGTTTCAAGCTTGGTCCCCAAATCGGTCGAGATCACTTGGCCACCCGTCAGGATCGCGAGATCCTCCAGCATCTCCCTGCGGCTATCCCCAAACCCAGGCGCCTTCACGGCGGCTACTTTCAATCCGCCTCGAAGCTTGTTGACCACAAGCATGGCCAGCGCATCGCCCTCCACGTCCTCGGCAAGAACCAGAAGCTGCTTTTCGGCTTCCATGACTGCTTCGAGCAACGGCACCATGTCGGCAAGAGACGACAACTTGCTCTCGTGGAACAGGATAACGCAGTCTTCCAGCTCTACGCACATCTTGACCACATTTGTTATGAAATATGGGCTAAGGTAACCGCGATCGAAATTCATACCTTCGACCACTTCGGTTTCGGTCTCCAATCCCTTGCTCTCTTCAACCGTGATTACGCCTTCAGTGCCGACCGCAGCCATCGCATGGGCGATCTGACGGCCAATCGCTACATCTCCGTTGGCGGAGATAGCCCCTACCTTCGCAATTTCAGCACTGTCGCCAACCGGTCGGGACAGGTCCTTGATCTTTGCAACGACGACCCGGACAGCTTGTTCAATACCTCGCTTCAGATCCATCGGATTCATGCCAGCGGAAACGGCCTTCATCCCTTCCTTGACGATTGCCTGAGCCAGAACGGTAGCAGTGGTTGTGCCATCGCCAGCCTCTTCGTTGGTGCGGGACGCGACTTCCTTCACCATCTGGGCTCCCATGTTTTCAAAGTGATCCGGAAGCTCGAATTCTTTGGCAACAGTAACGCCATCCTTAGTGATACGCGGGGCACCGTGGGATCTGTCCAAAATGACGTTACGACCTTTGGGACCAAGAGTTATCCTGACGGTGTTCGCCAGCATGTTGATCCCTGTTAGGATTCGGTTGCGCGCATCAGCACTGAATTTGACGTCTTTGGCGGACATGTCGGGAACTCCCTGAGACAAGGATTGGATGATGGTCTGCAGCGTCGGAAAAGACCGACTGGTCCATGGTCTTTTCGTCTTCGTCGAAAAGGCGACGTCGAGTGAATGGCCTCGAAGCACTTTTTTTAGTTTTGCCGAGCAGAACAGCACTGGACGGAGGCGTGCTGATCGAGTGAGTTTCATTCGGGCGGGAGCGGTGGCGGTTTCTTTTTCGGGTCCACTTCAAAGGTCGGGAGCCAAACCACTACCGCGCGGTGTCACAAACATCGAACCGTGTTTTTGGTGACTATGATCGCGTTAATCAAGTCAGCAACGGCCTGATGGCATTTTGTTTCCAATCCTATTGTTGGAGCGTTTTCGTGAGCCGTCGCCGCGGCGCGTAATACCCTCGCGACATGGCGTTCCGGAAGCAATTTTTTGATTATTCAAGGAGAGCGACGGTGCCTCGCTGGTCGAGAGTGCCGCCATTCCTGCAAACTCTGTTGGGTCAGACATCATGGGCGGTTCCTGTTGCGTGAATTCATCAGGATCAGAATTGGGCCCGATGAATTCAAACATCGTTGCAGAATTTTCTGCATGTTGGACTGATTGAAAGCAGCTTCACGGCGAATTTTCTTATGAAATTTTCGTCGCACTTAGAGTACTCAATAAAAACAAGCGAAAACAGGCCTCTCATTCGAAAACTATCTGCAATCGTCGCTCTTTCGGGTGCTGAACGGTTGTTTGCAAACTTTTAAAACGGCCAGAGTTAGCGACATGCTGGACACATTTGTCCAGCGATCACAGCAAACAACCGAAAGCCCGAAGTTGTAGCGCTAGAGAACTGCTTCATTCAGATCATATGGACGACTTCGATGCCATCCGGCTTAGCGGGTGCGGATGCGAAGGATCCGAACACACACATGCGCGGAACACACAGATATGTTTAGTCCATGCGGCAGGAATTCAGCGCAGGGCGCTTTTTCGATTATGCTCGCGCGGCGATCATCGGCGAGTATTTGGGAACATACCTAATCAATGTGGCATGATCTACGCGCATGACCGACTGCTCTGCGGGCTAAGCGGACATAATATGCTCCTTCAACTTGTGCCATCGCCATGGAGTGTAGTCTAATCTTGGGAGCATTGGAGGATGTCACATTGTGGGTGTCGTTGCTTGACCGCCTTTTGAACAAGATCATCCAGGAAGGTGAGCTTGCGGTGACTTGGCCGGATGGGCGTTGTAGCACCTATGGCCGCGGAAAAGGGCCCAGTTCAGCCATAACCCTCCACGACAAAGCGCTTCCGCGCAAATTGGTAATGAACGGCGATCTCGCATTGGGCGAAGCCTATATGGATGAGACTCTAACAATTTCGCAAAACGATTTACGCGGCTTTGTTTCGCTAATTGTGCGCAATGCAAACAACTATGGTGGTGGGCGTTACGGCACGTCGGTTACAGGGCTGCGCAAGTCACTTAGACGTATCGCACAGTATAATCCCGTTCATATCGCGCGCAGAAATGTCGAACATCATTATGACCTTTCCGCTGATCTCTATGAGCTTTTTCTTGACCAGGACCTTCAATATACCTGCGCCTATTTCTCAGACCCGGGGCAAAGCATCGAAGAGGCACAGGAAGCAAAGAAGGCGCACATAGCTAAGAAGCTCTTAATCGAGCCCGGAATGACAGTGATGGATATCGGATGTGGTTGGGGCGGCATGTCCATTACCTTGGCGCGAGACTATGGAGCGAAGGTGGTTGGTGTGACCTTGTCCAAAGTGCAGTTGGAATATGCAAAAAGCAGAGCCGAAGCGGCAGGTGTCGGGAATATGGTCGAATTCCGCCTGATCGACTATCGGGACGTCAACGAAGAATTTGACCGTATCGTTGTGGTCGGAATGATGGAGCATGTTGGTCGGCCCCAATATCCAACTTTTTTTCGCAAGCTGCGTGAGAATCTGAAACCGGATGGCGTCGCATTGGTGCATACAATCGGTCGATCCACCCCACCCGGTCGAACGTCACCATGGATTCACAAATACATTTTTCCCGGCGGATATGCACCATCAATGTCCGAAGCCATGAAGGAGATTGAAAAGCAGGACTTGGTGACCACAGATGTTGAAGTCTGGCGCGGCCACTACACGCGAACGCTTCAATGTTGGCAGGAAAAGTTCGAGGCCAATCTGAAATCGATCCGCGACCTCTACGATGATCGGTTTCTGCGAATGTGGCGATACTATCTGATCGTATCCGAGATGGCCTTTTCGGAACAGGGCATGGTAGTCTTTCAATTTCAGCTAAGCCGAGGTCAGATGGTTGTACCTGTAACCAGGGATTATCTGAGCAAAACGTCTAATCACTCGGGTTGAGGGTCGTGGGAGTCAGCGGTTCTAAGATACGGCGAAGGAGCCTGTGCGGGCATCGAGAACAATAGAACTTAACGTGAAAACATCGAGAAAAAAGGGTTCCGCTTTGGGCTTAGATCGGTCATCGACAGGCAGTACAACTTCACCTTTCTCAGACAAAACCTGACTGTCGCGCACCGGCCCACAGCTGCCTTTCACCGGTTGGTCGAGACACTGCGACCGCGCCCGCATTCCGGTCATTCGCTGCAAGTGCAAATTTTGGCGCTGCACAAACTCACAGGTTGCGGACAATGCAGCCGTTTGATCTACCGCTATTGGGCGGCTCGAAACATCGGAAACAGGGGTGGGGCTTGGTCGGCTTTGATTAGACCCATCTCTTGGAAACCATAGCGCTTATACAGCGATAGATTTGTAGGGTTTGTCGACTCTAAGTAAGCAGGTCTTCCATCTTCGTCACAACGTTTGAGGCAGCATTCAAGCAACGCGGACCCCAACCCTTTTCCTTGGCGAATTGGATCGACCGCAATAAAAGCTAAATGCCAGCAGTCCTCATCGGGATGATAATTGTCCATCTGCCCGAAGGTTTCGAACAACGCATCATGCTTTTCTGATGAGACCGTCTGCTCAAAACAGGCGACAAGCCGTTCTTCGTCAGGGTGAATGCTTGGCGGAAGCCAAAGTGCGCCAGCAGTAAAATCATCGTTTCGAAACGCGCTGCCCTGTTCAAATGCACGCCCTCCAAAGAAGTCCATTACTCGCGGGAAGTGGGTAAGGAAATCGGCAGGTTCAGGATACAACCAGCGCATGAATGGGTCGGCAGAAAATCCTAGAGCAAGTCCGCTTAACAAGCTTTCTGCTTCACTTCGGGTTGATGATCTAAACATGAAATTACCTTTGGTCGTTCCACCTCGATTTTCACGTTTCAGCATGTGGGCCGCAAATACTTGTTGTCAAATGCGCAATTTATTGTCCTGCTCAAGCAACGATGGATGACTGAATTGGGCTGAGGCGTGTGGGGGCAATACAACATTCGGAGGTCGGGCACATTTCACTTGGATGAAGACCGGCCCAAAGCTGACCTCCTTCACCTAGTCAGCATGCTGCGCTGCGGCCCGTCAAACCGGCCGTTCGCTGCATTTGCAAAATCTCAGATCAGGTGAACTCACACTTTGCGGGACAAAGCGCCATTTCGCTTCAGTTGCTCTAATGCCAGCTTTCCACAACCGAATGCAGTTCTCTCAAGCGTCGCGACTGAGGCTGCAATAATCACGTGAACGCAAGTTGATCCGGTTCCACTTAGCGCCATGGTCGTGGCGGGGAGGCCGGGGCCGATCTGGTCCCGCCTCTAACCAACGGCGGCCATCTTCGCGTATTCCCCCGGAGGAGCGCCAACATGACGTGCAAATGCTGTGCTAAACGCACTTGCAGACCCGTACCCTATCATCTCTGATACCTCAGCAATGCCACGGTTGCCTAAGCGCAGCATGTCTTTTGCGAGCGTCATCCGCCAATTCAATAGATAACCCATCGGTGCAATGCCAACGATCCTGCTAAATCGGGTAAAGAAAGCCGACCGCGAAAGGCCAGCTTCCCGTGCGAGTTCAGGAACCGTCCACGGATGATCAGGGGCCGCATGGATCGCACGTAACGCCACTCCGATACGTGCGTCGGTTAGACCACTTATTAATGCAGACATCTCGTTCGGCTGGGATGTGGATCGGAAGGCTTCGATCAGAAGGATCTGCAACAAATGCTCCACGACTGCATCCCGCGCTGGTCGATCAGCGCGCGCCTCGCATTGCACCATCGATGCCAACGTTGCCAAACGATCCTCTCCCTGCACAAGGATCATTTCCGGCAAAAGCGACACCAAAAGCTCTGCATCCGGGCTGCCAAAGCTGCAATGTCCAACCAGCATTTCAACCTCTGCCGGTCCGTCCAAGGTGCCAATCCGTGTGATCCCATCCACTCCGGCAACAGGTTGGCTAACAAGCCCCGTCGGAGGTGGAGGAATAAGACTGGACACAGCAAACGGGGAGATGGCGGGAATGAGAACGAAACTCCCGGCAGTCAAGTTGACAGGCGCATGGCCATCAACCTCCAGCTTGGCCTGCCCGGCCAACAGCATGCAGTAAAACACTTCGTCTACGTCATCACGGCAAACGCGGAACGGACCGGACGCATGCGCCAGTTTTGTAGAGGGCGCCTGTGGGCGCAGAAGCGAGATCACTTCGGAGAGGGGATCCGCCATTTCGGACTCTCAACAATAAAATACGGATTTCTGTTTATAGAAAATCTCTCAATCTTTGACAAGATATGAGGCACCACAACAGAAACCAGAAGGAGACAACACTATGAAAACCGTATTGATCACCGGATGCTCTTCAGGCTTCGGACTTGAGACTGCCCGTCATTTCCTTGATCAAGGTTGGTCGGTTGTCGCAACAATGCGCACACCCGATCCAACCGTGTTGCCTGCCTCAGACCGCCTGCACATTCTGCCGCTGGACGTATCAGATCATGGCAGTATCGCCCGCGCAGTTGAGGCCGCTGGACCAATCGACGCATTGGTCAACAACGCAGGTATCGGATGGCTCGGTGCCTTTGAAGGCACACCAGATGCAACCGTTCGCTCGCTCTTCAAGACGAACGTCTTTGGCACGTTCGAAATGATCCGAGCTGTCTTGCCACAGATGCGCGCCCAAGGCAGCGGCGTCATCGTCAACGTTTCCTCAAGCGTGACGATGAAACCGCTCCCCCTCTTGTCCGCCTATACCGCGAGTAAGGCGGCGGTGAACGCATACACGGAATGTCTCGCGCTGGAACTGGCGCCGTTGGGCATCCGCACGCGGTTGGTTTTGCCTGGACAAGCGCCAAGCACCAGCTTTGGCAGCAATGCACGAGCTCTTATGTCTGAAGCACACGACACGCCCGGCGCCTATCAGGCCTTCATCGATCAAGTGATGGCGTCATTCATGGAAAACGCATCCAAAGAACCGACACATCCTTCCGATGTTGT
Organism: Ruegeria sp. CDSC025; assembly: GCF_059610805.1. Lineage (NCBI taxonomy): Bacteria > Pseudomonadati > Pseudomonadota > Alphaproteobacteria > Rhodobacterales > Roseobacteraceae > Ruegeria > Ruegeria sp. CDSC025. The sequence continues at coordinate 41,707 of NZ_JBXWOJ010000010.1, read as the reverse complement.
GGCGGCGGTTTGGAGGGCTGTAACGGATGAGAATTGCCCATTCCGCGTACCCGCAGGCAGTGATGCTGTTGCCCTTGCTGCGTAATTCAAATCGGAAAAGCAGCGGTTTGCGCCGCTGCGTTTCTGCCGACGCCGCCTTGGCTCACGCTGGTTGTGCGCCAAGGCCAACAGCAATGAAGCGTGCAATCTTGTCCAGATCCTGTCGGTGCACGCGCCCGCCAGTCACAATAATCCGCCAGTACAGAATGCTTGCAAGCGCATCATTTGCCAGGTCAATGTCCGCGCACTTAGGCAATTCGCCGCGAGCGATGGCACGCTCGACAATCGTCGCCCCACGAGCCCGGCGCTCATATTGTAGTGTCGTTCGTATCTCTGTGCTCAGCAAACTTGTACGGGCCATTTCGGCATGCAAGTCTGGCAGAATGCGCTTGATCAAAGGGTGCCTCAGAACACGGCGCAAGGAAAGCAGGGTCAGCCGCAGGTCTTCAATCAAGGACCCGGTGTCGGGGATCGGTGTTAGGTTGAGGCCAACGGCGCTGATCACATCAATTGCCATCTCGTGTTTCGAGGACCAGCGCCGATAAAGTGCAGCTTTTCCAACCCCCGCCCGCTTTGCGACACGCTCCAGACTAAGTGTGCCAATCCCTGTGCGCGCCCATTCCTCAAAGAAAGCCCGCGTCAGCGCATCCGTGACCGATGTCCGCATCACCGCCGCCCCGCTGGGCACTCGCGTGGATGGCTCTGCCGTAGAATTTTCGTCGGAACGGTTGCGTTCCATTCATTTACTCCCTATATGGTCGATACGCTACCGTTCCATCGAAAAAGGAGACTTGTCAATGACTGTTGAGCAAACCCGTTTTGAAGGTCTGACTGACATATTGCGGGAAGGCCTTGGCCAGCGGATCGACCCTACCGCCGAAAGCTTTCTCGACATGTTCGCGGAGGACTGCGTGTTTGAGGCGCCTTATGCACCCCCTGGCTTCATCAAGCGCATCGACGGGCGCGACGCGTTGGCGCGCTACTTGAAGGTTTTGCCTGATCTCATTCGCATCGACGACTTTTTTGACCTGCGTGTCAGCGAGATGGCAGACCGCAACAAGGTTGTTCTGGAGTTTTCTGGCAGCGGCGAAGGGCGCACTGGCGCGCCCTACGATCAGAAATGGATCTCCGTCATCGAAACACGGGACGGAAAGATCACCTACTACGCTGACTATTGGGACCCGCGCATCACGCTAGCCGCGACCGGAGATGCCGTGCCCAACCCTGAAGGGAAAGGATTTACCCGTGCGTAACACCATCTTGATCACCGGCGGAACCGGAACAACCGGTCGCCGCATATCCGCACAGCTTGCTGACCGCCGCCTTGCTTATCGCGTCGCAACACGACGTCCCAAAGCGGCGCACGACATTCGCTTTGATTGGAGCGATGAAACCTCATGGGCTGCAGCACTGGAAAGCGTTTCGAGCATTTATCTGGTCGCACCAAGCGGCGTTGCCGTGCCTCTGCCAGCGATGATCCCATTTATGGAATTGGCCATCCGCCAAGGTGTGAAACGATTTGTCCTACTCAGCGCGTCTTCGCTCGAAGCAGGGGGGCCGATGATGGGTGCGGTTCATGCCTGGTTGCGCGATCATGCTCCGGAATGGGTCGTTCTACGCCCGACATGGTTCATGCAGAACTTTTCCGAAGGGCAGCTGCTTGCGCCCATTCGGGATCAAGGCGCAATCCATACCGCGACCGGTCGCGGTCGGGTTGGCTTCATCGACGCCGAAGATATCGCGACGGTCGCCGTCGAAGCGTTGTCTCAGAACGCGTTTGCGTCCGACGATCTCATCCTGACCGGCCCCGCTGTACTAAGTTATGACGACGTGGCGAAAATTCTGACCGAGGTGACAAAGAACCCGGTCACTCATCATAATCTCAGCGAAGCAGAGCTATCGGTACGGTACAGGGCAGCAGGTTTACCAGAAGCCTATGCGACAACGCTTGCAGCCATGGACACAAGTATTGCCGAGGGCTCAGAAGACCGCGTCACCGACAACGTTTTGCGCATTACCGGCCGTCAGCCATCCAGTTTGGCGGATTTCGCGGCCCGTCACAAAGCAGTCTGGCGTGCGCACGTCGAGGCATAGGCCATCCCAAATCATATGGAAAATCGAAATGGAAAACGCGACAAAGAGAACAGCAATTGTCACCGGCGCCTCCCGCGGCATCGGTGCAGCCATAGCGCAGCGACTTGTAGCCGAAGGTTTGAATGTTGTTGTCAACTATGCGGGCAATCAAACCGCTGCCCAAAAGGTCGTTGACGAAATCAAAGCCGCGGGTGGGCACGCCATCTCCGTAAAAGCCGATGTCTCGGACCCAGCCGAAGTCGCGCACCTGTTCGAGGCAGCTCAAGAGAAATTTGGTGGTGTCGATGTACTTGTGAACAATGCTGGCATTATGAAACTTGCCTCTATCGCCCAAAGCGATGACGCACTGTTCGACAGTCAGGTTGCTGTAAACCTTAAAGGGACATTCAACACGTTGCGCGAGGCAGCGGACCGTCTTCGCGACGGAGGTGCTATCATCAATTTCTCCTCAAGCGTTGTGGGGCTAAAGCTTGAGAACTATGGCGTCTATGCAGGCATCAAGGCTGCGGTAGAGGTCATGACATCGATATTCGCCAAAGAGTTGCGGGGTCGCGCGATCACTGTGAACGCAGTCGCGCCCGGACCGACAGCAACGGACCTTTTTCTTGATGGAAAACCCCAAGAGGTCGTGGACCGGATGGCAAAAATGGCCCCGCTTGAGCGACTGGGCACCCCAGAAGACATCGCAAGCGTCGTTGCATTCTTAGCCAAGCCGGATAGTGCTTGGATCAACGGCCAGACCATGCGCGCGAATGGTGGAATTGTGTGAGAATGGCCGCACTTTGACTAACGTTACATTATCACCGTTCAGAAACGCCTCCTGGATGCATGGCTGCATTGCGCTATCGCGCCTTGTGTGGGGTTCGGTTCCGAATATGTAACCAATAGTGTCAGACTAAGTGATCTGACAGACCGGAGATGGTTCAATGAAAAAGATCGACGTAAAACAAGACTATAAACGGTCAAAGTTCCTGATCGTCGCTATGGTGGTACAGATTGTCCTGGTTTGGATTTTTATGGCCATCTATCTGGCGTGGTTGAACTGACCGCCAAGACGGAGATAGTACGGGTTAGGTTCACTTGCACAGTACCGAAACACCGCCAAATCCATCGGATGGCGATGCCTAGAATTTTCCACTTATGCCGCAGCAATATCGGATAGTTCCAAGTCTGCGTCCTTGAGTTGCCGTGCAATAATCTCATTAAATGTTTGAGTTGGGTTGGTCTCAGCGAGCATTCCGACTCTTATCCAAAACTCCGCTTGGGCGTTGATCGACCGGCACATCACCGTGCTGGCCTTACGAATATCCTCATGTAGTCCGTCTTCAATCTTCACGATGCCCATCGTTAGGTCTTCCATTTTATTATACGAAACATATACGAATCGTATATAATCTTCAGATCGACTAAATCCATAGGAAACCAAATGGACAGCTACATCAACCTCCCCGTTGCGCCCCCCGCGCAAGATGCACGCAGGACTGAAAGCATCAAACTTTATGGGGCGGATGCGTTTGATGGGATGCGTCATGCAGGCGGCTTGACTGCGGCATGTTTGGACGGTGTCGCTGACCTCGTAGCTCCCGGAGTTTCGCTATCCGAGATCAACAGCTACGTGCTGGACTTCGCGGCATCGCATAGCGCAGTTCCTGCGACCCTCGGGTACAAGGGCTACAAATACGCCTGCTGCACCTCAGTGAACCACGTGGTTTGCCACGGATTCCCGAAAGAGAAAAAGTTGCGCGACGGTGATATCGTCAATGTCGATGTCACCCTGATCCTTGATGGCTGGCACGGCGATTCAAGCCGGATGTATGCGATCGGCAAGCCGAAACGCGCAGCAGAACGACTGATCCAGGTCACCCACGAAGCGATGATGCTTGGGATCAAAGCAGTACGTCCTGGCGCACGGCTCGGCGACATTGGTCATGCAATCCAATCCCATGCAAAATCGGAACGCTGTTCGGTCGTGCGGGACTTTTGCGGGCATGGCATTGGACAGGTGTTTCACGACTCGCCCAATATCCTTAATTTTGGCAAGGCTGGCGAGGGACCAGTGTTACGTGAAGGGATGATTTTTACCGTCGAACCGATGGTCAACCTGGGTCGAGGGGAGGTCAAAATGCTAGCTGATGATTGGACCGCTGTAACTCGCGATAGATCGCTGTCAGCTCAGTTTGAACACTCGATCGGTGTGACAGCGGATGGCTTCGAGATATTCACGCGATCAGCCAAGGGTCTTCATGCACCCGGCGTTACACTCAAGGAAGCATCTGCTTAGGACGGCCCTTTCCGGACCTTCGGACTACCTTCAAGATGCTGGGCTCGCAGCCCGCTTACCGGACATTCGCTGCAGGCGCATACTTCGACGCTGGTCGAACTTACGGATTGCAAGACGTAACTGCCACCCAACTGGAATAGGTAAATGCCGGGTATCGCGCAATCACGGACATTGCCCTTGGCTCTTTAGGGAGGTCCTGCGGTTAGCGCGGAAGTGTGGTGGCCAGTCTCGGTCCGGCGGCCGGATCGGCATTCATGTGCGGGGGGCGCAGGTTGAGCCAGCGCTGGTCGTTTGACCGGTGGGCCACCAGGCTTTTCAATCCACAGATCAACCCTTCCTCCTGTGCTGCTTTGCGATGGGTTTCCAGTCCCGGTTGCAGCGTGTCTGCTCCGCTCTGGTCACCATCCCGCACAGCTTCATACATGGCCCTGATCGCAGTGATGTTCGAATTGCAGCTTGCCGAAATGCAGCCGCCTGCGCCGAGCGCCATTGCTCTGGCCAGCAGTGTTTCAGAAGCAGGAAAGACGGATAGGCCCGGCGCCGCCCGGATGACGGAGGCGGTATTGTCCCAGTCACCCGAGCTGTCCTTGTAGGCCACCACATGGTCGGGAAAGGCCTCGTTTAACCGGGCGGATAGGGCCGGCGATATCGGCACCCCCGTGTTCTGCGGGATGTTATAGAGGATGATCCGCGGGGCCTTGTCCCCCAGGGTTTCGATCAACTGGCCGTAGTAACGATACAGCCCCTCGTCGTCGGGCGGGTAGAAAAACGGCGGCAGGACCATCGCCGCAGCACAGCCCAGATCAGCCGCATGACGGGTAAGCGTGACGGTATCTTCGAGATTGCATAGCCCGGTGCCCGGCATAAGCTGTTCGGGCGGCACTGTGCCTGATGCAACAAGCTGTTCGAGCACGCCCATGCGTTCACTCATGGTGTTCGAGCTAGCCTCGCCGGTGGTCCCGAAAGGCGAGAGGTAATGTGCACCGCCCTCCAGACAAAACGCGGCATGGTCCAGATAAAGGCCCTCTGCGATGGAAAGGTCATCCTCATAGGGGGTGAGCAGCGGGGTCACGACCCCTGTCAAGCGGGCTTTCAAAGCGTTTCCTTCAATACCCACGGGCCGGGTCCACGATATTGACCAGCCCCTCGCCGCGCATCCAGCGGCCGAGGTTTTGTAGGAATAGTTCGAACGAGGCTTCTTCCCATTCGGCAAAGACTGACGAACAATGCGGTGAGATGATCACATTTTCCAGCGCCCATAGCGGGCTTATCTCGGGCAGGGGTTCGGTCTCGAACACGTCGAGTGCCGCCGCCGCCACATGCCCGACGCTCAGTGCATCGTAGAGGGCGGTCTGATCCACCACGCCGCCACGCGAGACATCGGCGAAGATTACGCCGGGTTTCATCGCCGCGATCTCCTGCGCGCCGATCAACCCGCGCGTTGCGGGGATAAGCGGGGTCGAGACCGCGATGAAATCCGCGTGCGGCAAAAGGTCGTGCAGATCATCCGCCGCGTGCACCTCATCGACATGTTCCATCGGCTCTGGCCGGGCGCGGGTCCCCAGAACCTTCATACCGAAAGCCCTGGCGCGCGCCGCCACCGCCTGACCGGTATGACCCAGCCCGATAATCAGGAGCGTCTTGCCCGCCAGCGGCCTGACTGTGCGGGCATTCCAGACCCGCGCGTCCTTGTCCTGTTGCAGGCCCGAGATATCCAGCGTGAAATGCAAAAATCCGCCGAAGATGTATTCCGCCATCATCCCGGCCGCCACGCCCGCAGCATTTGTAACGGTGGTCTTCTGAGGGTCCCATTGGCCGAAATGGTCAGTACCCGCCCCGCCATTGGCGACCCAGCGCGGGCCACCCGCGCCAAACAGCGCGTCGCGCGGAAAGCCCGGAGTGCCTGCGAAGCGAACCGAGTAAACAATTTCGGGCCGGTAGCTGTCGATCAGGGCGGGAAGCGTTTCGTAACTGTTGCACTCACGATATTCCGCCTGCGGGAACGCGGCGCGCAACCATCGGGCAAGCGGCGCCGTATTGCTGTTATGCAGAACAATACGCGGCGTGTCAGACATGGTTTTCCTCCATAGACGCACGAACAAGTGCTGTCAGTTCACTGAATTTGGCTTCCGGCTGCATCAGCCGCTCGCGCATCTCCCAGAGCGCCGTGACGCGGGGCTCTGGGTGTGCGGCGGTCATCATGCGGAATTTTGCCTCGACCTCGCTCATGTCCATGGGCGCTTCGGGTCCGCCACGCGCGTGCACGTCGCCTGAGGCAAGCCTGCTGCCGTCCTTCAGCGTCACAATGACATCGGACCACCGCCCGGCGGGAAAGCGTTTGCTGTGCCGATCTTCCTCACGCACTGCAATCAGCGCCAGCATTTCGGCCACCTTCGGGTCGCTCAGGGCTGTACCGGTAATGTGCCCCGGCCCGATCCGGCCATGCACCAGCATCACGGCCAGCGCGAAGGGAAGGGAATACTGGGCCTGCGATGTGGTTGCGGGCATGCCGGGGAACAGCGCCGCGGCCTCGGAAAATGTGTTCACCTCGATCCGGGTCACGTCGCCTGCGGAGAAACCGTGATCCCGCATCAGACCGGACAAAGCATCAAGCGCCGCATGCGCCCAGCGGCAGATCGGATAGGGCTTGATGTAGTTGTGCTCGATGGTCCAGACCTTGCCCAGATCAGACCAGCAATCTTCCACCTCATCAGCCTCGACAGTGATAGCAGGCGCACCGGTAAAACCGTCCATCGCCAGCAACGCCGCCATCGCCCCCACCAGCGCGCCCATACCTGACCCATCGTGCAACATCGTCGGATTGGCGATCTCGCGCATCATCTGGCTGCGCGGGCCGTGGTACTCGGCAATCCCGAGCGCCTGGCGCAGCTGGCCGGGATTTGCGCCCAGCAGACGGCACCCCAGCGCCGCCACGCCCAGCGCGTTCCATGACCCGGATGTGTGATAGTCGCTAACTGTTGCATGCAAGGCAAAGGCTGCTCGGGAAGCGACCTCATAGGACATGACGAGCGCAGATAGTGCATCGCGCGCGGAAAGCTCTGGTCGGGCTTCGGCGAAGGCAAACAGTGCGGGCACCACAGCGCAGCCGATATGACCCTTGGTTGGATTGAGGCCATCGTGGGCGTCGAGGTTGTCGATCTGGGTCGCAGCGGCAAAGACGGCACCGGGGATTGAGGCGCGGCGGCCATCGAACATCAAATGGGCCGCGTGTTCCGGGGCACCTGCGCCGTGAAAGGCAAAGGCGTGATCGCGCGCAATCCGTCCCGCCTCCATATGCGCAGCCCCTGCCGCCACGCCGAATGTGTCGATCAGCAGCGTCGCGGCCACGTTAAGCGCGCTTTGCGGCATGTCTTGGCCCGCAAGCACGAATTCGGCGATCCGGTCAAAGTTCATAGCCGTTCCCTTTCCAGTAACTGGCCATATCCCGGCAGGGCTTCGCTGATACCGGCAAGCTGCATGGCCTGAAACATCATCGCCTGGTTCGAGCTGATCACCGGCTTGCGCACTTCAGCCTCCAGACGGCCAATGCTCTCGACACTCCGCATGTCGGTGCAGGACAGCACAATTGCTTCGGCCTCTGGATGGTCGGTGGCAAGGCCCAGGTCGAACACCGCCTGCGGGTCCAGATTGCCCTGTCCGTAGTTGTCCAACGCATCGCTGACCTCGGACCGGGCCACGGTTTCAAAACCGGTCTCGGCCAGAAATCCGACGGCCAAGTCGTTGATCGCAGATACGTAAGGCGAGGCAAAACCGATGCGGTTCACGCCCAGAGTTTGCAGCGCATGCACCAGTGCCCCGGCTGCCGTTACGGTCTCGGCCCCACTATCGGCCTTGATCCGTTCGGCAAGCGCACGGTCGAAGGCCGGGCCATGGGTCAGCGTGGCCGAGGTACAGCCATAGAGGATCACATCCGGGCGCACACCCTGCAACAGGTGCAGCGGTTCATCCAGATCAGCCGCGCCCAGCCCGTGCATCTGGTCCGCATCCGGGATCTCGTTCTGATCATAGCCCCCCATACGGGCAAAATGCATGGACACGCCGTCAGGGCGTAAAAGCGCCATGTCAGGTTCGAGATTTGTATTGGTGAAGGGCACCAGAATGCCGAACCGGGCACGTCCGCGCGATTGTGTCATGTCTTTTCCCCCTCTGCCCTGCGTTCCAGAATCCCGGCGGCGATGTCGATATCTACCGCGACACCGATGGTCGCGCGTAGGCAATCTGCAAGCCCAGCCCCGCCTTGCGGACGCAGAAACACACCCTCCGCACGAAGGGCTTCGTCAGCGCGGTGCGCCTTCTCCGGGCTTGCAAATCGGATCAGGATGAAATTGGTGAAACTCTCTGGCACGTCCAACCCGGCCTGCATCAGCCGTTGGCGCAACCCATCGCGCAGTCTCACCGTTTTCTGACAGGTCGCACGCATATAGCCCTGATCCAAGAGTGCGGCTTTTGCGGCCGCCTGACCGGCAAGCGAGATGTTGTTGGGGTTCATCACCTTGCGGATCTCGCCAGCAATCTCCGCCGGGAACAGCCCCCAACCCACCCGCATACCGGCCAGCCCATATGCCTTGGAGAAGGTGCGCAGTACCACCGTATCGCCATGTTCGACCAGATCGAACATGGGCTCACCCAGATGATCGGCAAATTCGCCGTAGGCTTCGTCGATCACCAGCAGGGTATCGCCCGACAAGCCCTCGCGCAGACGAACAAGGTCTGCGCGTGAGATACGGGTGCCGGTGGGGTTGCCGGGATTGGCAACGAATACGATGCGGGTGTCGGGCCGTACAGCAGCCAGCAGAGCATCGACCGAAACGCGCCCGTCGCATTCAGGGGCCACATCAAAGCGCGCCTGCACCAGCTGCGCGGCTGTTCGGAAGAAGGGATAGGCGTGCTGCGGGGCCAGCACCGCGTTTTGCTCATCGGCAAAAGCCTGCACGAGGCAGGCGATCAGCTCCATCGAACCGTTGCCGCACAGGATACCTTCTGCGGGGATGCCGTGCAGACCAGACAGCGCCAAACGCAATTCGCCCCAGTCCGGATCGGGATAGAGATGCCCTGCCTTCAGCGCTTGCGCACCGGCCTCGATGGCAAGCGGGCTGGGTGGGCGTGGGCTTTCGTTCTGAGACAGCGAGATCAGGCGCTTTACCTCGGGCGCGTTCAGTTGAGCCAGGGCATAGGGCGACATGGAGGCTATATGGGCAACGGGGCTGATCATGGCTTCATCCCATAGACTTCGCGCGCCACCTTCCGGCTTATCAAACCTTCCTCAAGGTCACGCTGAACATCTTCGCGCGGGCGATCCTGCGGATTACCAAAACCGCCACCGCCCGGGGTTTCGAAGATCAGAGTTTCACCTGCCTTCACCCGGACCTCGCCCTTGCCGGGCAGGTCAGGCCCTTCCTGGCCAATGCGGATGCGTCCCGGCGCACCGTTTGCTGCGCCAAACCGCCCGCGTGCGGGGTTCAGAACCCGTTCGACCGAAAGAAACAGCATGAAATCCTCATCTACCGCAGATCGCATCTCGATATGCTGACCCAGCCCGCCGCGTGTCCGCCCGGGCCCACCACTGTCGGGCTTGAGCTCGCGCCGGGTGATCAGAACCGGCGCGACCGCCTCGGTGGTTTCCACCTGCGAGCCCCAGACGCCCGAGGGAAAAGCGGTGGCCGACAGCCCGTCCAGACCAGGCCGTGCGCCAGTTCCGCCGCTGAACACCAATTCCAGCGCGAATTGTGTGCCGCCCTGCGAAACCGCCTCGGGAGTGTGGCGCAGCGGCAGGTTATACATGCAGGATGCGCCCTCGGCAGGCACCTGATCCGGCAGAACCTGTGACAGGCAGCCATAGACCAGATCGGGTGTCATCTGGCCCAGCGTGTGGCGCATGGCCACCGGCGCAGGCGGCTGTGCGTTCAGGATGCAGTTTTTTGGCCCGATGACACGGAAGGGTGCGAGCGAGCCCGCGTTGTTGGGAATATCCGGCCCGATGATGCAGCGAAGGGCAAACACTGAATATGCAGTGGCATAGTTGAGCGGCACGTTGATGCCCTTGTTCGACAGGCCCGATGTGCCGGAGAAATCCAGTGCAACGCGATCCTCGGCAATGGTCAGGGCAGCATGCAGATCAATCTCTTGCTCATATCCGTCCACTTTCAGAACATTGTGCCATGTCCCATTGGGCAATTCCGCGATGGCCTCAATCGTACCGCGATATGAGGTGTCGATGATGTAGTCGGCCAGTTCATCCAGATGGTCGATGCCGAACTCATCCATCATGCCCGCAAGCCGCTCCGCGCCGGCCTCGCAACAGGCGATCAGCGCATAGATGTCGCCCTCGTTGGCGACGGGTTCGCGCGAATTGGCTTTGACGATCTCCATCAGGAGGGAGTTCAACATACCCTCGTCCATCAGTTTGCAGGGCGGGATGAGCAGCCCCTCGTCATAGATATCCGTGCCCTCTGGCCCCATGCCAAGCCCGCCCAGATCGACCAGATGCGAGGTGCAGGAGGTAAAGCCGACCACGCAATCTTTATAAAACACCGGCATCATCAGCAGGAAATCGTTCAGATGCCCCGAGGCAATCCAGGGATCATTAGTCAGATAAATGTCGCCGGGCTTCATATCCTGAAGCTGAAACCGGCTGCGCAGGGTCTTTACCGCCTCGGCCATGGTATTGATATGACCTGGCGTGCCAGTCACGGCCTGGGCGAGCATCCGGCCTTGCAGATCAAAGATGCCGGCGGAAATATCGCCGCATTCGCGCACGATGGGGGAAAAGGCGGCGCGGATCAGCGCCTGACCCTGTTCCTCGACCACGGCCAGAAGCCGGTTCCACATGACCTGCAGGCGGGTGTCGGTGGTGCTCATTGGTCGCCCTCCCGGTTGCGTGTGAGCCAGATATTGCCGCCGCCATCCACGTGCGCCGCGAAATCGGCACTGACGAATGTGGTAGTCTGCGGCTCGATGATCAGGGCGGGGCCATCAAGATGGTCGCCGGGTCTGAGCACCCCGCGCTCATGGATTTCCGCCTCGCGCCATTCACCGGTGACATCGCACAGGACGCGCCGCTGCCCGGACGGTTGCGCGGGCTGTTTCACGAGGATTTCGGGGTAATGCTCCAGCGCTGGCGGTTCGGAAGCAACCTCAAGCGCCCAGTTCAGGATCTCGATCTTCATGCCCGGCACAGCGCGGCTGAACTGGCGGCTGTATTCCTCCTCGAAGGCGCGGCGAAGTGCAGGAATATCCGTCTCTTCCAAAGCCCGGTCAGGCAGCGGGATTTCAATCTCGTGCCCCTGCCCGTGATAACGCATGAAAGCCTGCCGCCGCCGGGTCAGCAGGCCCTCTGGCGCACCTGCCCTCACCACGGCCTCGGCCTCGACGATCATTGCGCCAAAAAAGGCGTTGAGCCCATCCAGATCAAGCGTCTCAAGTGTGCTATAGCGCGAGCGGATGATCTCGAAAGAGACCGGCGCGAACAGGAACCCCACTGCCGAGCCGACCCCGGGATCGCGCGGGATCAAAATGCGGTCAACCTGCGCACGCCGCGCCACCCGGGTGGCATGCAGGGGGCCATTGCCGCCAAAGGCGATCATCAGCCACGCGTTCAGATCCTTGCCCGACTCCACCGCGTGCATTCGCCCTGCGGCGGCCATGTTCTCATCCACGATCTCGCTGACCCCATAGGCGGCCTGTACGGCCTCAAGCTCCAGCGTCTGCCCGACGCCCAAGGCAAGCGCCCTTTCCGCCGCCTCCATGTCGATCCTGAGCCGCCCTTCGGCAAAGCGTCCGGGTTCGATCAGCCCCTGCATCACGTCGGCATCGGTCACCGTCGGCTCGGTTCCGCCCTTGGCAAAGGCGGCGGGTCCGGGCTCGGACCCCGCGCTCTCTGGTCCGACCTGCAGGCGGCCCAACCGATCCACATGGGCGATCGAGCCGCCGCCCGCGCCGATCTCGATCATTTCGATCACCGGGATGCGCACCGGCATGCCCGAGCCCTTGATGAACCTCGCCGCGCGCGCGATTTCGAACTTGCGCGCGGTCTGCGGACGGTATCGGTCGATCAGACACAGCTTGGCCGTCGTGCCCCCCATATCGAAACTCAGCACCTCGCGCTCGCCGGTCTCGGCAGCGATGCGCGCGGCCAGAATGGCCCCTCCAGCAGGGCCGGATTCCACCAGCCGGATCGGCAGACGCGCGGCGGTTTCCATCGTCGTCATGCCACCGCCCGCGGTCATCATCAGGATCGGGCAAGTCAGCCCCTCATTACTGAAACGTGCCTGGAAATCGGTCAGGTAGCTGGCCATCTGAGGCTGGATATAGGCGTTGGCGATGGTGGTTGAGAGCCTGTCGAATTCACGCGCCTCGGGGCTGACCTCATGCGATAGCGAGATCACCAGATTGGGCATTGCCGCCAGCAGAAGATCGCGCAGCCTCAGTTCATGTGCCGGGTTGGCGTAGGCATGCATCAGACAGATCGCTACGGCTTCGGTGCCACAGGCCGCTAGTTCCCCAGCCAGTCGGGCAACGCCCTCCTCATCGAGCGGTTGCAACACCTGCCCACGCGCATCCATCCGCCCTCCGATGGTAAAGGCACGCGAACGCGGCACGATCAGATCAGGTTTGACCAGGTTAATATCATACTGGCTGTAGCGGCGTTCATAGGCGATCTCGAGAATATCGCGGAACCCCTCACTCGTCACCGTGGCCACAACCGACCCGCGCCGCTCGATCAGAGCATTGGTGGCCAGTGTCGTGCCATGGATGAAGCCGCCGATTTGCGACCAGTCTGCCCCTGTCGCGGCCAACACATGTTCGGCACCCGCAAGCGCCCCAAGGGTCGGGTTTTCAGGGGTGGTCGGTGTTTTGGTGGTGGCAAGGATATGCCCCTGCCCATCAACCAGGACTGTGTCAGTGAAAGTGCCACCAATATCGACGGCAAGGCGTAACCCGTTCGTGTTGTGCATGTAGAGAAACCAAAAAAGCGGGAAAGTCAGAAGAGGTGTGGATACCCGGTTCAGCAACTGCTGAATCGGCCAATAGGCAGCTTCACGTCATACCACGAGATCACAGCCGATTGCCCGACGTCCCTGGTTTACCATCATGCATTGCGCCATATTTGGCCGCTCTCGCTCTTTCCAACTTCAGAAAGGCTGCCCGAGCACAGGACGGGCTGTCAACAGAAATGTGAACCTGTCCAGCAGGCACTCGCGATCGCAGTGTTACTTGCAGATGGCAGCAACCAACTCACATATCAGTGTTCGTTCTCAGGAAATTTTCCCATGACTAATGTCCGGTTTCACCAGTATTTCACACCTTCGGGCAAGCTGCAGCATTTGTTATTTTGGGCTCACGGCCGCCGTTAGATCGATCGCAGCATCTTGGCCAGAAAGTGCCACAGCCCCTAGCAAGGACGGCCCCAACCGGACCTTCAGCCTGTAGACTCTATGCTACGGCGCGGCCCGTCGAACCTGCCGTTCGCTGCGAGCGCAAAATCAAAGGCTGCCTGAACTTAGACATGCGGGACAAAGCTGACGTTTGCGGTATGGCTACCAAAGTCCGCTATTGTTCCGGGCAATCAATAAACGATAACTTTGGATGGCGTTACAATAGTCTAGAAATAGCATTGTCTGAATTTTAGAGACGTTTGCCAGTAGGCTTGGCTACATTCTCTGACGAATGAAATCCTTTCGCTTGAAAATAGGCTAAACGCGAAGCGCCATCACCATTTGTTGATACAGCATCCAAAATCTGCCAGCATACTTTAATAATGTCCTACTTCGAACGTTATGTGAGTATTTTTGCGAGTTTGATGTGTACAAAAACTCAAAGCGACTATTGACGATATTGGCGGCAGATGTTGCTGGGTTTACGAAGCTCGTTTCTAAAGATGAAGAGGCTACCCTACATCGTCTCGCAGAGCTTCGTTCGATTATGGACCCGATTATCGAGTCCTATGGAGGCAGGATCGCAAACACGGCAGGCGATAGCGTGCTGGCGTGTTTTGACAATCCGTCCGGCGCGGTAGAAGCAGCTATTTCTATTCAAGAACAACACAATGTCAACAATGCTCAGCTTAGAACAAGCGACCGTATGAGGTACCGGATCGGCATCAATATTGGTGAGGTGGTTCAGCAACCCAACGGTGATTTGTTGGGTCACGGAGTGAATGTAGCATCCCGACTTGAGACGATTTCGGAACCCGGTGGTATCTGTTTAGCTGAAAACGTTATTGAGCAAGTCAAAGGAAGCTTGGATTACCGCTTCACAAAAATAGGCGAGCATTTTGTCAAAAACCTTGATCAACCATTGAAGGTGTACAAAGTAGGTGATGCCACCCTGCCAACCTACGAGAAGGCCGCGCGAAAACTTCAGGCTTGGGTTCGTGGGCAGTACTTTTTGCCCCTCTTGTTCGGGGTTGTATTAATATCTATTGGCTTCTCAGCCTTTGCCCTTCTGTCAAACAAATCCGATGAAGCCAAAAATTTTGACCCTGAATACCTCGAGGACTTTCTGACGTTAGATCCATCTCCCAAAGAATTGCTCGAATTTTTTGATTTGGTAACCGTCGGCGAATACGGGGATTCGACCTACTACGTAATCAGAACGTGGGGCGCAGAATTTGAGATTCTTGAAAAGGTTTCCGAAACCTTGGGTGGACATCTCGTTACCATCACTGACGAAGAAGAAAATGACTTTGTGTATCAACTAACGCTGGAAGATGATGGGCACTGGGCGTTTGAGGGAAACCTCGCTCTGGGACCATTAATTGGTTTGGTGCAGGACCCTGAAGGCGCGGAGCCTGATGGTGGCTGGGGATGGGCAAATAGTGAGCCGATGAAATTCTCCAATTGGAAGCGGGGTAGTCCAGACAACAGCAGCGGCAATCAGGATTTCGGAAATTTTCAAGGCCCTAATGTTCCCAAAACCAGCCCTCTATGGAACGACACAACAATATGGAAGCGTTCGTTCATAGTTGAGGTTCCCAAACTCTAATTCCGAAATGTACCAGTCACACTTTTGCGGAAGGTTCATAAATCAAGCGTGGTGCTTGACTGAATCCAGAACACCTCACTAGCATCAGTAATAAGTATTTTAGTGGAGTATTGGTAATATGCGGCCCTTTTTCGTTTTAATTTTGTTATGTTGTGTTGGGATTTTAAGCGCAAAACCCGTAGTGGCCGATTTCGCAAACGCCCAAAAAAGACTGGAATTCTTCTCCGCGAATAGTTCCTACCGAAAGGCCTGGTGCCCGGAACGCAAGCCTTCCAAATTCACAACCGCACCGATCACTCAACCCTTCAAAACAGCATCCGGCAAAGACCGACCTCCCGCTGTTTTCATGAATGAGCTCGGCGCAGCAAATTCCCATCTACTTCGTACCGGTTCCAAAATGGACGCCAGCAAGATCGCCGATCAGCTTGCAGCCGCCGCTCAAGCAAGAGCATTTGAAAAACAAGGCTTGTATGATGGCGTGAAGATAGACGCAGCCTGGTGGCAAGCGAACATTCTGCTCAACTTGTCGATGGTGTACAGTTCACTAAGCGCAATTCTGGGAAAAAATGACCCAAGAATTGTCGCAATTGCGGATTGGGGAGATCGACTTGCAGCAAGAGCTGGCTCAGTAGGCGGTTTCGAGCAGATGTACGGTAAAGAAGGCCATGCCGCCCGTGCGGCTGGGCTTTTGGCTTGGGGTGCAGAAACAGGTAATCGTAAGGCGTTCAAAAAAGGTGAAAGAGATTTAGCATATCTAGCGCGGCAAATGCGCCCGAATGCCCCTTTGGCCGGTACATTTGACCAAGCTCGTAACAAACGTCCGGCCAAACGACAACTACACTACACGTTTATCACATACGGATACCTCGTGCTTGCGATGGATGCATCGCGGCGTGGCGGTGGAAAAGGCTTTAGGCATAAGAGCCGTCAGACAGATATCCATGGAGCATTGGTATGGCTTGTTCATTCATCCGCCGCGCCGAAAAAACCAGTTGGCTTAAGTGGTCCCCAAGACACCTTTTTCTGGTCTACGCGAAGCGATAGGTACCACAATCTTGCTTGGGCGGAGGCTTATCTTCGCAACTATCCTAACACCGAAGCAGGATTACTTTTGAAAAGAAAGCTCAAAGGTCAACGTTCGCGCGGCGTGTTTGCCGGATGGTATGGTGGCAACCTGACCTGTTCTCTTGGCCCGGGCAGTTAGGCCCAACCAAATATCGTGAGTGCCACTTGCTTACGCTTAAAAATGGGCGCGAAAAAGTGGGGACCTGTCATCACGTGCCATGTTAATTAAATTCATAGTGTAGGTAGTGTGCAAGAAACACCGGCACCAGTGAGCTTGTGGTACCAACCTCTTGGACAACACGGTACAATGTTGATTGGTTTCTTAGTCGTGGCTGTAGACAAAGCCGACGTTCGTGCACCATGCAGTATCAGGCACTATGAGCTCTTCGCGGTCATCGGATGCAACGCAGCATCCGCTTAGCTGTGCGATCGCGCCATCTTCGAGGACGGCCCTTTCCGGACCTTCGGACTACCTTCAAGATGCTGGGCTCGCAGCCCGCTTACCGGACATTCGCTGCAGGCGCATACTTCGACGCTGGTCGAACTTACGGATTGCGGACGAAGCAGTCCTAATCCTTTCTCAGCGAAATTGGCTACTGCTTGGCCAACAAATTCAGGCGTCTTCGCGGTGATGCCGAGAAATTTGCCGAAAGCGGTCATTAAACTCTGCTTAAACCGGTTAAACTGGAAACTGGCTATTTGCCGAAAACGCAGGTAGTAATGGTCACTTTGAACGAACCGTATATTTTGGGGAAGCGAAACCTCCCTTTCTTATCAGCGAAGCCGTAGGTAGCCCAACGCCTAAGCTGTTTCTTTTCGATTTGTTGGCGACTGTCCAAGGCACGATCCGCTCTTGTCCAGCGCAGCTTAGTCAGCGGCTTCAGTTACACAGGGTTCCAAATACAAATTAACTGGAGAGTTTAAATTCTTGACCGCACCAAGTTGAACAGGGCCGGACAAGGCCCCAGTGTGCACTGCGAACCGAGAGTTAGTCGAACGGCTCGAAACCGATAATGCCACCAGCTTGGTATTGGCACTGTCCGGCTGCCTGTATGTCGGGGTCGGTCCAGTCGACAACCCAGTACACTTTGGTCAGGCCATCTTCCGAACTTGCTGGCCATACTGATATGGCAGCGTTTGGGAGATCCGCATACGCATCGACAGTCCACACCTCATCGTGACAGGCCTTCAGCGCCTCGGTTGTTTCACGGTCAAAGGCATATGTCGCCGACGCGCTGATTACAGTCAGGCTGCACGCAGCACCCAGTAGTTGAATTTTTCTGTTCATTGCTGCACTGCGTTCCAATCCACGCCCTCCAATCCTGAAGTATCTATCCCTTTGAGTGCATCGCGCGCATCGATACCATCTGCACCATGGCTGCTGGACATTCCGCCCGCAACTGCCGCACCTATGATGGCTGCTGTCCTCTCATTCTTTGCCTCGGTCTCGCGACAGGTCAGGAAACCATAGTCCCAGCCGGTTTTGTAGTCGCCTCCTGCGGCGTAGGCAGCATCATCGCGCGCGCCCTGCTGAAAGCTATCGCCGCCTGCGCGTTTTCCGCTGGGGCATCCATCATGGTAGCCGGCGACATAGTTTGCCGAATACCCGTGCTGCCGGAGCGTGTCTTCGCTGGACTGTTGCGTCCCACATCCCGCCAGTATCAAACCGGCAAACAGCATCGGTCCTTTTCGTATCATTCCGTTTCTTTCTCTTGTGATTTGTCGTTTTCGATCTCAATACCGATGACTTTTTCAACGTCTTTGAGCAGTTTCGTTGCAATACCATCCTCCTCCGGTGTCAAAGCTTCCGCCAGACGCGCCAGCTCAACTGTCGCCGCGTCAGCAACGCCTGTGTCTGACAGGTCTGCCTTGGCCATTTCGACAAATCCGCGCGGAAACCCGAGCAATGCAAGCAGCTCATTCGATGGATCGCCTGCATACTCCGGCAACTCTCCCAAGAGCTCGATGTAACGCTTTAGGGCTGCACTTTTTGCCGGCGTCATATCCTCAATTGCAATATCGCCGGCAAGCATTGCATCCGTGACCTCGGCTAGCATCTCTGGCACACCGAACGCGCGTTCCGGCCTCAGCGTATATTGTGTATATACGCGGCGGATAACCACCGGATCCAGCAGACCTTCGATAATCGCAGTCGCCATGCTGTCCACGGTTTCGAGGCCTCCGATGGGCCTGATCTCGGCCAGAATTGCCGGGGCCGCAAACAGTTCCAGATCGGCAATGGCTTCAGAGGCAAGGTATGTCACCGCGGCTTTTTGATCTGCAACATCGACAAAGTCAGTGGGCAGGCCATCGTTGGACGTTGAAGTGAAACCTCCAACCATTTGCGTGACGCCCTCAACAAATCCCATAAATCGGTCCCGCCCCTGATCGTACACGCGCGATATGTCAATTGAACGTGTAGGTGTTTGCGGGACGACTGTCGGCAAACGGGAGATAGAAGATCGTAACGCAGTGACCCCTGCACGTGTCGCTTCAAGACGGTCTGCACCGATGTTTTCGGACAGAACGGTCGGATCAAATCGACCGAAAACCTCGTCGGGCTTTTCCGCAGCACCCCACACTAGTTCCTGGTTGCCTTGCGACTTCGCAGCAATTGCATCAAGGACATCCGTGCTCAGGTCGGGTGTATAGCCCCAGACAATGGCATGGGTGTCATAGGTCCCAACCAGAGGAAAGAATTGATCGACACCGTCATGCGGTCGGGCGACGTAGTTAAACCGCCCATAGGCCATGATCGATGCCGTTGACCCTTTTTCCGAGACAAATGCAGGATTGCGCAACTGCTCTGTGGTCCATGCCGTTGACGCCTGATGATTATGGCGCAGACCCAGCGTATGACCGACCTCGTGACTGACAGCATAGCGCAAAATCCGGCCTTGTAACTCTTCCGGCAAGGGTAAAGACCCAGCCAGCGGATCAAGGTCTGACATCAGCAGAAAATAATATTCCGAAAACACGTTCATCACGTCTGGCCATACCAGAATATGCGCAGAGATAATTTCGCCGGTGCGCGGATCATGGACATTCGGACCCAATGCGTTTGCCACGGGCTGAGCAATCCAACGGACGACATTATACCGAGCGTCATTGACCGACCAATCCGGATCTTCTTGAGGGGTGGGCGCGTCTTTCGCGATAATTGCATTTGTGAACCCGGCCGCTTCAAAGGCTGGTTGCCAGTCTTCGATTGCCGCGCGAACATAAGGGCGCCACCGCTGCGGAATTTCTGGTGACAGATAGTAGACCAAAGGTTCGATTGGATCAGAGGGCAAAGGCGCATCAGGGTCAGCGTGAACCAAACGGTGCCGCAAGGCAAGTTGCGTTTTTTCGGCAACTGCACCGGTTGCAGTTTCAAACTGTAGAACTTCGCTGGAAAAGTAACCTACACGCGGGTCAAACCGCCGCCGTTCCATAGGTTCTTCTGGAAGGAGCGCAATTGTATGTGCAACTTCAATTGATACCGCGCGGTCTTGCCCGGACTGATCCTGAGCCATGAAAGTCAGATGCGACTTGAGAAAAATGTTCTCGGGGAATGTGCTGGCATGCGAGATGTAGGATCGTTTAGGATCGACACCGATTGGCGTGAGGCCCGTTGAGGCGATTTGCCCCTTGGCCGACACATCTGGAATGTCGGACGAAAATGCTTCGGTTACATCGACCAACATGTATCCGTCTTCATCTTCCGCCATGATTTCAAAGGCCAGCAGAACGGGCCCGATCTGGGCGTTGGCGATGGCAATGTCTATTGGCCGTATCTTTAGATCAGGCGAAACCGCGCCTAATTGGTCCGTAATCCGCACTGATCCTGAGGACAAGGAACGGACCAATAACCGGCTGCCTTGTCGCTCTAGTTTGACCGCATGGGTCGCAATTTCTGTCCCCAGAAGCGCTACTGCATCGGCAGGATATCGCGCCACTTCCGCGCTCCAGAACAGGGTTCGGTCTAAGACTTCGGGAGGCACTGCCAAAAGATACGACCCATCTTTTTCATAAATCGTTGCCGCTCCTTCGCTGACCACAGCACCTGCGATCAAGCTTTGGAAGTCAGGCTCACCCTCGGCAACCGCACCGGTCGACAGGACATGCAATGATACTACAAGAATTACAAAGAGCCTCATGTTTGATTTCTCCAGTCACGACAACTGCATGTCGAAGCCCAAAGATTAAGGCGAACTCCTGCAAGTGCAATCAGGTATTCAGCAGCACTTGAGTTTATGTCGCCCCACGTATTATTCCGGTTCCGCAGCAAACGCCGCCCGAAGTGCAGCAGCCAAATCCAGTGGCTCCTCTTCCATTCTGGGAACCAGAACGTTGCGAACGACTTCGTTCAAAGCTCTGTCGGCCGCTCCGGCAATCGGATCTTCATGGTTGATGTATTCTTCGAGGGCCTCCACGGCACTGAGCACTGCGCTCGGGACATTGCCCACTCCTTGCAGCAGCGAACTGATCCCAAGATGCTCCACTTGGTTTGAGTTCGACGTTGTCCCGACAAATCTCGAATTGAACCCCTCAACACCCCAGACTTGACTGGGGGTTTGACCTGTTCCGGTCGCATATTGATGAATGTGCGGCACGCTGAAATGCCCTACAAATCCATGGCTCCAAAGGGGTTTGTGGGTGATCGGATTATAGCGGTGCGTGCCCGTCAAAAGCGCCTGCCATATCAGCACCGTCGCTTGACCATCTGTTTTAGCGTGAGCTTCACGTTCCGCCCGCGCATTTTCCGGCAAAGCGCGGACGTAGTCGCCCGCAAGCGGCAGCAATGCCAACGCCCCTTCCAAAGCGTTGGGCCGGTTATTTACAAACGCGCCATAGGCGTCCGTCAAAAGGTCAACGTGGATACCACCTGCTTCCGAAGCAAGTGCGGTCGTGAGTGAATAAACAGTCCAACCGGCGTCAATGAGCGCAGGCGTACTGACATCCCACAAAGTTGGAGGCAAAGCCTGGCCCCGTTCCATACTTCGGGTCGTTAGCGTCTCAATGGCATCCGCATAGACGAACAAGGTGGTAGCGCTAACCTCATTTGCTTCAAGTCGGGCTAAATGATCGTCAACACCCAAGTCACTCAACGCACCTGTGGGGTGGAGCCCGACATCCAACAAACGCTGCTCGATGCTCGCCAAGTCTACTTCCCGCCCAGTATCGAACAGTGTTTCTGACGGCGCGTCTATCGGTTCAATTGACAAAACTTTGCGGTTCACCAGCCATATTGCCAAAGACGAGATACATAGGCCCAAGCACGCCAGAGCGATGATCTGCCATTTCATTCGAGCCCTCCTTTTTATGTTTAGGGTCAAAAGCCGGGGACAATGCAGACATAGTTCATCAGTAGCTCTCGGCACTCAATGATCCATTCGAGATTACACTTCGTGTGCGGCACTAATTCCTCTTTGATCCGCATGAGTTAATTGTTCGGGCCGGACAAGTGGACATCGTCATCTCGAGGGACATCAATACAGCCGAAGTCGATTTCGAACCGGAGAAAAATGCGGTCGTCCGAGAATTTGCGCTGTACTGCAGTCTATTCCCGCGCTACATTCATTCGTAACACCAAACACCGCCGACGTTGGTAAATCTTTGCTCTTCGGAAGCAGCAATGCCACGCCCGGACTTTGATCAAATGTCAAGATTGAGCCGAAATGAACGACACAGCCCGCACAACCGAAGTCGGGAAAAGTCCCTCCCACGACATCAATGAATAAAATCGCGCTGCTCAGCGGATAAATGTCCGCTTTTCTTGCTGCGATGCAGCCGATTGCTTTGGTCGGTTTTATTGCCGGAGTTGCGAAAGCCGCGACTTCAATCCGACGGCTTTGGGCTCGCACCGGACCTTCTCTGCGGCTTGCACCAACTTGCGGTTAGAGCCCTTATCAGACATTCGACATCGCCTAAGTGTTCGCTCATGCAGCGGGCCGCTAGCCGCGCATTCCGGACGTTCAGAACGAGGTGGCAAAAAGCAGGTGAGCGGACAAAGCCGCCTTGTGCACCTGCAGCTATTGCTGGTGCAGCATCGGTTTGCAACTGCGGCACGCTCGCCGCTGCCTTGCAGGCGAAGTCGCCGGACCGGACGTTTCAAGGTCGGCGCTGTTGACGTGTTTGCTCAATCTCAATGCCCAGTGATTTGTGCTTAGGCCGCCGAACCCTCGTTCGGAGCTCTTAGCCTTGAGACAGACTTTGGCATCGCGGCATCTTTGGCAACACCTTGGGGCCAGGTCACCAACAGGATTGCGCAGCCGGAGATGCCGTTGTCCTCGATAACTGGCGCGACAGAAGCCGCAGTTGCCGTCAGGTGTCTCTGGCTTGGCTTGGATACAACAACGCAGATATCGACTGGCGTGTCGCGCGGCAAGCCTTCCGCAATCCATTGCGCGAACATCCGACCGGCCTAGCGCACGGACATGTAAAGTGCGGTTGTCATGCCTGGCCCTGACAATCGCGTGCTGTCTGGGGTCGGATCATCGGCGGCCCCGGTACCGGTCGCCAGAACAAGGGTATTGGCAACGGCCCGTTCGGTCAGGCTGCGCGTCAATCCAGCACCAGCGGCGCAAGCGGCGGTGACACCCGGCACCATTTTGACGGGAATACCAGCGGCCCACGCCGTTTTGATCTCCTCAGTCGCGCGTCCAAATATTCCCGAGTCCCCGGATTTCAGGCGCACAACCCGGCGTCCTTTTCGCGCTTCGGCCACGACCAGCGCGTTGATGCTATCTTGCGGCTAGGCGTGACCTCGCAGCAAATTTCCTTTCGAAGCTCAAGTCAGTCATTGCGGCCTTCGGCTTCGAACACTTCGGCGATCTCTTTCTGAGTGAGATCCGCCTTGCGTCCTCCGGCAATGTTCACCTTCAACTGCGGCCGCGTTTGACCGCCAAGCGCTGTGAGAGCAGCGACGGTCGCCAAGTATCTGTCACGCAGAGGCAATTCCGGGCGGGCAAATTGCAGGCCGTAGGCAAAACCCACCAAGCCCTCGGCCATATCGGGCAATAGGTGTCCGTATCTTTCGTTCAGAGCATTTTCCATTCCAGGGTTCAGCCGTTCGGAAAGCTCCCGTCCTATGTCGGTTGTGGTTTGAGTCACGCCAAAGGCCTTCTTGATATGTCAGGTTCCGGTATTTGCGATCTGGTCGCGATTTTTATCATGGGCATCGCTGAATTCACGCACCAGGAAGTCAACGAACGCCCGTGTCTTCGGGGCCAGATTGCGCCGATCGGCAAACATCACGACGATGTCCGTGCTGGCCGGGGAATATTCGGGAATGACATGCACCAACTCGCCCGAGAAGAACCGCGGGTTCGCCATGTAGCAGGGCAATCGGGCGATCCCGATGCCAGCAAGTGCGGCGCGAAAGATCACGTCGGTGCTGTTGCCCTCGAAAGTCCCTTGTGCGTCAAAGCTGTCGTCACCGTCGTGCCACGTATTGCGACTGCTGCTGCCCGCGATCCGAAGGCAATCGTGATCGGCCAGATCTGCGAAACACTTCGGCGTTTCTCGGCGCTTCAGATAGGCAGGCGCGGCACAAAGCACCCGGCGGCTTTGCATGATGCGGCGAACAACGATGTCGGGATCCTTGCGCTGTTCAGAAAAGCAGATGGCAACGTCGAACCCTTCGCTTTGCAGATCGATTTCACGATCCGTCAAATCCAGCGAAATCTGGATGTCTGGGTTTTGCGCCATGAGGTCCGGCAAGGCGGGAATCAGCTGCGACTTTCCAAACGCGACGGTCGAGGCGATTTTCAGCTTGCTGCGCGGTGTGCCATCCATGTTCAGGATAAGCGCCTCGGCCTCTTTGAACTTTTCGGCCATCGCCTTGCATTTCTGATAGAGTTCATGGCCTTCCTCGGTCGGCGACACACCCGTCCGGGTCCGGTTTAGCAAGCGACAATGAACATGATCCTCAAGCAAACCAATCTGCTTGCTGACCGCCGAAGGGGTCTGCCCCATGGATCGCGCGGCGGCCGAGATGCTCCCACGCTCGACCACAGTCGCAAAAATCAACATTTGCGCTGAAATATCCATGTCTCACCACCTGCCTGTTCCACATTGGCACAGGGCCTATGCCAATTTCGGAAATTGTGAGCGCCACCAAACACTCCTATCTCTGCAGTGCGGCACAAATACCGCACCGCAGCAATAGACGAGGCGCGAACATGGCAATCACACGCTCAAGCAGTTGGCTGGACGCCGTTCTGGACGTCAGCCGCTTAATAATTCATCAAAATTGGGACGGTTTTCGCGACGCGCAGGCCAAACGGAAGATCTATCGCGACACCTACCACGAGCTTTCGATGCTCACCGACCGCGATCTGGCAGATCTGGGAATTCCCCGCAACGGCATCCAAAAACTGGCACTGGAGGCGGCTTATGGCGTTTAGTGTCCACTCAACCGCGACGATCCGACCTGACAAAGCCAACTTGGGCACGTTGTCCAACGCGATTTACAGATTTGCGGCAAGGTCCACAGCAACGGCGAAATCCGTTCTGAAGGCAATACATGCAGCCCGGATGAAGTCGGTTTTGGCGAACATGAGCGATCGGCAATTGGCCGCGATCGGCATCACGCGCTCCGAGATTCCGCAGTACGCGGAACGGCTCATGGCGCAGGAAACAGACGGAAAAAGCCAAGACCAATGCGGCGGGCCCCAATCCGAGGATTGCTTGCAAACTTGAACACGAATTGCTGGTCCTCGCTCCTCCCAGAGTAAGCCAGCAAATGCAGCGGCGACGAAAAATATCAACAGGGACCGCCAATGCTTTTGGGCCAGCACCTTCACCTCCTCCCGAAGATGCTGGCCCAATCCACGTCTGCAATCGGAGCGACAAGGCGATTGTCCATCTCAGACATCATCAAAACTTTGCCATTCGCCGACTCTATCCAGCTGACCAAAACGAGATCTGCGATCACTTTCGACGGCTCGACGCCGAGTCTCGGCGCGCGCGGTTCTGTGGGACTTTCAGCGACGAGAGTCTGACGACCTAAGTTCAGAGCATTCCTCATTATGACAGCATTCTCTGCGGCGCGTTTGCAAAAGGGCGTCGGAGGGGCGCCGCCGAACTCCGCGGTGACGACCAGACCGGATCTACAAAGACGGAAGCCGCCTTTTCTGTCGAACCTGATTGGCAAAACATCGGAATTGGTGATGCGCTGTTCGAGCGCATTATCGCAATCGCGCGGAAGTGGGGCATCAGTTCAATTGAATTGATGTGCCTGCGAGAGAACCGCCGCATGAGGCATCTTGCAGCAAAGCACAATGCTCGGCTGTGCATCGATCAGGGCGTTGCTAAAGCCGTTTTGCATCCAAACTGGTCATCACCCTCCTCCCAAGCCGCAGAAGTCGTTGGTGAAGTCAGGGGATTTCGCTTGTTCATTTGAGTGGGGGGAGAAACAAACGTTCCGAAACGTTGCGTTAGCACATACTCGAATACTCTCAAAGTCCCGCAAAGTGGACCAAGCACCGTTCTTGCCGGCTAGGCTCTCATCAAATGCCCGAAAGAGATCTAAGGTGCGACGCGACCTCGTCCGAACCGTGGCCGGCTTTCAGGCAGGCAAATACCACCGGCAGATCGCCCCGCATTCTCGCGGCGTCTCGGCGCATGACGTCCAAAGATGCCCCCACATGAGGGGCAAGGTCGGTTTTATTGATGACTAGGATGTCTGACCTGGTGATTGCGGGGCCACCCTTGCGTGGGATTTCCTCGCCTGCGGCCACGTCGATCACATAGATTGTCAGGTCCGCCAACTCCGGGCTGAAGGTGGCCGATAGGTTGTCGCCACCGGATTCGATCAGGACGACCTCGACGTCGGGGTGACGCAGCCGCATCTCGGCCACGGCAGCCAGGTTGATCGACGCGTCTTCGCGAATCGCCGTATGAGGACAGCCGCCGGTTTCCACTCCAATCACGCGATCCGAAGGCAGGATTTGCATGCGCATCAGAGCTTCGGCGTCTTCTTGTGTGTAGATGTCGTTGGTGATGACGCCGATCGAGTGATCGTCTTTCAATAGTTCGGCAAGCCTCGCGGTCAGGGTCGTCTTTCCTGCACCGACCGGGCCGCCGATACCGATGCGCAAAGGGCCGTTGAGTTGTGTCATGATTGGAAGAGCCTCGGTTCAAGAGTTTCGTGGGCCATCGCGGAGATGTCTGAGAAAAAGGCGTTGCCAAAAACGTCCGAGGTGTCCGCATTTCTGGTGTCTTCGGCGACCTGAAGGCAAAAGGGCTGCAAGTTCAGGATCACCCGTTGACCGGCCGTCTGCCCGATGGGGCTCAGGCGGATGGCCGAGGAGGTCAGGTTTGCGACAAAGGCCTGCAGATAGAGAACGGCAGTCGTATCGATATCCAGCTCTGCCAATCTAGCGGCGCGACCGACGGCAACGGGCAACAGCATGTCAGGCAGCGCCAAACCCCAGACAGCATTAACCGTCGCAACAAAGGCAGCGCCCTGCCTTTCAGCTTCGCGCAGACGCTCTTCGGCGATAGCAAAGGATCGTGCTTTCGCGTCCATCTCCAATGGGTCGTCGGCAGCATAAGCCAGCCGCATCCAGATCGCATCAGCGCGGCCTGAGCCATCACTTAGGCAATCTCTCAGCCAGTCTTCCAAACTGGTCGCGTCGGCAATCCAACCCTCGTTGATCGCTGTTTCAAGTCCGTGCGAATAGGCGAAGGCCCCCACTGGAAACGCGGGCGACAGCCATTGGGTCAGCGTCAGTAAGTGCGCATCAATGGGCGTGGGCATGGGCCGAGTGTCCGTGATCGTGCGCATGGGTGCGCCCGTGACCATAGGCGCCGCCTTCCGGAGTGAAGGGTTCGGTGACTTGGGTCACCGTGGCACCGAGGTGGCTCAGCATATGAGCGATGACGGGATCATCCTGGATCAAAAGGCGGGTCGCCTCGATCTGACAAGGTGTGTGGCGGTTGCCGATGTGCCAGGCGAGGCGGGGCAGGTCTTGCCCGGAAACGGCCAAGAGGTTTTCGGGTGCCGCCGTCACTTTGACCAGACGTCCATCGCCCAGTTCCAGCACGTCGCCATCGTTCAGGGATACGGTCTGTTCGAAGTCTGCGACAAAGGACCAGCCTTCGGTCGTTGTCAGTTTCTTTCGCCGGAAAAATCGGGCGTCATACGTCAACGCGCAGTCCGCCACCGCATTGTCTGATGTGCCAGCGGGATGGAGCGTTTGTGCAATGGGAATATCGGTCATGAGGCCTCAGTACAGAAAATACCGCTGCGCCATGGGCAGCTCGGTTGCAGGTTGGCAGGTCAGCAATTCGCCATCAGCCCGCACCTCATAGGTTTCGGGGTGCACCTCGACCTCGGGCATGGCGTCGTTCAGGACAAGATCCGCTTTGCCGATACCGCGCGTGTTCTCCACCGGCAAACTTGTCTTGGCCAATCCAAGCGCATCTCCCAGTCCTTCGGAGTGTGCCGCCTCGGAAACAAAGGTCACGGCATTGGCTTCCAGCGACCGGCCAAAGGCCCCGAACATCGGGCGGGTATAGACCGGCTGCGGTGTCGGGATCGAAGCGTTTGGATCGCCCATCTGCGCACACACAATGCTGCCGCCCATAAGGATCATCTCAGGCTTCACACCGAAAAACGCCGGGTTCCATAGGACCAGATCGGCGCGTTTGCCTTCTTCGATCGAACCGATGTGCTTTGACAGCCCGTGCGCAATGGCCGGGTTGATCGTGTATTTCGCGATATAGCGACGGACGCGGAAATTGTCGTTGTCGCCGACCTCCTCGGCCAAGGCGCCCCGCTGTTTCTTCATCTTGTCAGCGGTTTGCCAGGTGCGAATGATCACTTCGCCCACACGCCCCATGGCCTGGCTGTCTGAAGCGATGATCGAGAACGCCCCCATGTCGTGCAGGATGTCTTCGGCGGCGATGGTCTCGCGCCGGATGCGGCTTTCGGCGAAAGCCACATCCTCTGGGATGGATTTGTCCAGGTGATGGCAGACCATCAGCATGTCCAGATGTTCGTCCACTGTATTGACCGTAAAAGGTCGGGTCGGGTTGGTCGACGACGGCAGAACATGAGCCTCGCCACAGATCTTGATGATGTCAGGGGCATGGCCGCCCCCTGCGCCTTCGGTGTGGAAGGCGTGGATGGTGCGGCCCTTTATGGCGGCGATGGTGTTTTCGACAAAGCCGGATTCGTTCAGCGTGTCGGTGTGGATCATCACCTGAACGTCCATGGCGTCCGCCACAGATAGGCAACAGTCGATAGCGCCGGGCGTCGTGCCCCAATCCTCATGCAGCTTCAACGCGCAGGCACCGCCCTTGACCTGTTCCTCTAAAGCGGCGGGGAGCGACGCATTCCCCTTTCCCGCAAAGGCGAGGTTCATCGGAAACGCATCCGCCGCCTGCAGCATCCGCCCAATGTGCCACGGTCCCGGTGTGCAGGTCGTGGCCAGCGTGCCATGGGCCGGGCCAGTGCCGCCGCCCAGCATTGTGGTTAGACCAGAATACAGAGCATCCTCGATCTGTTGCGGGCAGATGAAATGAATGTGGCTGTCGAACCCACCGGCCGTCAGGATCTTGCCTTCGCCAGCGATGGCTTCAGTGCCAGGGCCGACGATGATGTCGACGCCGGGTTGTGTGTCTGGGTTGCCCGCCTTGCCGATCTTGTGGATCTTGCCGTCTTTCAAACCGACGTCCGCTTTGTAGATGCCGGTTGCGTCCACGATCAGCGCGTTGGTGATGACGGTATCCACCGCACCCTCGGCGCGCGTGGTCTGCGCCTGACCCATCCCGTCGCGGATCACCTTGCCGCCGCCGAATTTGACTTCTTCGCCGTAGGGGCCTGTCAGGTCCTTTTCCACTTCAATGATCAGGTCAGTATCGGCCAGCCGCAGCTTGTCGCCGGTGGTGGGGCCGAACATGGCGGCGTAGTCAGAGCGGGGGATTTGGGTGGGCATCAGAGATCTCCCATCACAAGCTGGTTGAACCCGAAGACACGCCGTGCGCCGCCAATCAGGATCAGTTGCACCTCGCGCCGTTGACCGGGTTCAAACCGCACGGCTGTCCCGGCTGCGATATCCAGACGCATGCCGCGTGCGGCGTCGCGGTCGAAATCGAGCGCCGCGTTGGCCTCGCCGAAATGGTAGTGTGAGCCGACCTGTACCGGTCGGTCGCCCGTATTGGCGACCATTAGCGTGATCGGCTCCGCCCCTGCGTTCAGAGTGACCTCACCCTCCGCCGGAAAGAGTTCGCCGGGGATCATTGGCGTCTCCGAACCCGGACTGCCTTGCGCTTGGCCATGAAGGCCGCCGCGCCAATCAACAGCAATGCGACGGGTACGGCCCAATCTGCTGAATGCCCATGCGGCAGGCTGGCAGGATGGGCCAAGGCGGGGGAAGCCAGAAACAAAGCGGGAATAGCGTAACGCATGAGAGACTCCTATCGGATGGGATTGTGGACGGTGACTAGCTTGGTGCCGTCCGGAAAGGTGGCTTCGACCTGCACTTCGTGGATCATCTCGGGAATGCCGGCCATGCAGTCGTCGCGGGTGATGACCTCGGCGCCTACCTCCATCATGTCGGCGACCGAGCTGCCATCGCGAGCGCCTTCGACGACCGTGTCGGTGATCAGCGCGATGGCCTCGGGGTGGTTCAACTTGACGCCACGGGCAAGGCGCTTGCGGGCCACTTCGGCAGCCATGGCGATCAGCAGTTTGTCTTTTTCGCGGGGGCTGAGTTGCATGGGTCAGAGTCTCCAGGATTTCGGCAGGGTGGTTTCGGTCAGGCGTTCCAGCACCGGCACCAGCCATTGGCGCAACAGATAGGAATCGGCGGCAAGAAGTCGGATGGTCAAAAGATCGGGCGCGACAAGGCTTGCGCCGCCGGTCTTTGGCAAAAGTTGCCGGACAATAGGCAAAAGCGCCTCGGCACGCGGGCCGAAGTAAAGGGCGCTGGCAAGGGCGGTCATGCCGCCTGCGATGGCCGGACGGTCAAGACTGGCGCTGATTGATCCGGTCAGGTTAATGCGGTCCCAATAGATCGGGCGACCATCGTGGCGCAGGGTGATCCGGTCGCGAAAACTGCCCGAGATACGGGTTTCGCCCATGGCGCGGCGACCGAAGACGACGGGTTCGACCAGCACGGCCTCGGCTCCGTCGGTGACGTCCACGTCAAGGCGACGGTTGAGACAACCACCGTCAAACATGATCAACTCTTGCGGCAACCAATGCAGTACCGCGCCCATGGCGACAGACAGGCGCGTGCTGACACACGCAGCGCCAGATGTGCTGCGATAGGCACGTTCTGCGGCTTGGGTTGTCAGGATCAGGTGGCTGTCCGGCCCGGCGCTGGCCGAAGCCTCAAACCGGTCGCCGCCTGTTAATCCGCCCGAAGTGTTCAGCACAATGGCTTCGACGGCATCCTTGCGACGCGGAAAAGCCACCTTGCTAGCGCCCGAGGTTCTGAAGCGGTCTATGCCCGTACGTCCGTCACGGCATTTGGTCGACAAGGTCATGGCACCGATGGATCTCGGGGCGGTGTTCGCCTCTCGTGATGCCAGATGTGGTTGACCCATGCGTTTGTCGCCCCCGGTACTCGACCCGCATGGTTCACCATGCAGATTGGGGGGTGATCCACCGCTGCGCGCCGGGAAAAAGACCAATCCCGGAGTTCTGCCTATTTGCTGTGCGAAAGTGACCCCGCTCGCCCAGAAGTTCAGCAATGATGAGATGCCGACACGGAAATGCCTGAATGACGTGTCGAACGGGTGACAGGGACTTCGTCTGTTAAGTGTGCGTTAGCCATAAGGCGGCAGAAAGCTTGATTGCTGACTCTTAGGTCGTTCATGATCGGATCATGAGCAGTTTGAAAACCTTTCTGGTCCTGCTTCTTATCCTGCCGAAGCAAAGTCCGGCGGCAGATGATCCCCTGATGTCTTCATTCGCGGCATGTGCAGGACGGTTCTCGGCCGAGTTGGAACATGCCTGGCTTATGAATGATGACCGCACGGATCAGATCGCGCATCGCCGGGCGCAGTTCATCGACCTTCTGAACACGACGGTGCCCGACGATCAACGACGTCATGCCCTTCACCTGCGTATCGACGCCAAGATGGCGCATGCGAAATTGCTGTCCGCCGCCAGATTCTCACACGATGCGGATCGCTCCAAATGGGCGGTGCGGCGTGCCCGGGCCGAGATCGTCTATTGCACAGGATTCTTGCTTGAAAGCTGAAGCGCCCAAAGATTTGGCGTTTCTTTCGCACAATAAAATGGCGAACCCGCGAAAGTCTGCGCAATTTTTGACGGATTGACGCCAGGGGCCGTTTTCCAACCCCCGCTGATCTCGCAGTCGCAGCAATTTCCATGGAACGACTTCTTCCGGGATCACACAAATCCCGTTGAACGTGCGATGGTGCTGGCCTTGCAATTCCAAAACACCACCGCACTCCGCAATTAGATTGCGTGGGGGGCATATGGGGGATCACACCCTTGAAAGCAACGCTTCCCCGCGCAGTGCCTGAAGGAAAACTGCGATGAAAAAGACACTTCTTAGTTCTGCTGCCGTCCTGGCCGCTTCGATGCTGCCGGCCATGGCGCAAGACTGCCCGATCAAGGTGGGAGTGCTGCACTCCCTGTCCGGAACCATGGCGATTTCAGAAACAACACTAAAAGACACGATGGAAATGCTGATCGAACAGCAAAACGCCAAAGGCGGCGTTCTGGGCTGCGAGTTGGAGGCCGTCGTGGTCGACCCGGCGTCGGACTGGCCGCTCTTTGCCGAAAAAGCGCGCGAGCTGATTTCGGTACACGAGGTTGACGTGATTTTCGGCAACTGGACATCCGTGTCGCGGAAATCGGTTCTACCTGTGATCGAAGAGTTGAACGGACTTCTGTTCTATCCGGTTCAATATGAAGGCGAGGAATCCTCAAAAAACGTCTTCTACACCGGTGCCGCCCCCAACCAGCAGGCAATCCCGGCGACGGATTACTTTCTGGAAGAACTTGGCGTTGAGAAATTCGCGCTTCTGGGCACCGACTATGTTTACCCCCGGACGACGAACAACATCCTGGAAAGCTATCTTCAGCAGAAGGGCATCGCCGAGGACGACATCTTCGTCAACTACACGCCCTTTGGTCATTCTGACTGGTCCAAGATCGTCTCGGACGTCGTGGCTCTTGGTGCGGATGGCAAGAAAGTCGGCGTGATTTCAACGATCAACGGCGACGCAAACGTGGGCTTCTACAAGGAACTCGCGGCTGCTGGCATCAGCGCCGACGACATTCCCGTCGTGGCCTTCTCGGTCGGCGAGGAAGAATTGTCGGGTCTCGACACCTCCAACCTTGTTGGTCACCTCGCAGCCTGGAATTACTTCCAGTCAGCAGACACCGATGCCAACGCCGAATGGGTCGAAGCCTGGAAAGCCCGCATGGGCGACGAGCGTGTGACGAATGACCCGATGGAGGCGCATTACATCGGCTTCAACATGTGGGTGAATGCGGCGACCGAAGCAGGTACCACCGATGTCGATGCCGTGCGCTCCGCCTTGTACGGGCAGGAATTCCCGAACCTGACTGGTGGCACCGCTGTCATGCTGCCGAACCACCACTTGGCCAAGCCGGTTCTGATCGGCGAGATCACCGAGGATGGTCAGTTCGACATCATCAGCCAGACGGAGGAAGTGCCGGGCGATGCCTGGACGGATTTCCTGCCGGAATCGGCGGTGCTGAAATCCGATTGGGCGGAACTCGATTGCGGGATGTACAACACCGAAACGTCGTCCTGCGTTCAGATCAAGTCGAACTACTAAGCATGGTGGGTTGAAATCCCACCCTACGGGTGCGGCGCATGTCGCCCCCAGAACGCCTTACGGGGGCTAAACTATCCATGTCGCTTATACGTCGGTTCAACATCGGTTTCATGTCGGTGCTTCTGTGCGCTCTTGCCTTGCCACTTTCGGCGCAGAACGCCGAGGCACCGATCCAGCAACTTTTGCAAGAACATGGCGAAATCATCGCCAAATCCTCGCGCAAGACCATCGGTCCTGCCATCGACGCGCTTGCCGCCAGTGGTCTGGCCGAGGCCCAGGTCGTGCTGGAACGCTGGCAAAACAAAGAGATGTGGCGCGACAAGGACACCGGGCTTTTCGTCTATGGCGAAGCCTCGGACAAGGATTTGACGGCGTTCGACTTTGCCGATGGCGCGGAACTTGGCACTTTCGTTGCCCGTGACTTCAAACAGTTGAAACCCAACAGCGGCATTCGCGGCATGATCGGCGCGGCCCTGGTGCAATTCCAACTATCTGGGTCCTTTGCCGAAAAGATGCAGGCCCTGAATGCGATCGAGCGTGACTCGGAGGCGTCCCATCTTGTGGCCCTGACCAAAGTTCTGCCCGACGAAACGGACCAGTCTGTGCAAAGTCGCATGGAACGCCTTCAGGGACTTTTGACAATCCGCTTCGGCGCGACCGACGAGGAGAGGATTGCTGCCATCCAGCAGTTTGACGGCGATCTTGGTGTCGATGTCCGGGCCGTATTGAACCCGCTTTTGGCCGTGAAGGTCGAGGCTTCGGCACAAGCACCCGAGGGCGATGACATCGCCCGCATCCTGACCGTCGGCAGCGACGACCTGCCGCGCGAGTCCGCCTATGACCTTCTGGTTGCCGCCGATCTGGCGAAGCCCCGGATCAACCGGTACGACAAGCGGAACGCGCTTTTGGCCAACATCTCGGAGGGATCGGTCGCGGGGGTTCAGGTGGCGACGCTGAACAGCGAAGACGCACGCGACCTTGCTTATGAAGCTTTGGCCGAACAGGGCGTGGTAAACCCTGTGGCCACCGAAGCCGAGGTGGATGAAACCCTGGCAGGCTTCACGTTCTACGAACGCTACAGCGGCTCGCCTTCAGTGGCCGTTGCCGCGGCGGCGGTGCTGACGGGCATCGAAAACAAGGTGGCATTCAACCAGGCATTTGACCTTGGCCTTGACGCCCTGTCGCTCGCTTCGATCTACTTTCTTGCCGCCATCGGTCTTGCTATCACCTTTGGCGTGATGCGCGTGATCAACATGGCCCATGGCGAGTTCATCATGATGGGCGCCTACACCGGCTACGTCGTCCAGCAGATCATCCCGGATTACACGATTTCCATTATCGTCGCCTTGCCGCTGGCCTTTGCCGTCACCTTCGGCGCAGGGGTCACGATGGAACGGCTAGTGATCCGCCACCTCTACCATCGCCCGCTGGAGACGCTTCTGGCGACTTTCGGGATTTCCATTGCCCTGCAACAGATCGCCAAGAACATCTTCGGCACGCAAGCGCGGCCCCTCACCTCGCCCGGCTGGCTGGACGGATCGCTGGTGTTCAATGACATCGTGTCGATCAGCTATATCCGGATCGCAATTTTCGTTTTGGCGCTTTTGTTCATGGCGCTATTCCTTTTCGTCATGAACCGCACTCGATTGGGGCTGGAAGTGCGGGCGGTGACGCAGAACCCCCGCATGGCGGCCTCGATGGGGATCAACCCTGACAGGATCAACATGCTAACCTTCGGCTTCGGCTCGGGTATTGCCGGGATTGCGGGTGTGGCGATTGGGCTTTACGCCAAAGTGACCAGCGAGATGGGCGCGGACTATATCGTGCAAAGCTTCATGACCGTGGTCGTGGGCGGCGTTGGCAACATCTGGGGCACGCTTCTGGGCGCGACCATGGTTGGCTCGCTGCAAAAAGGGATCGAATGGCTGAACCCCTCGAACACACTGGCCGCACAGACCTATATGATCCTCTTCATCATCCTCTTCATCCAATTCCGGCCGCGGGGGATCATCGCGCTTAAAGGCCGGGCGGCGGAGGCATGAGCATGGCGGAACTGACAGCAGGCCCTGTGCGTCGCACACCTTTCGTGGTGCGTTATCCGTCGGTGCTTATCTTTCTGGCCTGTCTGGGGCTGTTCACCCTGGGCGTGACGATCCTGTCCGAAGGGTTCGGTATCGGCGTCATCTCGACCAGTTTCGTCAAGACCCTGGGCAAGACCCTGTGCCTCTGCCTCGTCGCGCTGGCGATGGATCTGGTCTGGGGCTATTGCGGTATCCTGTCCCTTGGGCATATGGCCTTCTTCGGAATGGGCGGTTACGCGATAGGCATGTGGCTGATGTACGAGCGGACGCGTCTGATCGTCGTCGAGAGCCTCGCCGCCGGAGGGCTGCCGCCAACGCCCGAAGAGGTCTCCAGCGGGATCGCTGGCCAGATCTTCGGTGTCGTCGGAGCCTCGGAATTTCCGCCGATCTGGGCCTTTGCCCATTCACTGCCGCTGCAACTGGCCGCCGTCGTACTGGCGCCGGGGCTTCTGGCGCTGGTCTTTGGCTGGCTGGCCTTCCGCAGCCGGGTGACAGGTGTGTACTTGTCGATCCTGACTCAAGCGATGACGCTGGCGCTGTCACTGTACCTGTTCCAAAACGACAGCGGATTGCGCGGCAACAACGGTCTGTCAGGCCTGCAGAACCTGCCGGGGTTGGAGAGCACTAGTCAGGCCATCGTTTCGGTCTGGTTCCTTTGGGCCTCGGCCCTGGCCCTGGGACTTGGATACGTGCTGGCGACTTGGATGGTATCGGGCAAGTTCGGCTCGGTCCTCAGGGGCATTCGGGACGACGAAGCGCGGGTGCGCTTCCTTGGCTATCCAGTCGAGGCGTTCAAGCTGTTTGTCTTCACCGTATCGGCCGTGCTCGCTGGCATTGCAGGCGCAATCTACTACCCACAGGCGGGCATCATCAACCCGGCGGAACTGGCGCCGATTGCCTCGATCTATCTGGCGGTCTGGGTGGCCATCGGCGGGCGTGGGCGATTGTACGGAGCCGTGATCGGCGCGGCTTTCGTCTCGCTCTTGTCGACCTGGTTTACCGGCGGGCAAGCCCCTGACCTGAACATCGCCGGGTATCGCATTCAATGGGTCGATTGGTGGACCGTCCTGTTGGGGCTGTCCTTCGTGGCGGTTACGCTTTTCGCACCGAAAGGCATTGGAGGGCTGTTCGACACCTTGGCAGCGCGTCGCAACCCCAATCGGCATGGGCGCGACCTGGGGCCGGGCCACGGTTCTTTGAGAGAAAAGGAGGCAGATGCATGAGCGCGCTTCTTGAAGTCTCGGGCGTGTCGGTCAGCTTTGACGGGTTCAAGGCGCTGAACAACCTGTCGTTCAGCATTGACAGGGCCGAATTGCGGGCGGTCATCGGCCCGAACGGCGCGGGCAAGACCACCTTCATGGATGTGGTGACCGGCAAAACCCGGCCTGACGAGGGCCATGTGCTTTGGGGCGAACCGCCCGTGTCCTTGCTGGGCAAATCGGAAAGCAAGATCGCCATGGAAGGGGTCGGGCGCAAGTTCCAGCGACCCACGGTGTTTGAGGATCAGACAGTTCAAGACAACCTGATGATGGCGCTGAAAAAGTCGCGGTCGCCGTTGGCCGTGCTGCTGTTCAAACCCGAAACATCGGACTTTGCCCGGGTCGAAGAACTGGCGGACGTCATTGGGCTGGACGCGGTTCTGTCACGGAAATCTGGCGAGCTGTCCCACGGGCAAAAGCAATGGTTGGAGATCGGGATGCTCTTGGCACAGGAACCGAAGCTGTTGCTGGTGGACGAACCTGCGGCAGGCATGACGACCGCAGAACGTCAGAAGACCACGCAAATTTTGCGGGACGCGGCGAAGACCCGCGCTGTCGTCGTAGTGGAACACGACATGGATTTCGTACGGCGTTTGGATTGCAAAGTGAGCGTGCTGCACGAAGGCTCGGTTCTGGCCGAAGGCTCGATCGATCACGTCACCAAGAACCAGCAAGTCATCGAGGTGTACCTTGGCCGATAGTTTCCTCAGCATCCGCGATCTGACGCTGCACTATGGCGGCAGCCAAATTCTGAACGGCGTGGATTTCGACGCGGCCCAGGGCGAGGTCACCTGCTTGATGGGCACTAATGGCGTAGGCAAGACGTCGCTGTTAAAGGCGCTGGCGGGCACCCATCCCCGGTCGGGGGGCGACTATGATCTGGACGGCCAAAGCATCGGAAAGCTGAAGGCCTTTGACCTTGCGCGGAAGGGCGTTGCCTATGTGCCCCAGGGGCGCGAGATCTTTCCGTTTTTGACGGTGCAGGAAAACCTTGAGACGGGATTTGCCTGCCTGCCAAGTGGCGAACGCAAGGTGAAGGACGAGATTTTTGATCTGTTCCCCATTCTGAAGAAGTTCCTGCAACGGCGGGGCGGTGACCTTTCAGGCGGCCAGCAACAGCAACTGGCGATCGCGCGCGCGCTGGTGTCGAACCCGAAAGTGCTTCTTCTGGATGAACCGACCGAAGGTATCCAGCCGAACGTCATCCAGCAGATCGGCGGCACCATCCGCATTCTGAAGGAACGCGGGAACATCGCGATCGTCCTAGTCGAACAGTATCTGTCCTTCGCCTATGATCTTGGGGATGCCTTCGTCGTGATGGAGCGCGGTGCCGTCAAACTGAGCGCGCGAAAGCCGGAACTATCACTCGAAAAGCTGACCGCAAGCACGTCTTTGTAGTACGCAATGGCAGGGTGATCTGTATACTAATCTTCCCTTCATAACCGGTTTCGCCGCTTCAAGGCCGTAAGTCTGTTCCAAACCGGCGAACGGCAAGTGCCATTCGCCGACGCGGGTCAGATTTCAATCTGCTTCGCAATAGTGAGAGCATCTTCCAACTCAACGCCAAGGTAACGCAATGTACTGTCAATCTTAGTGTGACCCAGCAAAAGCTGCACTGCACGGAGATTCTCTGTCTTACGGTAAATCTCCGCTGCTTTGGTTCGGCGGAGTGAATGGGTTCCGTAACCGCTCGGTTCCAATCCAATCGCTGTCACCCAATCCCGGACAAGCCGACCAAACTGACGCGTTGAGATATGGGGTCGCTCGAGGAAACGGCTCGGAAACATGAAGCTACAGCCCATCATCTCTGGCGACTTGACCCAAGCATGAACCGTATCCCGTGTGTTTTCCGTCAGTTCGAATTGTACTGGTTTCTTGGTTTTGCTCTGGACCACTGAAACCCGTTCTCAAGCACGGATCGCCCAGACTTGCTTGGGAAACAAGGGGCGTTTCTGGCCGATGATCCGCCCCTTGTTCCATGCTCTGCGCTTTGGGGTGACTGCGGGAAGTTGAACTCTAGGCATAATGTGCCCTCCAATCCGCCCTCCGCACCCAATCATCGGCACCACGCCAACGAGACAATTGTACAATCGAATCGGATGCCTGCTGTCCGAAGCCCACTCTACTTGAGTTCTCGGTGCATGCATTGAACCGCTTTGAGTTCGTTGGCGGACATAGGTTGTGATGCACCCCAGAACAGAATCAAGGCGCGTCAGCCCCACCGTGGAAGCACCGGTCCGGTGGGCCGACGCTTGCACGGATTTTCACGGATCACTGCTTTAGTCTACATCCTGTGAATCCGGGCGCACATTCTTGCTATGCAATATTTGAATGGCCGAATTCAGCGCTGCGCCGTGATACAAGAATTTGTGCGTGCCCAGAATTTTCCGTGTTGCGAGCGCACGCAGCGAAAAAATCCAAGGTACAGGTTGGGCTCACTGCCGCCATTCTCCGCGGTGGTCATCGATTGGTGGTAAGAGCCCTTACCTGCCGTCGACCGAGCTTCGGACTTTTGCATGTGCGGCACGTAGCGAACCGCACATTCCGGACGTTCAGACCCGAGCGGCAAATGGTAGGTGAGCGGACTAAGCCGCCACTCGCCGCACCGTCCACTAAGAAGCGCTCCGCGAACTTTGCGGACCCTGGAACAGCCTTTGACACAACAATTTGGAACGCCGCAGTTAACCGCGTGCACACCAGCATTGATTTCGAAAAGGTCCCAATGCCATCATCTTCTAAAAGTAGGAGGGGATTAGATTGTGGAAACCAATCATATTTGCTTTTTTGATTGTCTTGACTGGTGCCGCAGCGGCTATGTCGCACGATGTGCGGGATCCAGCGACTTTGCAAAAACCGCTTATTCAGGACTTGCTAACCGAGTCGCTCAAAAGCACTGAGGGCTTGGAGGTTGTCGTGAGCCATGTTGCCCTACCACCAAACCTCACTTTACCAATGCATTGGCATCCCGGTGAAGAATTTGCCTACATTCTGCAGGGCAGCGTCACCCTCATCCTAGACGGCGAAGGCGAACAAGAAGCTTTTTCAGGTGACGTAGGCGTCGTTCCGTTGAAGAAAGTGCACACCGCTCGCTCAGGGGACGAAGGGGCAACCATTTTGGTGTTCCGTGTCCATGAGGAGGGCCAGCCAGGCAGAGTTTTGGTCAGCGACTGATTTTCAAGACAAAGGCGAAACATCCTTTACCGAATGCATGGTTGTCGGAACCGGGGGGGTGCCGTTTGCCTTCACACTTGCAACCCTGCTTTTTTCCACCCGCTGCGCCAGCGATCAGCGCAGGTTGGAATAGAGAATAATGGTAAACGTGTTGTCTCGGTTATCGAAGCCGCATTCGGAGCGATTTCGTTCAATTTGACAGCCGCTGTTTTTGCCGCATCTATGTCATCGAGCTCAGCAAGCGAGGCAATCAGCATCAGGTGGCTCATCAGGAAGGTTGCACGCACAGACAAGGCTTCGCGACAGGCCTGCGCGGCTTCCTCATAACGTCCCAAGTGAAACAAGGCGGCACCCTGCCCCATGAAAGCGGCGTGCCGCAATGGATCACCCGGGCTGAGTTCGACAGACCGGACTGCATGTTCCAGCGCCTTGTCAGGGCGATTCAGCAAATAAAGATTTGCAGCGGCGAGCATGTGGACCGTCGCCGCGTTGGGATTTTCCGACAATGCTTCCTTAAAGGCTGTCCGCGCGCGGGACAGGTCTTGTGCCAGCATAGAGATCGAATGTGCGGCATAAGCCTTTGCAATGCCGTCCGCGCGATCGCTCCGCAGCACCTGCTCTGCGGCCGCGACAGCTGACTTGGGTCCCTGATCTACAGGTTCCAAACCTTGCACAAGACGTTGGATATGAAGCCATGCTAGCAAGCCCGCTGCGGAGGCGTATTCCGGATCTCGATCCAAAGCCAGTTTTGTCAGTCGTATTGCCTCTATGTTGTCTTGGTCAGTCAGCAAGTGGAAATGTGATAATGCTCGGAGGTAGAGCTCGTATGCCTGTAAGTCCTTGGTGGGTTTTGCACGCGCACGATTTGTTTCAGCGTGCCGCACCGATGGTTCAATAGCTGTAACTACGTCTTCGGTGACTTGATCTTGAAGATCAAAGATGTCGTCGAGCACACCGTCAAAGCGGTCCGCCCACAAATGGCTCCCATTTTCGGTATCTATGAGCTGTCCCGTGATGCGGACGCGCTGCCCGGAACGCCGAACGGAGCCTTCCAGTACATACCGAACCCCTAAGTCGCGGCCCATGTCGCGGATGTCCGTGCTTTTCCCCTTATAAGCAAAAGAAGAGTTTCGTGCGACGACCATCAACCAACGAAACCGAGATAGCTCAGTTATGATGTCTTCCGTTATGCCATCGGCAAAGAACTCCTGCTCCGGATCACCCGACATATTGTCGAATGGGAGCACTGCGATTCCCGGCCTCACATCCGCTTTGATCGCGAGATTGGCTTTCGTACCCTTTGGCCAACACCAGATTCCAACATGCCGCGTGATGTTTTTCAGTTCGGTTTGCTCTCCGCCGTCGAATAATCCCGCATCGTTACGGTCAAGGCTGTTATGTGACGTATC
Source organism: Ruegeria sp. CDSC025 (assembly GCF_059610805.1). NCBI lineage: Bacteria > Pseudomonadati > Pseudomonadota > Alphaproteobacteria > Rhodobacterales > Roseobacteraceae > Ruegeria > Ruegeria sp. CDSC025. Next base: position 525 of record NZ_JBXWOJ010000010.1, on the reverse strand, counting down.
TGAAAAGAGCACTTGTCCCGGCTTCGCGAGAGCCTCCAGACGCGCCGCAACATTGATGCCGTCGCCGAAAATGTCATCGCCATCGGTTACCACTTCCCCTGTGTGAACCCCGATGCGCAGTTTGATGTGGTCAGGTCTGTGGGCGGACTGAACTGCAATCGCGCAAGCTGCTGCTTCAGATGGTGATTGAAACTCGACGATCCAGCCGTCGCCCATGCTTTTGATCAGTGAACCATTGGTATCTTCCACGATCGGGAGAAACGTGTCCTCGCGGAAGGTCTTTAATGCAGCGACTGTGCCAGTACGGTCCTGATCCATCAGCGCGGAATAGCCCACAATGTCGGCGGCCAATACCGTCGTGAGACGTCTTCCCATTCACCCCTCCTCTTTGCAATGAAGTTAGCTCGGTGGGTTGCTTCTGTCAGCCCATTCGTCAGATTTTGAAAAGCCGTAGGCTCCAGACTCATTGATTTACAGCCAGAATAGGACTGTAGCAGCGAGAGCGATGGCCGAGAGGAATACCTT